>DKJY01000154.1 GCA_002454955.1 Bacteroidales bacterium UBA6680
AGCTTTCATGGGGACCAAAAGTATCTGATCTTCGTTATGTTTCAGATCCTGCTTACACACCTTGGGATGGTGGTTCAAGTATGACAAATAAGGAGTATATTGATATGGGGTGGTCTAGAAATGGTTATATTTTCTGGGCAGGTGATCCTAACTTTACAGGAACAGCTCCATCGCTTTCTTCAACTCCAGTTAAAACTTATGATCCTTATGACTTTTTCCAGACAGGTGTAACACAGAATTACTCTGTAAATATGTCAAAAGGAAATGAAAATGGAAGTTTCTATTTCTCATACTCAAATACAACACAAAAAGGTATTGTTCCTAATAATGAATTCTCTAAGAATACATTTACATTTAACGGAAATACAAAATTGCATGAGAAATTAACTGTTGGTGCTGCTGCTACTTATACTGCTTCTGGTGGTGATCGTATACAACAAGGTTCAAACGTATCTGGTGTAATGCTTGGTCTGTTACGTACACCTGCAACATTCGACAACTCATATGGTTATAAATTTAAGGATGGTTCGCAGAGAAGTTACCGCGGTGGTGGTGGTTATGATAACCCATACTGGACAGCAAATCAGAATAGGTTTACAGATAGAGTAAACAGACTTATTGGTAATGTAAATGTTAACTATGAAGCTACTGATTGGTTGAATATTTCGTACCGTTTAGGAACAGATTGGTACAGTGAGGATATAAGTGATCTTATAGAAAGAGGATCGAATGCTAACTCTGCAGGTAGATTAAACAGAAGTAATGCTTTCAGAAGAGATATAAACTCAGATCTTCTTTTAAGTATTAAGAAGAATCTTACTGATGATATCAGAGCTGAGTTTACATTAGGACACAACATGTTCTTATCTGAATCAAATTCAACTTCAGCATTTGCTGGTGGACTTTTGATGCAAGATTGGAGAAATATGTCTAATACAGCTGATAATAAAGGATATGAGACTAATTATGAGAAGCGTACTGCTGCTTATTTTGCAGATCTTGGATTATCATATCAGAGTATGTTATATATGAACTTAACAGGTCGTTATGAGTGGTCTACAACCATGCCAGAGAATGATAATTCATTCTTCTATCCATCTGCAAGTTTAGGATTTGTATTTACAGAGCTAGATATATTAAAAGAGAATCCAATTCTTACATTTGGTAAACTTAGAGCTTCATATGCAAGTATTGCAAACGATGCTGCAGCATATGCAACTAAAACATATTACAGCGTAGCTGGTGGTGGTGACGGATGGACTGACGGTGTTAGTTTCCCATTTAAAAATAAAGGTGCTTTCTCATATGGTAACGCACTTGGTAATGCTGATCTTAAGCCTGAGACAATGAATAATTTTGAGATTGGTGCTGATTTCAGATTATGGAATGGTAGATTAAGACTAGATGTTGCATACTTTAAGAATGTGAATAAGGATCTGTTACTATATGTTCCAACTGCTGGTTCAACAGGTATTACATCAAGATATCTGAATGCGGGTGAGATGGAAACTACAGGATGGGAGATTCTTTTCAGTGCAGATGTTGTTAAGATATCTGATTTTAAATGGAACTTTACTCTTAACTGGTCTAATCCTGAAACAATGGTTACAAAGTTAGCTGACGATGTACCAAACGTTGGTCTTGGTGGATTTACTGAGCCTCAGGTACGTGCAGTTGTAGGTAAGCCTTATCGTTCGATATTTGGACTTGACTGGAAACGTGATGCTAATGGTAATGTACTTATTGGAGCTGATGGATATCCAACTACTGCTGATGAGATGACAGAGCTTGGAACAATTCAGCCAAAATGGACAATGGGTCTTACAAATACATTCACATATAAAGGTATTACACTTTCTGCTTTAATTGATATTAAGCATGGTGGTAAGATGTGGAATGGTACAAAAGGCGCGTTATACTATTTTGGAACACATAAAGATACTGAGAACAGAGAGCAGGATTATGTGTTTGACGGAGTATTAGCTGACGGAACTAAAAACACAAAGGTTGTTAAGTTAGATGAAACTTGGAGAACTTCAGGTGGAGGTAGTGGTTTTACAGGAGCTTCTTCTCCTTATATTGAGGATGCTGGATGGGTACGTTTAAGAGAGATTACTCTATCGTATAAGTTTAGTCCTAAGTTCCTAGAGAAGACGTTCATTAATAACCTAGATGTATACTTTACTGGAAATAACCTTTGGTTATCAACTGATTATACTGGAATTGATCCTGAAACAAGTTTGACAGGTGCTTCAAATGCTCAGGGATTCGATTACTTTAATATGCCGGGTACAAAGAGTTATACTTTCGGTTTAAAGATTGGATTTTAATTAAACAATATTGAAAATCATGATTAAGAAAAATATATATAAGATTATTCTTGCTTTTGCCTTGGTGTTTTCATTAAGTGCATGTGAGCAGTGGATTGACCCGGAGATAAATGATGATCCGGACAGACCGTTGGATGTTGATATGAGCTTGTTATTGTCGGGTATACAACTTGATATGGCTTATACATTAGGAGGTATTGATATCTCTGCAAATACTTCAATATGGATGCAGTATGTAAAAGGTACTGACAGACAGTTTTCTGCAATTGATGTTTATAATCTGAGAACAGGTGATTTAAATAATGCATGGGAGAGTATGTATGCTGGTTTTATGAAGGACATATATATTATGAGAACAAAAGCTGAGGCTACAGCTCCTGTATCAAATCATTATGTTGGAGTTTCAAAGGTACTTATGGCTTATAGTATAGGTACAGCTACATCTTTATGGGGTGATATACCTTATACTGAAGCTTTTTTAGAGGATAAGAATCTTACGCCAAAGTTTGATTCTCAAGAGGATATTTATAGTGCTATAAATACTTTATTAACTGAAGCTATTGCTGATTTTGGTAAGGATGCTGGTTTATTTAATATCTCTGGAGACCTTGTTTATGGTGGAAAAGTTGATAATTGGATAAAGTTAGCGCATACTTTGCGTGCACGTTATGCAATGCACCTTACAAAGAAGGGTACAGTTAACTATACAAATGTGATAGCTGATATTGATGCAGGAATTAGTTCAAATGACGAGAACTATACCTTCATGTTTGATGCAACAGAGGCAGCAGCAGGACCTTTATATCAGTTCAGAACACAAAGAGTAGGGTATGCAAATATCAATACTAACTTTGAGACAATGATGACTACTGATATACGTGATTCTGTATTAGTTGATATTGTTTTTGGAGGTTTCTATTCTTATAGAAACTCAAAAATTAATCATGTAACATATTCTGAAGCTCAGTTTATTAAGTCTGAAGCTCAGGTTAGAAATAGTGGAAATGGTGATGCTGCTTATAACGAGGCATTGAAAGCGTCTGTTGAATACTATTTTAACCTTGGTTACCTTGGTGTACTGACTAATAAGAATGATGAGTTAGGATACGATCTTTCAAAGATGCCATCTGCAGCACAACAAACTGCTTGGATAACTGCAAATAGTAAGACAAACGCAACTGTACAAGAGATAATTGAAGGTAAGTATATACATATGTTTATGCATACTGAGGCATTTGTTGACTACAGAAGAACAGGATTCCCTGTACTTACTCCAACAACTGGATCGCAGTTGCCTGCACGTTTCCCTTATGCAGGAGACGAAATAAATTATAACTCGAACTGTCCAAAAGGTGTAACAGTATTTGATAAGCTTTGGGCATTTCAATAGTAATTGACTCTTATTTTAGTCATTATATATGAGCAATTAAAACGGGGGGTCGGCCATTATGGTCGGCTCTTTGTTTTTGTATATTCTTTAAGTCAGCTCTTTAGAATAATATTTTATACTGTGTAGTAACTATTTTGCTGTAGTGATAATACTTATTTTGCAATTATTGCCTTTTAAAGTAGTCGTTATAAAGAAGCTCATATTGCATAAAAAAGAGAGGGATGACAAAGTGCCATCCCCAATTCCTCTTACTACTCTCGAACTAAGATCTCTGATTAAATCACAAATAACAAAAACTTGAAACCTTAGCACTAATCACACACATATATTACGTGTATTATAATAATAGGTTGAATAAAATCTAATATTTTTTATTAACAGTAGCATAGTCTCTGAGTATGTTGTGTTCTAGTTTATTCAGATACGTTGTGCTAATTATAGAATCATTAGTAATTCTGAGTTCAGAGAAGCTCTTAAGTATATTGTCTTTATAAAATGATAACCTGTTGTTCAGGTATACGCGGCGTTCGCCATATTGCAGTAAAAGTAGTGTTTGATAGTAGCGTGTAACGAAATCACTGAGTTTTATGAGTATAGCTGTGCGTTCAGTACCAAATAGCTTTTCCATTATGGTTATATCCCTTACTATATCTAAATCTATGTAATGATTCTCTTTATAACTACCTATAGTATCTGTTAGCTGTAAATTAAACATTATAGGAAAGTTGCAATGATGCGTTTCGCCAATACACTTGCTGCTACTATAAAATGCAAATATATCGTTTAAACATAGTAAACCTGGGTATTTAGAATACAATGGATGTGTGCTTATAGCATAGAATATAGAGTCGTTACTATATATATTTAATACAGTATCAGTAGTTAACGGATTATCGTTGTTATATAATGTTTTTGTATTGTCATTTTGCTCAAAGAAGGAGTCAAGACTGATTGTATCTTGCTGAATATTTTTATTATATAACAAATTGTATTTTTCGTTAAGTGTGAAATTGTCGGCATCCATACCAAAGTATATATCATCGTACCATATTGTCCCTGTGCCTTTTAAACCTAGAAAGATTTTTACCCATCGTGTTTTATCAGGAATTATACCGTTTAATATCATATTGTTTGTGTATTTGCACCTGTATATATTCCATCCTGATGAAAATCCGTTGTTTATTGCATGTAATCCAAACCATTGTTCTGAGCTGTTTATTGTTGTCTGACAATCGTATAGGTATAACTCTCCTTTAATCCTCTGTTTACTTTTATCGTAATACTCCACTTTTATATTTATAGCATCGTTTAGGCTGTTATTCCAACGTTTATATGCAGAATATATACTATCTGCCCTGAATGCAATATTCATGTTGTATTTGCCTGGAATAACGTGTATATAATCACTCATTACACCTTGTCCGGTATTATCATTCTCGTTTGCTGTTTTACGTTTAATACAGACCGATTTTTTACCTGAAAATACTAATGAGGAATCTGTACCCGAATCCTGCCAGTAAACATTATTGCCAATTATCTCCCAACCTTTTATCTGAAATGAATTGTCAATTGAATCGTAGAAGATTCTTCCGTTTTCAAAAGAACTATTTTGTATCAGGTTTCCTTTTTTCCAATATTTATATCTTGTTTTAACATTTATGCTAAGAGGATTTAGCGATGACCATTTTGATTGTACTGAAAGAACCTTGTCTTCTCTGTTTTTACAACCGGCAATTGTCAATATAATTAGCGCTACAATATACTTTTTCATAAGAAATTGTTTAGTTGTGTAACAAGTTAACGAATAATTGTAGCGTTATCAACTATATAAATAAAAAAAGGATATAGAATTAATCTATATCCCCAAAGTAATAGTTCGGTCAATACGACCAGCTCAAGTAAAAATTACAATTCGGTTTATGATTACATATCTCAAAGGCTTTTGAGTTACTGACGTATCAGCTTCTCTGTTAATATTCCTTCTGAGACTAGGTTGTTAAATAACCAGTCGATTCTTGTGGTACGAGAAGGGCATATGTCAATACCTCCTCTACGTGTGAATATGCATGTTACAGCAAGATCTTCTGGTTTGTAGTTGTCGTAAATTCGTTTAAATATCATTTCGCATACCTCTTCGTGAAAATGATTCTCATTTCTGAACGAAACAAGGTATTTTAATAATGATTCTGCATCTATATTGTTTTTGCCAGATATTCTTATAAATACAGAACCCCAGTCTGGTTGATTCGTAATTTTGCAATTGCTGCGTAGAATATGTGATGCAAAAGTTTGTTCTGTATTGCTACTATTTTCAGAGGTTTTTAACAGATCAGGTGCTTCATCGAACCTTTCAAAGGTAATTTCTTCTGAGAAAATAGAGTCCTCAAGAACTGTATAATCAATAGATTTATCTACAAGATTTTCTGCCTCTTGCTCTTTAAATGCAAAAACCTTAACTCTGCTACCTACTACTTCTGAAAGATCCTCTTCTACAATACCTAAAACAATATCTAATCCCGATTGAGCAGAGAAACCAAAGCGGGTCATATTAAATGAATTAAGGTATAGCTTTAGAGATTTACTCTCAACTATATTAGGAGTATTACAATCGTAAACAATTTTTAGCATAGCAGAAACAGGCAGACCTTTTTCTGTAATAAAACTTAGCTCATATGCATGCCATGTATCATATCCGGTGAACAGGTTGCTTGGTGTATCAATATTGTATATATCACGATTAGGTTTTCTGGGAACAGCAACTAATATTGTTGGATCGTACTGTTGCGGATAATCAACCTGTTTACCAAGCACCTTTCCTTCTATCTCTTTTATATCTGTATAGTTCATAATTTATGTTCAATTTATTTTTTACTTACTGCTTCAGATAAAGCGAATGCGCCAACATTTCTCTTAATAATGCCAACTAAAGCATAAACAATTGGGGTATCAATTGCGGCAATAGCAACCTTTATTACATATTGCCCTATAATCATTTGCCATATTGGTGCGCCTGTACCATAAAAGGCTATAAAAATAAATACACACGTGTCAAATAACTGACTGAACATAGATGATATGTTATTTCTTAACCAAAGCCATTTTGTTCCTGTTTTTGACTTTATGAAATGAAAAGCCCATACATCGTGCCACTGACTAACTAAATAAGCTGCCATGCTTGCTATTACAATTCTCATATTTGCACCAAGAATAGCCGCATATTCACTCTGTTTGTCCCAAAATGGCGATCCTGGCATTATAATAGCTAAACGTACAAAAATTGCTGAAATAACTACAGCTCCAAACCCAAGCATTACAACAAATCCGGTTATTCGCTTTCCCCAAATTTCTGATATTGTATCAGTAATTGCATATGTTAGTGAGTAACATATTACTGCTGCCGGACCTATAAAGCCAAAAACATTAATTGTTTTTACAGCTATTACGTTACTTACAACAAGTAAGCTAACAAATATCGAAATCAGAAATAATAACCATTTAATCTCTTTATTCATCTATTTTATAATTTGTTTCTTATTTGCTAAATATCAAGATCAACATTTAATAAAACCTATGCGGTTAGAATGTATGCTTATCTCTTTACTGACAAGTAACTACTTGTTAGTTCTTGCAAACAGAACTATACCATCTGTGGTAAAAAAATTATAAACAAAGAAGATTGATATATTCCGGAATAAGAATAGTCAAACGACAATTAATTACACAAAATATGTCTTCCCTAGTTTTGTTTATAGACAGGATGGTTACGAACTGTCTGCACAGCAAAGTAAGTAATAAATTTTCGGTTAAAAAATATGTAACATTAATATTTTATGTATATCTCTTGTTAACAGGATGTTGCTTGAATATATTTAATAATGCAAATATCTAATAAAATAGATAGTGTATTTTGTTAGATATAAACAGTATAATAAAAAGATTCCGAACAATAGTGTTCGGAATCTTTTAAGTTTGGTTGTGAATAGTCTACCATAATAGGAAAACAATATCCTTAATTAAGCTTTTAAATAAATACCAAACTTATACTTAAACATATATATTAAAGTTGTATTATACAATAGAAATGAGGTTTTTTTATATAAAAAAATGATCGTCTCACTATATGAGACGATCTGAAAAACAAATTACTAAATGTATTATGTGATATTATGTTTTCAATTCAATTCAGAGAATTGATTAATTACATTTTTTGCAGGAACAAGTTTTTGAGGTAGTATTACTTGTGTTATTGGAATTGTTGTTCTAATAAACAGGCGACTTCCTATATTTTGACTATCATCTGTTGTGTAACTACCTTCGGTATAGCCAACGAATTTTCCATCTGTTGTAAAAAGAGGGAGTTTATCAGTAAGAGTATTCAGGTGGCGTAAACTTCCACTACTGTATGCCACCTGATTTACCTGAAAACAGCCAGGATAAGGAAAGTAGTATGACCGTCCGTAACTTAACAACCCCTGATCTGTTGATATTTCAGATATTATACTCTTTATATATCTTACACTTGATACATCAAATGCATTTGAGAGCTTAAGAAGAAAGTATCTGTTAGGCCCATTCTGAGAACCTTTTGCAATTACCTTTGCTTCTCTTACGTTTCTATCGTAACTTATTACATCAAATATGTCACCTACTTCGTAAGGAAATGTACATAAAGCAATAAGATAATCTTTATCGTAAACTATTGCTGTTTCTGATGAGATATTACTTTGAGGATCAAGTATTCTTTTCTGAATTGTGACTATACTTTTTAAATTTTCTTGTAATCCTGATTCTATTGCAGGTATTTCGCTTTCTGGGAAACCTATATCATAGCTTGCGTAGAATTCATCTGATGTCTCTGACCATGAATAGCTCTGATTTAGTTTAAGTTTCTGATCTGGTAATTTCCTGTCAACTGATCTAAGCCAGAAGTTTAATAAGCGTAATATTGCTTCTCCTCCTATAAGAGTACTTGATTTAGGGCCTATAACCGGATTCTTAATAACCTTTGGTTCTGCATATATTAAAGATTTTGAAGGGATTTCAAAGTAATTTACATCATCCCTTATATTTACCAGATATCCGGAAAGTTTCATCATTCCAACAACTTCACCTCTTAGGTTAAATACCGGAGAACCACTCTGTCCGGCAATACAGCTTATATGTAGCGGAAGGTCAAAATTAAATGTATATGGAGTATTCATAACACCCAATATTGCAAGATGTTTTCCGTATGTTTGAGCAATGTTTGGGCCACCTATATTAAGTACCAGTTCTCCCTTCTCTGTATCTCTATTTGTTATTGATAATAGTGATATATCATCAAATGATTCATCAAGTTTTAAGATAGCAATATCATGATCACGAGAGGCAAACCATGTTCTACCTATAGTTTTTCTACCATCAAACAGGTCAACTGTCATCTGCGGATTTTGCAAGTAATCCCCATTAACTGCTATAGATCCATTGTTTTCAACTACATGCATATTAGTAATCACCAGATCTTTATCAATAAACCAACCTGTTCCACCACCTTGTATTCTAACAACACTGCCAACTGTTTTCTTTGCGATATTCTTCCAGATATCAATAATACCAGGGGGAATGTTCGTTATATATCCTCTGTTGTTTATTATTGAGTTAACGTTATACTTTGCAATACTACTTTGATTGTCTGCTTTGTAACTATATTGAGTAAATGGTAATGGGAGTTTTCTTAGATTATTTCTCTGATATAGGGTGTTGTTGTAAAGTAGTTTGTCATAAGAATCAATAACCTTAAATGGTTTAGTATCATTAGTCATATCTAACTCTATAAGATAGAACGTTTTGTTGTGTTTCTGAATTATATGGTATATTTTCTGATCACTATATTTTCTGAGGATACTATCTTTATTTATTGTGATTGGATTTCCATTGTACTGTAACTTTACAGATTCAATATATAGTACATTTCCCTTTTGTTTATAAGGTTTATCTCTGTTTACTAATACAGTATAATCTCTCTTAATGTTTTTGTCTTCTGATACAACTGTAAGTTTTAAAGGTTTACTGTAATCATGTGATAAAGATATGTCAGGATTTACAGTAGCTTTTTTGCTGATAACAATATCAGCTTTTAAGGCCGAAACATTTGTAGAGTAGGGTAGAAAAATCGTAACCTCATATTTGTCCTTATCTATTTCTCCATGATAGTCTTTTTTTAATCTAGGATTTAGTTTTGCAGTGAATATGAAACTATCCAGTGTTGCTTCACCTGATTTTATCTCTTTAATGGGTTCGTTATCTTCTTTATCTTTCTTTGAACACGCTAATAATAAAGTAAATAGTAGTATTATATAACAAATAGTTTGTGGTTTACGCATAATAGTCTGATTTAAATTTTGAGAACCGGTACTAACGACATAGTGATATTATTATGTGAATTTGACTGTTTTGCCGTTAGACCGGTTACGATAGTAGAACTAATAAGAATTGCCTATATGAAGTGTTTCTTATTTCTTTTCGTAAACTCGTTTCATCTTATCTCCACCTGAAGTTTCCCAGAAGTAAGAGAGTTGCTTCTTATTTGATGATAACTCAATTAGTCCGTTTGACTTGCTTTTCCCGTTGTTAAGAGTAACTTTTAGTGTTGGGTTAATATCATCGCCAAACGATTTTTTATATGTTGCAATCTCTTTATCTTCAGGATTAGATAATGTTGTAGTACCCTCTTCGTTATGCTTTTTATTGTATGTCTTGTTTACGTTATGCTCCTCAGATTTATATGCGTATTTTCCCTGATCTGAAAATTTAAGAGTTTTATTAACAGTAACCTGTCCGAAATGAGCAACAACCTTGCTACCTTTATATACCCATGTGCCTACTAAATCTGAATTGAACTCTTTATTCTCTTTTTCTGAATCGTCTTTTTTGCATCCAAAACATGTTACAAATATTACTACTGTAAAAAGTAACAGCAGTTTTTTTAGCTCCTTCATAATGCGATTTTATTATTTGATTTCCTCTACGCAAAGGAATAATTTACCTAAATTAAATTGAAGAAAAATGCCTCACAAAACCTCACGTATTTAATAAACCCCTGACTATAATGAATTACTGTCAGGGGTTACTATTTTGTTTGTATTTGAAAACGATGCATGAGAATTTGTTATTCACACACACTAAAATTGACCTTCTATATGTAGTAAAAGGAGAATATAAACAGATAAGAAGTAAGATCTGTTTAGTTTAATCTTAACAGATATTCCATTAGATTATCCCCTTTCTCAAGATCTAGTTTTTTTCTTAAACGATAGCGTCTGCCCTCAATTGCTCTCTCTGATGTATTCATTATTTCAGCAATATGTTTTGACGAAAACTTAAGACGTAGCATACCTATTAATTGAAGATCGTCAGAGTTTACATCAGGATGCTTGACTTTGACCATTGTTAAGAACTCTCCATTTGCCGATTCAATCTTTTGTTCTATCATGTTTCTTGCATCTTCATCTATAAGATGAACCTTTAATGATTGTCTTATCTTATCCATATCACAGCCTTTAGTCTCACTCTCTTTCTTTAAAAGATATAACTCCTGTTCCAGATCCATTAACAATCTGTTTTTTTCATTTATTCTGTTGCTAAAATCAAAAATCTCACTACGTTTTAAAGCCAGCTCAGACTCTGTCTGTCTCTCGCGCAGCAGAATTAGTTCTTTCTCCTTTTGGTGCAGCAATATCTTTCGTCTGAAATATATAAATATTAGCATCAGAATCAGAACCAATATTATTATGGCAGAGAGATATATTAACTGTTTTTCGCGCTCTTTGTACTTTATCTCTTGTACTCTCTTATCTTCTTCATATCTCTGCTTTATCTCTTCAAGACTTACAGCCTTTCTCTCTATAGCTAAATTATCTCTGAATGCCATATACTTTTTCTGGTACTCAAGAGCTTTTTTGTACATTTTTCCTTTCTCAGCAGCATTACACATTGTAGATAATATATCTCCCCTTATTTTATCTATTTTATGTTTCTCCGCTATAGAATCAGCTATGTTAAAATAATTGAATGCCTCCTTATATCTATTGGTTGATGAGTACACATACGCAATATTACGAAGTGTTCTTATTATATTTATTCTATCATCCTTTTTTATAAAATAGTCATATGCACTTTTATGTATTGCTAAGGCTTTGTCGTACTCCTTCATATACATATAGCATATAGCTATATTAGCATCAGCTTTCATATCAGGCACCCCCTCTTTGTACCCCGGATGATGCATCTTTCCCACTTTAAAGTACTTTATTGCTGTATTATAATTTCTCTTTTCACCATAATATGCTCCTTTAACAAGGTATACCATATTTAGTATTTTGTTATCAGATACCTTTTTTGCAATACCTTCAGATTTTGTTAAATACTCAAGAGCTTTTTTACTCTCATTAACACCCAGATAATCGCTTCCTATCTCAAAATACGATAATGAAATTAGCGAACTATCTTTTAACTCTTCTGCAATGTCAAGATGTTTCAGGCTATAAATTAAAGCACTATCGTTTTTACGTCTGTAGCCATAAGCAGCGGATATACCCCGCATAGATTTTCTGATAAGTTTCTGATCTTCTTCGGTCTGCTCTCTCCAATTGTAATTGATCACTTCTTTAAAGACAGCTATCGCTTTATCATACTCCATCTTCCTGAAATATGCATCGGCAAGTCGGTATTTAGCATTTATACTGCTATGCGTATCTAACCTGCTATCTTTTATTAACTGCCGATAAGCATTTATTACTGAATCCGGATCTTTTAACTTATGAATATCCTTTTTAATTGTAGAAGTTGGCACTGAGTTGTTACATGAACATACTAAAACCAGTGCAAGTAGAATTATAGAATAAAAGCGCATGTATAATAATAAATATTGGTTGCGTTCATCAAATATAATCTTTATAGCTAAAATAGAATATCTGTTAGTTATATTTTTAACAATTTACCATTTTTTTTATTTACATAATTTTCAAAAAAAATTACAACTATTTTAGACATGTTGAGTCTCTAAAGTAGAAGCAATACAAAAAATGAAAGCAGACGAACGATTAATAGATAAATATTTGAAGGGGTGCAGACGTAATGACGAAACTTGTCAGTTTTATATATACAATATGTTTGTTAAATCAATGTATAATACAGCACTCCGGTTTTTTAATAATAAAATGATTGCCGAAGATATTGTACAGGAATCGTTTGTTGCAGCATTTGCTAATATAAAAAAATTTAAAGGAGAGTGTAGTTTCGGGAGTTGGCTTAAACGTATTGTAATTAACAGATGTATATCAGAAATAAGAAAGAAGAAGGTGATTTTTGAGGATATTGATGGTAATACAAATGTAATTTATCAAGACGACCTTGTTGATAGCAGTATATCGGATAGTGATATTCATAATGCAATAAAAGAGCTGCCGGTAAGTGCTCGTACAGTAATAAACCTTTATGCATTTGAAGGATATAAACATAAAGAGATAGCTGATATTTTGGGAATTACAGAGTCAACAAGTAAGACACAATATAAACGAGCAAAACAGATACTATTTAACAAACTAAAACCTGCATATTATGGAGTCGAGATTTGAGAAATATATTGAAGATAACAGAAACAGGTTTGATATTGAAGAGCCTGACAGGGAGATAATCTGGAAAGGAATTAAGTCTGCCAAAAAACGTAGGTTACGAAATCTAAGAATAAACACAATAAGGGTTGCTGCATCTGTAATTGCAATTATTACAATATCTGTGTTTGTTATAAATAGAGACAATACAGGCTATAAATATTCTTTGAGTGAATATTCAGATGAGTGGGGAGTACGTGAGAGTGAATATAATGCACTTATCAATAAAAAGATGGCATTAATTAATAGCGATAAAAATACAAGTAATGAGATAATAGTATTTCTTAAAGATGAGTTAAACGAGATTGATAAATTATATATACAGGCATTTGAGGATATCAAAACATCAGGAACCATGGATCAGATTGTCGACACTATTTTTGATACCTATGAGAAACGCCTGCAAATATTAAATCAGATTATTAATGAGATTGAAAAACAAAAAGTATATGAGAACAATGATAAAAAACATAAGGTTTAGTGTTACACTGTTTACACTTATTGTATGCTCTATTCTATCAGTAGAAGCGCAGACTAAAGAGATTAATGAGACCTATAGGTGGAACTTTGATGTTAACGATAAAGTAAAAGTATTACTTACAAACTACGATTGCGATTTGCAGGTAAAAACATCTGATAATAATAATGTTAAATTCGAGATGTTTGTTATTGCAGAGGGTGATACCGAAGATATAAACAAACTTATGGCTTTCCTGAGTAGTTATGAGCCGGAAGCTTCAATGAGTAATGTTGAGTTGAATACCAGATTCTGGAATAACTGGATATCAAAATCTATTGGGATAGCAAAGAGGATAAGACTAACACTCAAAAACAAAGAGAAAATTACATTATCTGAGCTTAAAATACGTGCTAACCTATATCTGCCAAAGACATCAGATTTTGAGCTAGTAAGTAAATATTCTACTATCTCAATTACCGATCTTAATACTATAAAAATACGATCTTATCAGGATAAAATATCAGGGAGAAGTATTATGGGAAATGCTATAATAAATTGTAAATACTCAAAGGTTGAATTTATAAATCTGGGCAATACAAGCCTTAACCTTTACGATACCGATGTTGTGATTAACAAGGTAGAAGATATGAAATGTACATCAAAATACTCTAAAATAAAGATTAAAAGTGCAGGAGAGACTAACCTAACCAGTTACACCGATAAATACAACTTTGAAAAAACAGGTAATATAAAATTTAATGGTAAATATTCAGATCTTAATGCAGAAAAATCATTAGATACATACTTAACACTTTACGATTCTAATGTAGCCATACGTAATATCAATAATTTGTTAGTAAAGAGCTCTAAGTATTCTGAAATGAAATTTATTGGAACAGGAAATATCAATATAATGTCGTTATATACCGATAATATTAATATTGAGAGAGCAGGAAGTGTAAATATAACTACATCAAAATACTCCGAATTTAAGATAGGTACTCTTACATCGTTTATACAAGAAACCTCTTATAACGATAAATATAGCTTTAACAGAGTTGAATCAGTGAAGCTTACAACAGGAAAATACAGTAATTTTGATATTGATTTTATAACAAAAAATATATCTGTTACAAATGGGTATGAGATAAAAAGTCAGATAGAGGGTGTAAGTGATGCATTTGATAAACTTGATATTAAAGGAAAGTATAATAAGATAGGTATATCTGTTCCGGAGTCGTTAACTGCCAGAATCCTTTTTAAAGGTAAATATGGTAGCTGTAAGGTAAACAACAGCAACTACGAGATTAAAAAACATATATCGCAAAGCTCAATGACTGATATTGAGTATATTAAAAAAGGTGGAGCCGCAGCTACATCTACGCTAAAAGTTGAAGGATATTCAAATAAGATCTATATACAATAGAATACATAGCGATAAAATAAAAGGGGGAATTATAGTCCCCCCTTTTTTCTATTTAAATATCTCATATTCTCCTACATCACTCAAAATCTCATAACCCGAGTCGGTAACAAGTATTGTATGTTCAAACTGAGCCGATAACATATTGTCTACAGTTCTTGCTGTCCAACCATCCTCTTTATCAATTATAGCTTTGGCTTTTCCAATGTTAATCATTGGCTCAATAGTAAAGATCATTCCTGGTCTCATAATCTCACCTGAATTTCGTGGTGCAGAATGTTCTACCTGAGGCTCTTCATGGAATTTCAGACCAACACCATGACCACAGAATTCATAAACTACACTATATCGTTTCGATTTTGCAAATCGGCCTATTGTAAAACCAATATTACCAAAATAGTTACCAGGACGTACTTGCTCAATACCCAGATATAGTGCATGCTCTGTGTTTTCTACAAGATCAAATGCCTGATCGGTACACTCACCAATAGTAAACATTGTACTTGTATCCCCATAGTATCCGTTAAGAATAGTTGTAACATCAATATTTAATATATCACCCTCTTTTATTATCTCCTTATCTGATGGTATACCATGACATATTACATTGTTTAACGATATGCAACAAGCTTTCGGGAATCCATTATAATTTAAAGGGGCAGGGGTTGCTCCATTATCTCGTATATACTCCTCAATCTTATCGTTAAGATAGAGTGTTGATACACCCTCTTTTACATATTCACTAATATATTTAAGTGTATTTCCGGCCAGTTGTGCACTGGCTCTTACTCCGGAAATCTGCTCTTCTGTTTTAATTATTATTTTGTCCATTCGGTGTACTCTATAAAATATCAATAAGGCTAAATTAGCCGCATACAAAGCTAAATATTATGATCAATTATGCTCTCTTTTATTAATAGAAATAACATTATATGTTACAAACTGTTTAATATGATAAATAAAAAGCCGCTAAACCAATATGTTGTAGCGACTTTAAATATTCTGACTTCTATAGTATTATTTAATCCTCTTTAGTAATAAGATCTTTAATCTTTGCAATCTCCATAAAACTTGCACCATTTGATGAACCAAAACTACCACCTATAACAATTACCAGATCATCATCTTTAAACTTATTACGTGTAATGAATTTGTCCATGGCAGTTCTAACAAACATACTTCTTGATGAGTGATGTGGCATATATTCAGCATTAACACCATACGACAGGGCTAACTGTCTCATTACTGCAGTATCGTAGCATATTGCATATACAGGGTATTTACCTCTGAATGCTGATATATATCTGCCTGTTCTTCCGGTTAGTGTATCTACAATTACTGCTTTTACAGGAAGTTGCAGCGATGCCTTTACAGCAGACTCTGCAAGCATTGCAGTTATCTCATTATCAACAGAGGCTATTGTCATATTAGGAGGATTTGTCTCCATATCGTCCTCAACCTCTTTAGCAATTTTACTCATTACCTTTACTGCTTCGGCAGGGTATTTACCATAGGCAGTCTCTCCGCTAAGCATAATAGCATCAGTACCCATATAAACAGCATCTGCTATATCGCTTACCTCTGCTCTGGTAGGTCTCGGATTTTCAATCATAGAGTGTAACATCTGTGTAGCTACAATAACCGGGCGTTTTGTCTTTACACATTTCTTTACAATCATACGTTGTACCACAGGCACCTGATGTGCTGGAATCTCAATAGCCAGATCGCCACGGGCAATCATAATTCCATATGCATGCTCAAGTATCTCATCAAGATTGTCAACTCCCTCTCTGTTCTCAATCTTTGCAATAATCTTGGTGTTTCCACCTGCTTTTTCAATGATATTTTTAACAGCAAGAACATCGTATTTATTACGTACAAAAGAGTGCGCAATAAAGTCTATATTATTCTTAACAGCCATCTCAATAAACATCTTATCTCTATCTGTAACCGATGGTAAGTTTATTGATATATTTGGCAGGTTAACACTCTTTCGTAGTTTAATTGTACCATTATTTACAACCTCACAGTACAGAAATTCCCAATCTTTGTGAACCACCTTTAGCTCAACGTCACCATCGTCAATTAAAACACAAGCACCTGTAGGAACATCTTTAATAATATCTTTATATGAAACAAACAGACAATCTTCTGTTGTTTTACCCTCAGGATCGCCTTTGAGCTTTATCTTATCACCCTTTTTTACTTTTGGCTCAACTCCTTGGCCAACAGTCCTTATCTCCGGACCTTTTGTGTCAACAAGTACAGCAATTTTATCAGATACTTTTCGGGCATCATTAACTACCTGCATGGCCTGTTCTACTGTTTGGTGCGCTGTATTAAGTCTTACAACATTCATACCTGCATCAAATAGTTCCTGAAGAAAATCGGTTGTACAAATTTTATCCGAAATGGTAGCTACAATCTTTGTTTTCTTAATCATCTGTTTATTCAATAATTGTAAATAATGGTTGCAAAAAATGCCAAAACTATTTATTGTTCAGACCCTTTAAATAGTTACATACAAACTGTAAATAAACTATTCTGGAACCTTTTAAACCTTAATCTTCAACTGTTTATTATAAAAAATAAGGCTACATGTCATTTTTTAGCAGTCACTAATAGTGTTCTGTAAATTAAAATTAATCTATTTTCGTTAATTTGTTACTATAATTAGTGAGAATAGATATTAATTTTATGCAAAATTACATCTTATAATTCTATACAGGTTAAGTTTATATTAAATTAATTCAGTAATACATTGAGAAGTTGGGAAACAGAAATAAACGAGTATAAGATATATCTTGCTCTTGAGCGTTCACTATCAGGTAATACGCTAGAGGCATATATGAGAGATATTAATAAACTATACGATTTTATAAATATAAAGAAGTATGATATACCTGTATATGATGTTGATCCAACTGTAATATCAGAGTTTATTGTATGGATTAATGAGTTTGGAATATGTCAGAGAACGCAGGCTAGGATATTATCAGGTATAAAATCGTTCTTTAAATTCCTGTTGTTTACAGATAAGATTGATACAAACCCCGCAATTAATATCGAGGGACCTAAACTGGGATTATATCTGCCAGAGGTATTAGCAGTAGATGAAATTGATAAAATGATTGATACAATTGACCTTAGTAAGGCAGAAGGGCATAGGAACAGAGCAATAATTGAGACACTATTTAGTTGTGGCTTACGCGTATCAGAACTTGTAAATCTTAGAATATCAAATATCTTTTTTGATGATGAATATATAAGAGTTATAGGTAAAGGTGACAAACAGCGTCTTGTACCAATTAGTGCAAAGGCAATAAAAGAGATAAAAAATTACCTTATTACAAGAAATCAGCTGCCAAACATAGATAAAGACTTTACCGACATACTGTTTCTTAACCGAAGGGGCAGAGCACTGACAAGAGTAATGATATTTACCATAATAAAAGAAGCGGCCAAACGTGCTGATATTGACAAAAATGTGAGCCCGCACACCTTACGCCACTCATTTGCCACAGAGCTTATAAACAGAGGTGCAGACCTTAGGGCAATACAAGATATGTTAGGACACGAATCTATAAATACCACTGAGATATATACACATTTAGAGTCCGGAACACTTCAGGATACTATACTCAGATACCACCCAAGATCTTGAAAATAATATAAATATAAAGTGTTGGTAGTGCCAAAAACAATGAAAATATTTGTGTTAAAAAATGTCTTTTAAATCGTAATATTACAATACCAATAATTCAACTTATTAATTATCTTTGCCGAAAATTGTATTCACATATTTGATAACTTACTTTAGAAGAAATGGGTAGAGTATTAATCATTGGTGCCGGTGGTGTTGGAACCGTTGTTGCACACAAGATGGCTTCATTACCTGAGGTATTTGAAGATATTATGCTTGCTAGTCGTACTAAATCAAAGTGCGATGCCATTGCCAGGAATATTGGTAATGATAGAATAAAAACAGCTCAGGTGGATGCTGATAATGTTCCGGAACTTGTTGAGCTTATTAATGGTTTTAAACCAGATTTAGTAGTTAATGTTGCATTACCATACCAGGATCTTACAATTATGGATGCCTGTCTTGAGTGCAAGGTGAGCTATCTGGATACAGCCAATTATGAACCTAAAGATGAGGCAAAGTTCGAATATAAATGGCAATGGGCATATCAGGAGCGATTTAAAGAAGCTGGTTTAACAGCAATCTTAGGGTGTGGCTTTGATCCTGGTGTAACAAGCATATTTACTGCTCATGCAGCAAAACATGTGTTTGATGAGATTCACTATCTTGATATAGTAGATTGTAATGGTGGAGATCATGGTAAGGCATTTGCAACAAACTTTAACCCTGAGATAAATATCAGAGAGGTAACCCAAAAAGGAAAGTTTTGGGAGAACGGAGATTGGGTTTTAACAGAACCTCATGAGATACATAAACCTCTTAACTACCCTAATATAGGAGAAAAAGAGTCATACCTTATATATCACGAAGAGTTAGAATCTCTTGTAAAGAACTACCCAACAATTAAGAGAGCCAGATTCTGGATGACCTTCGGGCAAGAGTACCTTACTCATCTAAGAGTAATACAGAACATTGGTATGGCATCTATAGAGCCAATTAACTATGAGGGAAAAGAGATTGTACCAATACAGTTCCTTAAAGCTGTACTACCTGCTCCTGAAACATTGGGCGATAACTATATTGGCGAAACATCAATAGGATGCCGTATAAGAGGTGTTAAAGATGGCGAGGAGAAGACATACTATATATATAATAACTGTAAACATCAGGATGCATTTAAGGAGACCGGAACACAAGCTGTAAGTTATACCACAGGTGTTCCTGCTACAATTGGTGCAATGATGTTCCTGCAGGATAAGTGGAAAAAACCAGGTGTGTTTAATGTAGAGGAGTTTAATCCTGATCCGTTTATGGAGCAACTAAATAAACTTGGTCTTCCTTGGAATGAGATTCACGATGCTGATATAGAACTTTAAGATATTTGAGTAACACCAGTTTGGTGTATGCTTACAAAGACTATAAACGGATCTCATTACATAAATGAGATCCGTTCTATTTTAAGAATATACAAAACTTAAATAGATATTAGATGAGAATAAATATTGATGATACACCATCGCCAAGTTATCTTCTGGATGAGAAACTACTCAGACGCAACCTTGCTTTAATTAAAGATGTTAAAGACAGAGCCGGAATAGACATTATACTTGCCTTTAAAGGATTTGCAATGTGGAGTACATTTGATATAGTAAGAGAGTATATTAATGGCGCAACAGCAAGCTCTGTATACGAGGCTATTCTGGCAAATGAAGAGATGAAAACAAAGGCACATACCTATGCGCCTGCATATTCAGAGGCAGATATGAGTCAGTTAATAAAACTCAGTAGTCATATTACATTTAACTCAATGTCGCAGTTAAATAAGCATCTGCCACAGATTCAGAAATCTGGTAATAATATATCTGTAGGAATACGTATTAACCCTGAATTCTCAGAGGTTACAACAGATCTGTATAACCCATGTGCAAACGGTACACGATTAGGAATGACAGCTGAAACAACAGGTGATATTCTGCCTGACGGCGTTGATGGTATACACTTTCATACATTATGCGAATCAGATGCTGAAGATCTGCAAAAAACACTTGCTGCAATAGAAAAGAGATTCCCTAACACGCTTAAAAAAGCTAAATGGATAAATATGGGTGGTGGTCACCTTATGACCAGAGAGGGCTATAACATACAACTGCTTATAGATACACTTATCGACTTTAAAAAGAGATGGGATGTTGATATTATTCTTGAACCAGGCAGTGCTTTTGCCTGGGAGACCGGTTATCTTATATCTACAGTTCTTGATATAGTATCAGATAATGATATTAATACTGCAATATTAGATGTATCATTTACAGCCCATATGCCCGATTGCTTAGAGATGCCATATAAACCGGTTATACTATCGGCAAATAACAACGACAATGGTAAATACTGCTACAGAATGGGAGGTAACAGTTGTCTTGCAGGCGACTATATTGGTAATTGGTATTTTGACAATGAACTTAATGTAGGAGATAAAATCATATTTAATGATATGATACATTATACAATGGTAAAAACAACCATGTTCAACGGAATTAATCACCCCTCAATAGCTATTCAGGATATGAATAGAGATGTAAAGGTGGTTAAAAAATTTACATATACTGACTACAAAAACAGAATGTCATAATACTTTATTTTATCTAGATAAGCTGTATTACAATTCATTATTCATGTTTGCTTTGTTTTTTTAATGTTAATTGTTAAATTGAGTTAACATTAACTTAACATATAATTAAGGCAATATTAATCAGGTAAAAATCTGCTAAATAGCCGAAAAAACTACTTTTACCGCTGAAATTTATAACAAAGTAAACATGGATAACTTTTATTTAATCTTAGTAGGCGTTTTATTTATTCTTGCCATTTCAGACCTTATAGTTGGGGTGAGCAACGACGCCGTAAACTTTCTTAATTCAGCTTTAGGATCAAAGGCTGCTCCAAGGTACGTTATTATGATAATTGCCAGTTTAGGAGTGCTTATTGGTGCTACATTCTCTAATGGTATGATGGAGGTAGCACGGAAAGGTATTTTTCATCCTGAATTTTTCCATTTTAATGAGATAATGATTCTCTTTATGGCGGTTATGTTAACCGATATTCTTCTGCTGGATATGTTTAACACACTGGGACTACCAACATCTACAACGGTATCTATTGTATTTGAATTATTAGGTGCTGCCGTTGGTTTATCTATTATTAAGATGTCTGGTGGCGGAGAGACCATAGTTGTAAATGGAATAGAGAAAATTGCCGAAATGGGCGATTATATTAATACCGCAAAAGCACTTGCTATTATATCCGGAATATTAATGTCTGTGGTGGTAGCATTTACAATTGGTAGCCTTATACAATATTTTACAAGACTCATCTTCTCATTTAACTTTGAGAGAACATATAAGTACTTTGGTGCTATTTGGGGAGGTATTGCTATTACTGCAATTACATATTTTATAGTTATAAAAGGAGCTAAAGGATCATCGTTTGTTACAAAAGAGAGCCTTGAGTGGATAAAAGATAATACACTTATAATAATAGGAGCAAGTTTTGCTATATGGGCAGTTCTTCTCCAGATAATAATGCTTACAACAAAGATCAATATATTTAAGTTGATTGTACTTGTAGGTACATTTGCTTTGGCAATGGCATTTGCCGGAAACGACCTTGTTAACTTCATTGGAGTTCCGTTAGCAGGTTTAAAAGCCTTTGAGACATATCAGACTGCTGGTGCCGACGATATATTAATGACAGCACTTACAGGAAAAACACAAACCAACACATATTATTTGATTATTGCCGGACTTGTAATGGTAATAACACTATGGTTATCTAAGAAAGCACGCACAGTTACAGAAACTGAGCTTAACCTTTCAAGACAAAACGATGGAGACGAGAGATTTGGATCTTCAGTTTTTGCCAGACTACTGGTAAGAAATACTGTTAAACTTAACAATAACATTAAAAAGGTTCTTCCGGCTTCGGCTGTTACTGCAATAGATAAGAGATTTGACCAGTCTGCTGCAAAAACAATGAAAGCTAAAACAAACCCTATGTTTGACCTTGTAAGAGCCTCTGTAAACCTTACTGTAGCAAGTATTCTTATATCATTTGCAACATCGCTTAAGTTACCTCTTTCTACTACCTATGTTACATTTATGGTTGCTATGGGTACCTCACTTGCCGACAGAGCATGGGGAAGAGAGAGTGCTGTATACAGAATTACAGGTGTACTAACTGTAATTGGCGGATGGTTCTTTACTGCATTCCTTGCATTTTCGGCAGCATTCCTTGTGGCTGTAATACTATACTTTGGCGGAAAGATTGCTGTTGTAGGACTTATTCTTCTGGCAGTACTTCTACTTATTAAATCGCACCTGTATCATAAGAAAAAGAGTAACGGAAAAGGAAAAGATGACGATGATGAGGTTGAGGATGATAATATAGTTGAGAAGTGTACAAATAGTGTTAAGAAAGGATTAGAGAATATTATTGATATATACGGAAAAACTATTAGCGGACTTACTAAAGATGATAGAAAGAAGCTTAAAAAGGTTAAAGCCGATGTATTTGAGTTAAATGCAGACTCAAAGAGATTAAAGGCCAATGTATATAATACAATTAAAAAACTTAGAGAAGACTCAATAGAGACAGGACACTACTATGTTCAGGTAATTGATTATCTGAGAGAGATTGCACACTGCCTTGACTTTATTGCAGCACCAAGTTTTGAGCATATCGATAATAACCATAAAGGTCTGTCAGAGAATCAGATTGATGAACTTCTTAAGACAAAAGCTAATCTTATTGATCTGTTTAAGATGGTAACTGTAATAATTGATAAAAACGATTATAATCAGATTCCTGATGTGATAGAGAAACAACAAGATATTCTATATCAACTTAATCAGAACAGAAAGAATCAGATTAAGCGTATTAAGAAAGAGGAGTCAGGTACAAGAAACTCAATACTATATCTTGGTATAATTAATGAAACAAAGAACCTGCTGCTTCAGACAATTAACCTGCTTAAGAGTCAGCGCGACTTTATAATGTACAACAAAAAATAGGACTAATAATTACTTAATTTAAGGGGCTGAGCATATTTTGTTCAGCCCCTTTTTTAGTATCAGTAAAAATAATATAGACATATTATCATCTACTGATTTTTATATAAACCACTCTGCAATTGCAGGTTTGCTCTATTATTATCTTATCTGTTTACTAACCGATATATCTTTTATTTCAAAAATGATTTGGATATATAATCCATGGACTATATATTTGTAAATATATTCCATGGAAAACAAAGTCGTGTAATAAAAAAATACTTACTGTCATGAATAATACTAAAAAGAGATTACCTGCAAAGTGTGTTAACCTGAAGGCCGCCTATATGCCAGCAACAAAATGGTGGTGTAAGTTCTGTGGACCAACAGGAGGAAATGTATGTTATCCTGTATGTGTTGTAATAGGAAAAAGCGATAATTAATTAATAGTATTTACAATGTCTTACAAAAGAGTTTATCTGATCTATTTTAGTCCGGGAGGAACAACAAGGCGTACAGTCCGTATTCTATCAGAATCGTTTAAAGATGCCGATATAATAGAGATAGATATGTTAAAAAGAGAGAACCGTGATAAACAGTATACGTTTGAATCAACTGATATTGTTATACTCGGATTAATGACCCTTGTTAAACCATTCGGACCCGTTAACGATATATTTAATGCTATAAGAGGGAATAATACCCCTTTAATAGGCATTGTAATGTTTGGCAATGGAATGTACGGAAACTCATTAAAGGTAATAGAAAGAGAGAGCGCAAAACGTAGTTTCTGTATGGTTGCCGGAGGTGCATTTATTGGAGCAATGTCATACAACAAAAGGGTAGGCAAAAACAGACCCGATGAGTTTGATATAGAGAAGATAAAGCTTTTTGGAGATGCAGTAAATAACAAACTTAAAACAGAGGGTACTGTACCAATTAAGAGTAATCTTAAAACAGATTGGCCAAAAAGCAGTGTTTTTCATACAGTTAAAACAGCTCTGCTTCTCTATATGCCATTAGGCAAAGTAAAAGTAACGGCTCCATTAAACAGAATTGAGTTTACCAATAACTGTATAAATTGCGGACTCTGTCAGCAAAGATGCCCTGTGGGAGCTATAGACCTGCATAAAAAATTGTCAGATTCAAAACTATGTATTGGCTGTGTTGCCTGTGTAAATGGCTGTAAAAACGGCGGTATAATATATACAAATAAGATGATGATTAAAGCAGCAAATGCATGCATCAATCACTTTAAGGGTAGGAGAGAGCCAGAAACATTTGTTTAAGATAGAATAATAACCTGTAACTATATATAAGGTTTGTGTTGTTGAATATTGAAATTTTTGAGCTATGAATAAGAGAGTATATCTGATCTATTTTAGTCCCGGAGGGACAACAAAAAGAACAGTAAGAAACATATCTAAAGGTATTGGTAATGCTGATATTATTGAGATTGATATGTTAAAGAGAGAGAACAGAGAGAAAAATTATCATTTTACTGAGAATGATCTGGTAATACTGGGAATGATGACAGCTACAAAACTATTCGGGTTACCAAAAGAGGTTATTGGAGCTTTAAACGGAAATAAAACGCCATTTGTGGGTGTTGTAACATGCGGAAACGGTTATTATGGAAAATCGTTGGTGATTATGCAAAAGGCCATGGAGAAACGAGGCTTTAAAATGGTTGCAGCAGGAGGTTTTATAGGGCAATATTCATTCTCAGACAAAGTAGCGACTAACAGGCCCGACGAAAAAGATGAGGCTATACAAGTGAGGTTTGGAGAGGATATATACAGAAAAGTTTGCATTGATAACAACATAAAATTTAATCAAAAATTAAAAATTGATTGGCCCAATGAAGGCGGTTTCTCTACATTTAAATGTGCATTAATATCTGCATTTCCCGGACCGGGACTTAGTTTGCCAAAATCGTGGAATGAACTTGCTGTATCAGATAATTGTATAGAGTGTGGTAAGTGCGTAAAGATATGCCCGGTAGGAGCATTATCATTAAACAATGGCATAAAACAAGATAGAAATAAATGTATTGGATGTCAGGCGTGTAATCGTAACTGCCCTAAGGATGCAATAAAACCTGTTAGCCCAAAACTTATAAAATCAGTTGAAAATGTAATTAAATACAGAGATAAGCGTAAAGAACCTGAATTGTTTATATAAAATTTTTGGGTAATTTTGCTATATGGCAAACAAAAATTTAGTAATAAACAATCCTGATACCAATAAAGAGCAGAAAGCTTTAGGACTGCTTATCTGTGCAGCACAAGAGTTTCAGGCTGCTGCAATAAAATCAATTGCACATCTTGGTATATCACCATTGCAACTAAATATGTTGCATGTACTGGATAAAGGACCAGATAAAGGGCTTACAGTAAATCAGATTAAAAAATTTATGATAGAGGAGAGCCCGAATGTATCCAGAGCACTTAATAAACTGATGGATAAAGAACTAATTGTGAAGATTCGCGATAAAGTTGATCAGAGAGTAGTTCATATTCAGATAACCGATAAGGGAAGAAAACTCCATGCTGAAGCCGATAGTGTTATGGTTCCTAACATGAGATTAGACCTGCCGGAATCTGACATTAATACCCTGTACGATATACTATTAAAGTTGTAATATAATTCTAAATCCGAAATGTGTGTTACTAACTGATACATATTTCGGATTATTAATTATAAGTGGTAAGTTGTTAATTAACAATTGATCATTAAGCATTATACTTGTGAGGTACAAGCTATAGCTGACCCGATATGTATTTAGGAGGATGAAACAAAAGAACCCACCAATTTTGTATTGTTTACAATTTTTGCTGGATAAATAATCATTAATGAAAAACAAAGAACTTGAATATAACTTTCATGATTCAATTATAATAAGTTGTGAAGAGAAGGGAAATAATCAATTTGTATTGGTGGTTAAACTATATGAGACTTTGAATCAATCAAAAGGTACTTTGAAGATTGTTTTCTATGATGTATTTAATCACGTTAAGTTGTTAGATATGTTTAACAGTTTAATTGAAGATAATTTAGAGCCAAGCTGGAATGGAACCAGAATAAATTCATTGCATTACGATTCTAAAAAAATATCAGGAGATTCTAGTCTTTATATCTTCTTACATATTGACGGATTTAAACCTATAAGAATCCATTGTAAGGATATAATGATTTGTACTTTAGATAATTAGTTTTTGCTAGATATGAGCTATACTTATTGGTGTGAATTGATGTTCTCGCAAACATTGAAAAAACTTATTGTGTACTAACCTTGCATAGAGCAAATCAGATGATTTATAATAGCGATATTATATTTATAGAATCAGATTTTAGGATGATTATGAATGCAAATTCAATATGGCAAATGAAAGACAATTATAAACATATGAAGATTGTAAGACCAGTAGTAGATAGTGATCTATTATCAAAATATATAAAAAGTGCAGAGAGAAGACTTCCAAAGTTTATAGAGATTGCTAAGACAAAGAATACAGAAACACTACTTAAAGTTTGTAACGTTGGACTTGAACTGTTTTCATGTAAATTATCTATCAGAGAAGAGCTAAACGAACTTACATCTAACCTGAAATTGTCACTAAAGGCCATCTACACTCTGCTTCTATTAAAGAATAACCCAAACAGATCTCTGTTAATAGATATTAATGGTAAAGCAGAGTTGAGTTTAACTACTAACATAAATACCGGATATTCAGACGAAGATTGGCTATTTGCATGGTATCTGGCTGTTATCTTAAGAAATAAACAAATATTAGAAGAGTTATATAAACAGAATAACTACTCAACTATCCGGACAAATGAGAAAGATCATATTCGTATTGAGCACCTGTGGTTTAGATTCTTATATAGTATGCACGAAGTAGATAGACCAGATATGAATCTGTTTAAGGAAATGAAAACCATAATAGATAATAATATGAAGGGATATTATATGCCTGACGTAGATGAATTTCCTTACTCAAACTATTATATCAGCTTTAACAAAGCTCTTATACTAAAGGCAATTATAGAGAATGATCAGGATGCTTTTACAGAGCATCTGTTTGATGGATTAACCTATCATAAAATGCTATGGGGACAGGAAAGAGGATTGAATAAAGGTGATGCACCTCTGTTTAAAGATCCCCACGGATTTATATCATGGGCGCATACAGCATTAGCAGCCATGGCATACGATAAAGGTATAAGAGTGGAGGTTGAAAGTGACTATATGCCTAAATGGATAGTTGAAGGAGAGTTATATTGAGATAGATATAATACTAAACAATAACATAATTGTGTATGCCAATTTAAAGATTGCTGAACCAGTAAAATAGATACAGAATATTGAACATACCCTTGAAATACCATGTACAGATAGGGTAGAGTTAAGATGAAGATATATATAATTAACAATGTTATTCACACACACACATTAATAATTGATAATTAACCATTAATAGCTAAGGCAATCTTAATGTATGGATATGAAAAAACATTGATGAAAAGACTTTTTAATGTATGGCGATGTTGAAAATACTGATGAACAGGTTTCTCTAATGTGTGGCGATGAAAAAGCACTGGATAAGAGGTTCGTATGGATATGTGGTTATGAAAAAGTATCGATGAAAAGACTTTTTTAATCTGTGGCGACAGAAAAACATCCGGGAACAGACCCGTCTTAATGAATTGCGATGAAAAAGCAGTGGAGAAGAGGTTTGTATGAATCTGTGGTTATGAAAAAACACTGATGAAAAGGATTTTATAATGTGTGACGATAGAAAAACATCCGGGAACAGATTCGTATTAATGAATGGCGATGAAAAAGCAGTGGAGGAGAGGTTTATATGAATCTGTGGTTATGAAAAAACACTGATGGAAAGACTTTTTTAATCTGTGGTGACAGAAAAACATCCGGGAACAGACTCGTATTAATGAATGGCGATGAAAAAGCACTGGAGAAGAGGTTTGTATGGATATGTGGTTATGAAAAAACATTGATGGAAAGACTTTTTTAATCTGTGGCGATAGAAAAACATCAGAGAACAGACCCGTCTTAATGAATGGTGACATATAAACCACTGATGAACAGGTTTTTCTTGATAAATGGCTACTGAAATACACCGATGAACTGATTATTTTTAATAAATGGTGACAGAAAAACACCAATGAACAGACTTTTTTTAATTAATGGCGAAAGAAAAACATTGGTGAGCAGAATTTTTAATGCAGGATGATGAAAAACCACCGGAGAACAGGCAGTTTTTATACCCTGTGTCAGATTATATCTCCAAATAATCTCTATTTCGGGGTAGTAATAAACAGAAAACAGAGTATCTGTATCAAATAGATAATATAGAGTACTCTGTTTTAGATATTTATACAAACTGAATAGATAGAACTTACCTAACCATCACCACCAACACCACTTTTGTACTTAGCTCTGCGTCTCTCATCTTCCCAGAACACAAACTTACCATAACGTCTGACCTCATCAACAGCAACCTTAAGATACGTATATGCTCTGTTGCGCATTAAAATAGACTCACTCTTCTTTTTACCATTAATTTTAGCCAAAATATCAGCTAACTCATCAGATAATGCACCACACAGCTCAGTGGTATCTTTACTGTAACCTACCTTAAGAAGTTTCTCCTCATTATTTGTTGCAAGAAGATACAGGTCAGACAGATCCTGAACAAGATCGTCGTTACCCTTGCCATCAAGAACAAGATTAATCTTACCTCTTAATGATGCATCATTATATGCAATAAAGCGCAGATTGTGCAGAACCTTTTTCCTTACATACTTTGCCTCAGTAGATTTCTCAACCCATAACTTTCTATTATCAGAATACTCTTTATAGGTTGTTCTCCATTTAGACTCTGCAAAACGTAACACATCAGCACGAATCTCCAGACCATCAATATATACCGGATCTATACCTGCCGAAACAAGTTTATCCTTATCTTCAGTAGCTGTATTAGATAGAGTATTTGCCTCATTAGCATAAGAATCAACAGGTACTGTAGGCACTTTAATATCCTCAGGCTTTATCTGTTTAAGATTCTCCTCTAACTGATAATAATGATCTTTACTTAACATATCACTTTAATTTTTTATTCCATAAACAGGATGATACAGCTCTGTTTTTGTACCGTTATATTATGTTTACAGTGTTTACTATTTTGATAATATCATCCATCTGGAGTTAAACAATAAAATAATTACTATAATCAAGTTATGACATAAAAAAACAAAAGTCAACTATTTTTACAAAAAAAAACAACCCTTTGTAAAAGATTGATAATAACAAAGATCACTTGTTGAGACCACGTGAATACAATAACAGAATACATAAACAACACCATCCAGTTTACAAACCTCAATAAACATATCTGCCTGCTTTTATATAAAAACAACATGATAAACGTTGTGTGTATGTTTTTATTTCATATATTTATAACCGAAACCAGACTATAATGCAAAAACACTATAAATTATCATATATCATATACAGCAGCATAGGTGCTCTCTTGGTTAAGTTAAACCAGCATAGAACATATAGAATAATAATAGGATATACTCACCTGCAATATTTCTCTAACAGGTTGGTTTGTCATGACGTTAGCCGCAATTACAAAGAACCTAGATAAGCAGAATTAATATGGATATTCAAAAAAACATTATAGATTGGTTGAAGACACTTAAAGGTTGGCAAACTGAATTAGCATATCGAATTCTTACTAAAAGAGTAGAGCAAACGGATATAGCTGATATAGTTGAAATGGTAAAATCTAATACGCCTTTTGAAAATAAAGATTTTCCAAATTTCCTAAACTCAACCAATGAGAAACGAGTAAAACTATTATCTATTGAGTCAATAGAAAACATTGAAAGTTTAGCTCCAAGAAATCCGTTGAAATTTGAAAAAGATAAAAATCTAACTGTTATTTATGGTTCAAATGGCTCAGGAAAATCAGGTTATACAAAGATTATAAAAAAGATTAGCGGAAAGCCACGTGCTGTTGACTTAAAGTCTAATGTTTTTAGCCCTAATCCCAATGGAAAATGTATAGTTAAATATTCAATTGATGAAGTAGAGCAAGAAGTAGAATGGGCTATTAATAATAGTCAAATTTCAGATTTAAAAACAGTTGATGTTTTTGATACAACAATAGGGAATAGTTATGTAGACGATGAAAACACTATTACATATACTCCGACCTTCGTAAATTTATTTACTGCTCTATCACATTATTATTCAAAAATTCAGGAGAAATTAGAACAGGAAAAGTCTAAGTTAACAAAAACATTAACTAATCTTCCTAATGAATATTCAGTAACTGATTCATCAAAAGTTTATAATAGTTTAAGAAAAGAATATACAGAACAGCAACTTTCAGATATCCTATTATGGGATAATGAAAAAGAAAATGCAAGATTAGAACTAGAGAAGCGGTTAAAAGAAAAAGATCCAGCGAAAAGTGCATCCGATATACGAAAACAAAAACTGGAAATAGAAAAAATTATAAAAGAAATATCGGACTCTTATTCGCAAATAAACCCACAGGCAATAAAAGAAATTAAAGCATTAAAAAATGATGCGATTAGCAAACGTAAAATATCAAAGGACAGTGCACGGATAATTGCTAATAAATCAGAATTAGAGGGTGTAGGAAGTCAAGTTTGGAAATCCTTATGGGAAGCTGCAAGAACATTTTCTATTCAAGAAGCATATAAAACAAAAAATTACCCTAACGTAGATAACGAATCAAGGTGTGTTTTATGCCATCAACCATTGGATAATGATGCTAAAGAAAGAATGACATCTTTTGAAACATTTATTAAAAGTAAGTTAGAAACTGAAGCAACTTTAGCGGAAAAGAAATATTCCGAAAATAAAAACAAGTTGCCGATGAAAATAAACCAAGAAATCCTTTCGACGAAATGTAATGCAGCAAACCTGAATCAAGATTGGTTAAATTGTTTGGTTAATATCTGGCAACAGATAGAGAACGCATCAAACTCCATTAAACAGGATATTGACGTTACGATTGATGAGAAGTTTATATCAGATAATATTGCAATATTAAAATCAATTTCTGATTCTTACGAAGAGTCAGAAATACAATTTGAAGCAGATGCAAAGCAATTTGACCGAGTAAAAGCTTCAAAGGCATTGTTAGAATTGAATGCTAAAAAATGGTGCTCAGAACAGAAAGAAGATATTTTAAAAGAAATAAATAGACTAAAGAAGGTTGCTGACTTTGATGTTTGGATTTCGCAATGCAATTCTCGCTCAATAACGTCAAAAGCAAGTCAAATATCTGAAACAGCAATAACAGAAGAATATGTTAAGCGATTCAATTCTGAATTATCTGCATTAAATGCAAAAAAAATAAAAGTAGAATTAGTTAAGCAAAGAGCGACAAAAGGAACTGTTACGCATTCTTTAAAATTAAAAGGAATTAATGGATATAGACCATCAGATATACTGAGCGAAGGCGAACATAGAATAATTGCACTTGCGGCTTTTCTAGCTGATGTAACAGGGGGAAATAATAATAACGCTTTCGTTTTTGATGACCCTATTTCATCACTTGACCAACAATTTGAAGAAAAAACAGTTGAACGTTTAATTGAATTAAGCAAAACTCGTCAAGTTGTTATTTTTACTCACAGATTAAGTTTATTAGGCCAATTAAATGAAAAAAGCGCATCAAATAAAACTCAGATAGTTGGAATTAGAAGTGAACATTGGGGAGCTGGAGAAATAGGAGATACTCCTCTTTTTGCTAAAAAAACAAATTCTGCATTAAAAAATATTAAGAATGAAAGAATTGCTAGAGCAAAGAAAACCTATAATGAGCAAGGTAGTGAAGCATATTATCCTTATGGTAAGGCTTTGTGCAGTGATATAAGAATATTAGTAGAACGTATTGTCGAGCTTGATTTCTTAGCAGATGTAATTCAACGATACAGGCGAGCTGTAAATACAATGGGTAAAGTTCAAAAGTTAACTAAAATTAAAAAAGAAGACTGTGATATAGTCGATGATTTTATGACACGATATTCGTGCTATGAACACAGCCAACCAGCAGAAACTCCTGTTGAAATTCCAGAACCTGTTGAAATAGAAAAGGACGTTGATAAATTATTAGAATGGCTTACTGAGTTTAATAGTAGAGCTAATTAATGAAGAATAAAAGCGGCTAACAATGGCTCATATGTAATGTTTTTTGCCACAGGCGCAACACAAAAAAACACTACGCATAGCCGAATCGTTATGCGCAATTAAGACAGAGCAAGAAATGAAGATTAGCATTAATCCGATAGAAATAATTAAAAGCTTTATTGAGGCAAGAGCGTTAAATAAAAAGGAAATTGTTGTATACGTTTCTGAAATAGCTGATGAAGCTGAAAAATTAGAAGATATTTGGGAGTGTATAGGTCGGAAGCTTGCTGCTAATGAGACATTCAATGAAAATGATATTATGGATTTAAGGAAAATGATGATTCCTGATTATGCAATTAGCCCCAATAATTCAGAGTATACAAAATTATTGAGATTTTATAGTCATACTTCAAGAGCACTGGGTAACAAAATAAACGGTTATTGGCTGAATGAAATATATCACCAACTTGGCTCTGTTCTTCACTACAGAAAATTATCAAACAAATCATTCAAATCGATTTTTAAAATGACCTCTAATCCATTGTTTTTCAATCAAGATAATTATGAGCTAGAAATAAATAATATATTAGATTATATAAATGTATTAAGAAATGAAGCGTCTACATTGAGAATAATTGCAAAGAACATGAAACTTGAAAACATTAGATAACCTTAACTAACCTTTATTATATGTCAAATAATAACTTAATTCAGCCGACTAAAAATGAAAATTCATTGCCAATAAAGGATACCTTTCAACTTGTTTCTGCCCTGATTACTATTATTGTTTTTGTAACAGGTGTTCAAAACTTGCCTTCAATATTTGGTTTCCAGGAATCAATTGGTATTTTTTACTCTGAAGTCAAAATGTCTATTTCTTTATCAATTTTATTAATCTCTCTATTTATATTTTATTTCTGCTACTATTATTCATTAAGTCTTATACAAAGTAGAGTGTTTAATAAAAAGAGACCTCAGCTAATAGAGATAAAAACCATATTGTTCTTTATAATTTTTATTGCACTGGGAATGGGAATTGCTTTTTTGTTTTTTGAAGTTTTTTTTGGTTCAATTCGATTATATATTGATAATGGAAATCCACTGTGGTTAGCAATATTTACTGTTGGTTCTTTGATACTAAATTTGATAACTGTCTATTCAGCATTTAAAATTGAATTATAAATAATAAAAGCGCATACAATGTATATAGCAAATAGGGCGGTTGGATGTGAATGAGAGTTCGAAACTCCGATCAATATCGCCAAATCGTTGATTTGGTATTTACGAAGAATAAGATAAAAACAAATACAACGATTTGGCTAAGTGGGAAATGGAAAGCTAATCATTCTAAAACGCCCTACTTGCCATATGCGTAGACGTTGTAGCCAATACAAATCAACACTATCATAAACAAATTGAAATGAATTTTATTTATAGACTATTACTAACATTTAATGCCACATCTTTAATTCTTGTGATATATTTTGTAAAAGAAAGATGTGTATTAGGCAATTGTTATCAAAGTATGAAAAATTACCCAGATTGGATTTCATATTTAATATTTTCATTAGTGCCAATAATATTTACGTTATTGAGTATTCTATTAGCTAAATGGTTAAGTAAGGACGATATTCCACAAGGAACAATTAAAGAAATAGAACAAGCAAATAATGCATTTCTACCAAGTTATTTAGGATATTTTTTTGTTGCATTAAGTGTTCCATATAACGATACATTGGTATTTGTTTTTATAATTCTATTTGTGTTTACATTGTTATCACAAACACTATACTTCAACCCATTATTTCTCCTTTTCGGCTATCATTTTTACTACTTGACAACGACTAATGATGTCAAACTATTTGTAATAACTAGAAAAGCAATAAAAACACCTAATAATTTGGGATTTGAAAATTTAAAACGCATAAATAATTTCACTTTTATAGATAAAAAATAATGAACCACTTAATTGCAAAAAAAACAGGGCGTAATGGAGATTATATTAAAGTATTGTCCGATAATTCATTTTATGCATTACCTGAAGATTTAGATAATCCAAAAGAATATGATAGTGATTATAAACTTGAAGATGATGAATGGTTTGGTATATCAGATTTTTCAACAAAAGATTATTGTATTGAATTTCTTACAAATGATTTCAATTCAGCTGAATTAAATCAAATTTCTTCAAGTGATTATGGAAAAATAAAATATTTATGTTCTGTTCAAGATCATAACTACTTTTTCCAGAAAATCACTCCAACTCAATTGATTTGTAAGAAATGGTTGCGTTTTTCTAATGATCCAGAGTTAATCGAAAATCAATCTATTATAGTATTAAAGACAACTCCAGATGCTGTTTATGATAAAGATACTGATGTTCTATATTTTAAAAAACTTACATCAATAACAAGTATTTTTAAAGGGATTGATACTTTGTATAAGGAAGCCACAGATGAAGATACACAAAGTTTTTTAGACAATTCGTTTATAGAACTTAATGATGACTTTTCTGCTGAAAATGTTAAAACTGCTAATAGAAAAAGAATAGCAATGGCTATGGACACTATAAACAATTTTAATGAAGATCAGAAGAATCAAATATTTGATTACATACATGATTATTGTGGCGGCCTTGAATTTAAAGGAGATGAAAAACAATTTAAGATTGCGACAGAAGAAGAGTTGAAATTATTACTATATGGTATTGAACAAAGGTTTTATACAACCCCAATAGGTAATGAAAGAAGATTAGCTAATTCTGTGTCGAGTTTATAAGTACTGGCTACAACAAAACCTATACGGAATGCGGTGTTTGGGTAAATATTTGTACCTTTGGGTTTTGAAATAACACCGCCAAATCTGCGATTTGACGATGTAGGGAAAAGATACATGTAAAATAGCAGATTTGGCTATTTGAAAATAGGGAAGGGAAGTCCTTCGAAAAACTACACTGCGCATAGCCTGAACGTGTGTGCCCGGCATGGGTATTAACTATAGGGTGCAAGTCCTGAACAGGCGGAGGTAAACCAAACTGTTAGCAAATAGCAAGGTGCCTCGGGGCAACCCTACCACTATAGAAATACTAAGTATTAACGAATGCAAAATAGAGAGATCACAGATGAGTAAAGCCAGGCTGTACGTACGGTGATATGAGAGGGTGGAGATACGAATTCTTTTCGTATCTTGCTCTACTCGATTAGCATTTATTTAAAAAACCGATACACGAATGAAGAAAAGAACATTTGACATTATTGTGATATTGCTAATTGCAATATTATTAATCATTCTTAATCAGTTTGATTTACTTGAAAAATCAGCGAAACTTATGTTTATTCCTATATTGGCATTTTACTTTATAGGTCAATATTCAGAACGAAAATTTCAAAAATAAAAAGATTCTCTCGCAGTTGTGAGAGATTTTGAATAAATTATCAGCGTATAACAATTTTTTCACTGAAATAATCAACACGATTGATTCGGCAAGGTATTAAGCCTTTAAGTCATTAAATAATACTATACCTGTTGCGTATATATTAATATTTGCATATATTTATAAACGAAACTAAACTATAACGCAAAAACACTATAAATTATCATATATCATATACAGCAGCATAGATGCTCCCTTGGTTAGGTTAAACCAGCATAGAACATATAGAATAATAATTGGTGGATATACTCACCTGCAATATCTATCTAACAGGTTGGCTTAGCATGACGTTATAGGCAATGATGAAAAACTATAACAAGCACAAAAGAAAATTAAAAAGGTTTGAGATATGTATAAACAAGTAGAGAAGCCGAAAGAGAATAGAAGTAGGGTAACTAATTCTGTTGCTAAAAAGCAGAGCGGTAGTAAATCTACTTTTCAATTTGTAGATAATCGACCTGAGGCCGTTGCACAAAGAAAACTACAGGAGTTGGCTAATAATAGTCCACAAGACGCAAATTTAAGGGCATTACAATATTTGGCGGATGCTAATTCAGTTGCTCAGAATAAAAGTAATGTGAAGCAAGGTTTTGGGTTTGTGGATAATCGAACAGAAGTGATTGCACAGAGAAAACTGCAAACGATGGCAGATAACAGATTTCAAAATGTAACACCTTTCCAATCACAACAAATCGCGAATCAACAAGCAGCTTCAATTCAACTAAAAAGAAAGAAAAATAAATTTAGAGGATTGAAACTAAGTCTGCATGAGTTACATTCCCTTTCTCCTGAAGAAATAGATCGGAGATTGACGATGGAAATGATTTCATCAGGTAAGAAAAACATACGAATCAAAAATTCTACTTTTACAAATCCCCTCAATGGTAAGGAAACATCTTTCAAACAACAGACTCTTTTACATTTAGATCAACTAAGCCGAACAGATGTTGGGCATGATTTCTTAAAAACTCTTTTAGCTACTAAGAAACTGATTGTGGTTAAACAGTCTACAGGAGGAAGAAATACCACTTCAACTACTTCAACAGGAGAAAAAGAAAGATTAGCACAAAATCCTCTTGTCGCTGATTGGTTAGCAAAACGTGGACAGAGAATATTAAATAACAATATACAAAATCGAGCACGTGAAAAAGTTGCAGAAAGAAATGGAGGTATTCTTGTTCAAGAGTACAAGCAGGCTGAAGTTGATGCCAGAGATGAAGCTCTTGCGGCAACAGATGGGAGAGGTACTGGATCTATTGTGGAAGTTGATCCAGAAACTCAGAATTACGGAGACGGTGCACAAACATGGCAGACAGAAAGACCGAAATTTGGTCTGTATCATGAACTTATACATGCCCTTCATAAAGGACATGGGGATGAGGCTAAAGGTAGCCATAATGAGGTTCAAAATAAAGAATGGCAAGTATTGGGAGAAGGGCCTCATGCAACGGAGCCATATACAGAAGCAACTATTCGGCATGCTATGGGTAAAGAACAAAGGCCAGATTATTCTGGAATCGCCTATTGATTTTAATTTTCCACATTGCGTATTAAGGTAAAAAAAGATGAAAAATAACATAGCCCATAACAAAACCTAAAAGCCATTGAAAACGTCTTTTAGCCTAATTGTTATGCCTAAGCAAAGGAAGGAGCTATAGTGTTGGAAATTGAAAACTTACTATATTTGCTATATGAGTAGTGTAATTTCAAATAGAAATGACTTTAATAAGTTAATAGACAATATTCGATCCTTAATAATTGAAGGACGAAAAAATATTGTTAAGAAAGTTAACCATGAGTTAATTCACACATATTGGAAAATTGGATAGGAAATAGTAAATAATGAAAGTCAGAATAATATAGATTCAAAATCATCTAGACAGATAATATTAGAATTGTCAAAACGTCTGACAGAAGAACTTGGAAAGGGTTTTTCAAGGGCAAATATGTTTAACATGAGACGTTTCTATACAACTTATTCAGATGTCCAGACACTGTCTAGACATTTGAGTTGGTCTCATTATTGTGAACTTTTGATAATTGAAGATACAGACAAAAGAGATTTTTATACTAATGAAACAATAAATTCAAACTGGACAGTACGAGAACTTAAAAGACAGATAGATAGTTCTCTATTTGAGAGGTTATTATTATCAAAGGGGAAAGTAAATAAAGAAACAATTCTAAAACTAGCAAAACATGGACAGGAGTTAACAAAACCTGAAGATATTATTAAAAGTCCTTATGTCTTCGAGTTTATGGATATTGCGGAAAATAAACCAATTCTTGAAAAAGACCTTGAAAAGAAATTAATTCGTCATATAGAAAATTTCTTACTTGAATTAGGTAAAGGATTCATGTTTGTTGGCTCTCAACAGAGAGTGACAATTAACAATGTTCATTATTACGTTGATATGGTATTTTATAACAAAATAATGAGATGTTACATTTTGATAGAGTTAAAAACGACTAAGCTTAAAATATCTGATGGAGGACAATTGAATACGTATCTAAACTACTATAAGACTGAAGTTAATGATTATGATGATAATCCTCCGATAGGCATAATATTATGTGCTGAGAAAGATGAGATTGCTGTTGAATATATTTTAAGCGGATTTGATAATAATTTATTTGCTTCTAAATTTACATACATACTGCCTGATAAAGAGGATTTGATGAGAGAGTTAGAATTAGCTATAAAGGAGTAAGCCTAGGTATACAAAGGCTCATAAAACATAACTCTCCGCCGCAGGCGCAACACAAGGCATACTACTCATACAATTTACCGTGTGTGCCCGGCATGGGTATTAACTATAGGGTGTAAGTCCTGAACAGGCGGAGGTAAACCAAACTGTTAGCAAGTGGCAAGGTGCCTCGGGGCAACTCTACCACTGAAGAATGGAAGTCCGTGTCTGTCTGTAAGAAATATTGCATTGGTTGTCTTCTTCTTCTTTCTCCCTTGATAGCTTAATTCTTCGCCTCCTTTAGTGCTGGTGAATGACTACCGTCAATATCTCCGTTGGAAAGATCAATCTTATCTTTATTACGACTCAATAGTTTTATCCAACAGGATCTCCATTCATCATTCTTACACCATTTTTGATAATGTTTATGAACTGTTTTATAGCTTAGAACAATCTCACTGAACAAAGACTCTACTGGCAAATATTCTCATTGAATACCCGTTTTAGGTTTATATAGTACACTGTTTACTGTTTCTGTCATTAAACTTTTTGTCTTAAAACCGCGTTTTGCCGTTGATAAAAATGGCAATATTTCATTCTCTATTGTATCTTTGGCAAGTATATTATACATAAGGTTGTCGATTTATTATGTTTTTTTGCGATTACAAATATCGACAACCTTTCTTTTTAGAAAAAGTCGAGATCATTTCAATAAATATGAGAAACAGATGTCTTTTAATATTGCTTTTTGCAGTTCTTTCTAACGTAATATATGCTCAGATTAATGATACTATTACTTATGTTGGAGTTGCAAATTATGAAATTGAAAATTCAAGTATAGAGAAAATTAAAGAACCTAAAACTATAGATTATCAAGGGAGTTATCATTTTGGAGAATCGGAAGGAGAATCGCAACTAGAAATAATTTGCAGTAACGGAAAACTTTTTGCTAGAACGGTATACAGTGATTGGGAACAAAATACATGGGTATTAAAAATTAATAGAGAACCGATTGAATATTCAAATGGTGAAATAAAAATAGGAGAAACTTCATATGAATTATATAGATGTATTAAAACAACATACCTGACTCTTAATGAAGGGCAAAAGGGTTTAGTATCTTATCTTTCTGAAAACCTAAACGGAAAAGACTACCATTATATTCAATTTAACGAGGATAATAAAATTAAACTTCCTAAAGGTCGGTACCCAGAAACAAGTTTTGTAAAACTGACTGACAATGACTTGTTAAATTATTCGAGATACGATTTGAAAATTATGAGAAATGAGATATTTGCCAGAAATGGATATATCTTTAAGCAAGGAGGAGAAATGGACAACTTTTTCTCAAAGAAAGAGTGGTATAACTACACAGAGAAGGTTGATAAACCAATTTTAAACGATATTGAAAAACATAATATCAGTTTGATTTTAAAATTAGAACAGAAATAAACATATGGTAATTGAGTAGACGGATGTGAGCTGTAAAACTCTGGTTGTGTCCCTTTAAATTATAGGAGGCAGGCTTGATATGTTAATTTACTATTAAGATATAGCCACAGAATATGTGCATTATGCCAGGATAAGGACTGAAGCAGAAGAGTTTGTTATAAAATGTAAATTCCAAGCAATTAACATACCAAAATTAATATACAACTATGGAGATGACTAAAGATATAAGCATTGGTCAAGACAAATGGATTGAATGGATTGAGTTTGATTCATCAAATGCTAATCCTTTTGACATTGATAAGATGTTAGAACCGATAACAGGTTTTTTAAAACTTCTAGAAATTGAATGTGTAGCTGAATGTTGTGGTATTGATGCATTTTCGTTTTGGTCAGAGGATATACAAGTTGCACATAAAAAATATTTTGAGAAGGATGAACTGTTGATAGAGCTTGAAAATATAAGGGATCAAATAGCAGACCTAAGCTCTGATGTTCTGATAAGTACATTGTTGAATCAAATGATTAATAAAGAGGTTTTCCTGGAATTGATTAAACATATTATTGAAGAATTAAATACAGCGCATAATTTAATGAACAGACGTGAGTTGTAAAACCTACACTGCCCCTATTTGAATTATATGAAACAGGTTTAATATGACAATTGAGAGTTGGTTATGCCGTATACAGTATCGCAATCTATTTCTTAACCAACCATAAATTGATATTGATTTATGATGATTATTGCTATATCTGATGTAGTTTAACAATTCTGGTTAAATATCAGATATGCTAGGGTTTTAGCTCTTTTCTGCTTGCGTTGAATTCAAAAATAAACCAATATTAATTAGATTTAATGAATTATTGTACGTACGTTTGTCCTGAATTTGAGATTGAAGAACAGCACGTCTTATTTCCTCATCTGATGATTTTCGATAAGTTTTTTCTCCAGTACATTTTCTAGATAAGAGTGGTAGAGTCTTAGTAAGGAGAAGGAATTAAGATATTATTTTCCAAACAATTTTACTACATAGTAACAATCAGATTCAAATGGTATTGGGTCGCAATTTAAGAGAGTTATGAATGTTTATTTAGCGAATATTTATTATCAGATTGATAATTACGATCTTATAAGTATTTTTAAGGAGTGTGTAGTGTAGAGAAATTTAAAGTTATAGCAGGTGAATTTACCCTCTGTAGAGGTGGGAGAATGAATGATATAAGATAAGCCAGAACAGCAATAAAGGTATTGAGCTAAACAATGTATGAAGACATTAAGATTGTGGTTAGTGAAGCTCAAAAGAACAGAATTTAATAACAAAAAAACAATTAGTTATGACAAAAGGAAGAGTAAAGTGGTATAATGAGATAAAGGGGTTTGGTTTTATTGAGTCAGAGAATAATGAGGATATATTTGTTCACAGATCAGGTCTTGATAGTCCATTTGCCGGTTTACAAGATGGTCAAGAGGTAACCTTTGAAGTTAAGCAGGGCGATAAAGGTTTAGTGGCTTTTAATGTAAAGTAAAACTACTGGTTAAAATTATATGACATTTGAGGTTTAACAATTCATTACTATATTTTATAGTGTTGGAATTTAAATCTCATTGTTGTAATTTGTATTTATGTAATAAATAAAATAGTTATATTGTTTTTTTACATAAAAACACATAATATAAACAAATAAACATTATTGAATGGGAAGATCCAAAGAGACGTTTGGTAAAAAAGAGGTAAGAAGCAAACAGGCAAAAAAGCGTTTAGAGAAAGAGAAACGTAAGCTTGAGAAGAAAGAGCAGGGGAAAAAGAGCAGCCTTGATGATATGATAGCATGGGTTGACGAGAATGGAGTGATTACATCTACACCACCTGATTTAACTCAGAAAAAGGAGATTGATGTAGAGAGCATTGAGATAGGTATTCCAAAGGCTGAGTTTCGTGTTAATAATAAAATAAGAACAGGAAGACTTAAAAGTTTTGATGAGTCGAAAGGTTTTGGTTTTATTATAGACTCAAAAGATGGAGAATCTATATTTGTGCATAGTAATGACTGCTCATGTACTCTAAAGATCGGATGTAGAGTAGAGTTTGAAATAGAGAAGGGTTTAAAAGGCTTAAAGGCAGTTAATGTTAAGCTTATATAGATTCTTTTGTCTGTTTTAATAGAATTTGCTGAACCTCAACAGAGAAATATAGATTAATGTTAAAGCCTGTAAAATAAAAGGATTTAATCTAAAGAACTCATGGAGTATGTTAGCCTCTTTTAATGTAGTTGGGAGTAGAGTATTATATGCAGGTATAAACAGGCTAATGTAACATATGTTTTGCTTAGAATAAGACGGGTTTATAGTTATAAATGGTAATTATTACTTCTGTCATTTACAACAGACAATTTATTATTAAGCATTTATATTGTGAGGTAATCTATATACTGGTAAGAGATATCAAATGTTTTTGAGGCTTTTGGTTTTAAATTAATTAAATTGTTGTTATTAAGGGTTTTTATGGTTCAATTACAGGTATATGTACCTGTTTTTATCAATATATTTTATTATATTCATATAGAACTACCAAACAGATAAATATTTAGTGGTTTATAAGAATTGAATAAATATATACCGGAATATTTGTAAATACGCGTTGATTATTACGGGAGTGTTGCTAAATAGGGCGAGTTCCATATGATTGTTAAAAGACAAATTATAGCGTATGAAACAGAGACTGAACTGGCCGGTTATAGATTTTGCAAAGATGCAAGATACCCTTGAGACACTTCATCAGTGGATTCAGATTGTAGGAAAAATAAAGCTAAGAACAATGCCATGGCAGAATCACTCTTGGCATGTGGCACTGTATGTAAATGCGCATGGTTATACTACGCATGGCATTCCTTATATGGATCGTGTTTTTCAGATAGATTTTGATTTTGAACAGCACAAACTATTAATTGAATGTACTGGTAAAGAGAAGCAGAGTATTGATCTTAGACCTATGACTGTGGCTGATTTTTACTCTGAACTGTTTGATAAGCTAAACGCAATTGATATTAAGGTAGATATTCATCAGAGTCCTAATGAGATTGAACCAGCAATACCTTTTAAACAGAATAGAGTAAACAAGTTGTATGATCCTATAGCAGCCAATACACTTTGGCAAGCTATGTTAAGGGCAAATAGTGTTTTTAGTAAATTCCGGAGTGGTTTTATAGGAAAGTGTAGTCCTGTACATCTGTTTTGGGGAGCTTTTGATTTAGCGGTAACTCGTTTTTCAGGAAATATAGCTCCGCTACATCAGGGTGGGATACCAAATATGCCACTGGATGTAATGCAGGAGGCTTATTCGCAAGAGGTGAGTAGTGTAGGTTTTTGGCTGGGATCAAAGGATTTTCCTGTACCTGTTTTCTATTCGTATGTATATCCTGCTGATGAAAGTTTTGGAAAGAGAGAGGTTATGCCTCAAGAGGCTTTTTATAGTCCTGAAATGGGAGAGTTCTTTTTGAAATATGAAGATGTGCAGAGAGCTGAAAATCCAGATAAGATGTTATATGAATTTCTTGAATCTACTTATCAGGCAGCAGTTAATACATCAGAGTGGGATAGAGGTAGACTTGAGCGGAGATAGAGTTTCTGTTTAGTTATTTAAATATAAGTTGTTGCAGTGTTTGTAGTATCACTATTTGTTGTATTAACAATAAATAGTGATCATTAACAACTGCTTGTCAGATCTTTGTTTTCTGTAACAAAAGTTATCCCTTCGTCACATAAACGCTTATTTAGTGTATAAGATATCTGTTTTTAATATAGGTTTGGTAAAGAACAAATGTATTAAAACAGAGATTGAACAATGAAAAAGATATTAGTAAAAAAGGAGTATCTGGTAATAGTTATACTAACAACTATAAAACTGACACTGCATTTTATAATGAATATTAATGCCGGGTTAGATGGCGATGAGGTTCTGCATATTGATTCCGGGAATCACCCTGCCTGGGGATACATCTCTATTCAACCACTTATTGGATTATTGGCGTGGATTCAGAACTTGTTTAACTCCGGTTCCGTTTTTGTACATCATCTGTTTGCTCATATATCTGCTGTTCTGATAATGATATTTAGCGGACTTACAGTCATAAAACTTGGAGGCAGATGGAAGGCTGTAATGATAACATTAACATGTATACTGGTAGCTCCGGGATTTAACCTGTCGCAACATATATTTACACCACTGGTTTTTGAGCAGTTATTCTGGATTCTGAGCTTTTATATATTGATAGATTACTGTAAAGGCAACAACCAAAAACAACTTATATACCTTGCTATACTTCTGGCTGTTGGATTTATGATTAAAATCTCAGTACTGATACTTATAGCTGGTATATGTATATCGGTACTTATCTTCAGAAGAGATCTGTTTGCAAAGAGGGTATCATGGTTTGCTGTAGCTATGTTTGTAATTATTATATCGCCAAATATTATATGGCAATATATGCATGGTTTTCCTTCTGTTCAGCATATGTTTACACTACATAACAAAGTGTTGATTAATATAGATATCGTTGATAATATTAAGCTGCTTCTATTAACCACAAATCCGTTTATGGCAATTGTTTGGTTTCTGGCAATTGTTTTAGCGCCATTTATTAGGTTAACAAAGAGGGTACGACTTGCAGTTACATCAATATCTTTATCCTTTCTGATATTGATAATGTTTAGAGGGCAGTTTCATTACTATTTTCCTACTCTGCTTATAGCAATATCTGTTGGTAGCGTTATAATTGAGAATTATATCAGAGAAAAAACGTATCCGGTATTGATTTATATTACTGTATTATCTGTTTCGGCGATATTTATGATGCCAAAAATTCTGCCGCTATTACCATTGGATAGTTACATTAGTCACCTTAATCTGAATAGTAACAGTGAAGATCAGGATAAACAGATCTTTTTTACACAGCAATCTATAGCTGATAACAAAACAGAGAGTAACGACAGGAGAATACCTATAAATTTTGAGGGTTATTATATACTTAACGACTGGTTAAATCTCACCGATGAGATAAACAACATATACAATAAATTGCCTGCTGAAAAGAGAGAAAAATGCTATATCTGGACAAGATGTTATACGCATGCAGGTGGTATAAATCTGGTTGGTAAACGATATAACCTGCCCGAAGCATTTAGCCAACATGGTAACTATCATGAATGGATACCAGAATTTGACAGAGATGCTACAATAATTGTTGTTGCAAATGCTGAATCTACTGCCGACTCTGTGAGAATAGGTACGTTTTTTACTCCATCGTTTGAGAAACTGGATTGGCAAAGTGCAATCTTCTGTCCGCATGCCAGAACAAGATCAAATGCTTACTACATGCTATATCTTGGCGAAGGGCTTAGATACAATTCGGATACATTAAGAAATAGGTATGAAGATTTTGTTTTTGAGTAGCGATTTCATAAAGCATCTCTATATTATCTGAAAATATACATCTAGGTAAAATGGCTATTTATATGATTACTACGCCATATACCTTTGTGGTGTAATAAAAATTATAAAGGTTATGAGGAGAATATTTTTAATAATAGGTATTGTGTTTATATTGTTTTAATGTATTAACGAACACAAAATAGAGTTAAGATGTTCCTGATTAAATTACTTAGCTTTACAATATAAAACTTGTAGTGTATGAAGAAGTTACTTTTACTAACATTGGTTACAATATTTTTAGGATCGGTTAAATCTCAAACGTTGGATTGGAAGACATTTTATGAGACATCTGATTTTCTGGAGACACCCAGATATAATAAAACAATTGAGTATTGTAAACAGTTAGCAGAATTCTCAGACTATATTGAGTACAGGAGTTTTGGAAAGAGTGTACAGGGAAGAGATTTACCCCTGCTTATAATTGACAGAAACAGGAATTTTACCCCTGAGGATGTGAAGAAATCCGGAAATGCAGTTCTGTTTATTGAGGCTTGTATTCATCCGGGTGAATCTGAGGGTAAAGATGCCGGTTTAATGCTTTTTAGAGATATCTTTGTGCATAAGAGGTATCCTAAATTTCTTAAAAACACAACAATACTGTTTATACCTATTTTTAATGCCGACGGACATGAGAGATTTAGTGCATATAGCAGAATAAATCAGAACGGACCTAAGGAGATGGGTTGGCGTACAACAGCAGAGAATTACAATCTGAATCGTGATTTTATAAAAGCCGATGCTCCGGAAATGCAACAGTGGCTGGCATTGTTTAACAAGTGGTTGCCGGATATGTTTATAGATATACATACTACCGACGGTGCAGATTACCAATACACTATTACCTACGGAATGCATATTATGGGCGATATGAACAGGGATCAGACGGTGTGGCAGAAGGATTATCTTACTACTCTAGAGAAGAGGTTAAAGAGAGAGGATGTGTTAATGTTTCCGTATGTCTCTTTCAGAAGATGGCATGATCCAAGAAGCGGATTAATTCGTAATACCTCATCGCCACGTTATTCAACAGGATATATGGCAAATCAGAACAGACCGGCATTACTTGTAGAGACACATATGCTTAAAGATTATAAAACAAGGGTTGATGCAACATATAAACTGCTAAGACATACGATAGACTATACAGATAAGCACTATAAACAACTTAAAGTGATTAATGCAATAGCCGACGGTGAGTCAGAGAATCTTGCAGGAAAGGAGTTTGTTCTTGACTATTATACATCGCAAAAAGATAGTACTTATGTGCTTTTTAAAGGTGTTGAATATGATATTGTACATAGTGATTTAACTGATGGTATCTGGGTTCAGTTCAGTGATAAGCCTAAGGATTATAATCTGGTTCTGTTTGATAAGCTTATGCAGGGTAAAAAGGCACAATTACCTGACGCATATATTATTCCTGTTGAGTGGTTTCATGTTATTAAGAGGCTTAAGATGCACGGAATTAATTATACAACATTAGATGAGACAAAGGAGATTAAGGTAAAGACATACAGGTTCAGTAATATATTATTTTCTGACTTCCCGTTTGAAGGGAGACAGATGGTACAGGGTTTTGATATGAAGGAGGTTACAATAACCAAGGTTTATCATGCCGGATCGGTTGTTGTTCCGGTAAATCAGCGTACAGGCAAGATAATAGCCCACCTGCTTGAACCTGAAGGCCCTGATTCTTTTCTGCGATGGGGATTCTTTAACTCGATATTTGAACAGAAGGAGTATGTAGAGACCTACGTTATGGAGAAGATGGCGCGGGAGATGATAAAGAAGAATCCGAAGTTACTTGAGGAGTATAATAAAGCTGTAAAAGACCATCCGGAGATATATAGTGATCAGTGGGCAAAGGTGTTCTGGTTTCTTCAGAAATCTGCATATAGAGATAAGTTAAAGAATCTATATCCAGTTGGAAAAATATATGGTACTTTTTAGTATCTGTTAATTGATTGTATAATCTGTGAATTATATAAATTTTATTTGATTGTTGTATGATATTCTTTTTACCTTGTGCGGCTAGCGGTAGAAAATGCAATATCGGCATATAGAATGGATTTTATTACATATTTAAAGAGAAAGCTTTCTATTGATTCAAATACAGAGTTTGAATTGATGAGAATCTTAAATAAAAAGATTTACAGAAGAGGGGATATTGTCAGGAAAATTGACTCAAGTAATGAAAATATCTACTTTGTAGAGACTGGATACGCAAGGGTATATTATGTAAAGGGTAATAAGGATATTACATTTTACTTTTTGGGAGAGAACTCTTTTTCTCTTCCTGTTGATACTGTTTTCTTTGATACTATCTCAAGATATGGGATACAGGCTGAAACAGAGATAGTTGTTGTAAGTTTTAACTTAAAGGAGTTTTTGAAAATATTTGAGGATAATTCGAAGATTGATAAATTACTTCAGCACGAGATGGTCTGTTTTATAAAACTCATATCTGATAAACTGTTTTCAATACAGCTTCAAACTGCACAGGAGCGTTACGATACAATGATAAATACTTATCCGGAGATAATGCAGAATGTATCGTTAGGGCATATAGCATCATATCTGGGAATTACTCAGGAGACTCTTAGCAGGGTTAGAGGAGGCTATTAGTAACGAAGTATCAGAATGGTTATTCCTAGATACCAGGATGATTATTATGCTAATACCATCTGGTAAGTAAAAAACAAATTATAAACAGATAAAAACTACTATGAGTGATTTTGATTTATATCAAAATCACCGCTTCATATATGCTCTAATTTTGCAGTGAATGAAAAAGAAGTTGCGCTTCGGTAAATTTAGAGTAGAAATTAAAAACTGAAATTATGTATTTTGGACACTTTGCAATTGGAGTTGCACTTAAAGCTTGTCAGCCAAAAGTCTCTGTGTGGCCTATTATGATAGGGGTAGGTTTGATTGATATTTTAAACGGGATATTTATTATTGCAGGTTTAGATATTGTAACACCTGATTTAAAAGCTCTTCCATATCTGTATTTTGATCTAACTTATATTGATTGGGATCACTCGTTGCTTATGGCTATAATCTGGTCTTCTCTATTTGGTCTTTTGTTTTGGAGAAAGAGCAGACGGACAGCAATTGTAGCTTTTATTGCTGCAATATCTCATTTTATTGTAGATATACCTCTTCATAATAGTGATATGGCTATATTTCCGACATCTCAGATTAAAATTGGTATGGGCTTATGGGGAAGTCATCCATATAATTCATGGGTATTAGAGATATTGTTTTCAATTATACTTTTGGGTTATGGATATGTAAAGAGCAGAAAGGAAGGTATAAATATTCTACCTCAGTTAGTATTCATTACATTAGTTATTATACAAATGTCTCCATGGTTATCGCCAATGAAGATAGTAGCTAAATTGGGTAATCCTTATGATTATCTATTGCATGGAGTATTGGTTTCTGTTGGTTTTATAGCGCCTTCACTTATCTTAATTTTACTATATAAAAGAAGTTATTCAAGGGTTAAAGCAATAAATTAAAACAACAGATACACCAATGCGGAATATGTTGTTGGTGTATCTGTTTTACAAATATTATTATAATAGATTATTACCGTCTGATTGTGTTATTGTTCAACAGTGATAATCATATTTCTGTAGTTTACTGATACCTTGTTGAATCTGTTTATAAGGTTTGCGCCAAAACAGCCGTCCTCTTTTTCATGTAGCATTACAGGTTCTGTATATATCATAATATCTTTAAAGCTAAAACTGCGGTTTGTCAGATTAAAATCTATCTCTGGTAATCGGTATCCCAAGTGTCTTGATATGCCACCAAATCCACTTAATCGAATAGAGTCTGTTGTGCCTTTCTGTTCTATATATGATCTGTTCTTTTCATAAAAGAATTTACTCATATTTGAGTGTGAAGCTCCTGTATCAAAATGCATAAGACAGCTGTTATTGTTGCATAACAGATTTATAAACAGATGTCGGTTTTTCATAATCATGTTAGGCTGTATCTGTTTGTATGTTTTATCCTCTACATTGAATATAACAGCAGACTGTTTTTTGTTGAATGTAATATTACCAATTGTGTTTAATAGTTCAGAACCAAGAACAATATCAACCTGAATAGAGTCTATAGCGGAAATATTATCTACTATAAAGAACAATGGGTTATAGAATGTCATGTTTCCTATATTTATGCTATCTGCGTTCCCAATTTGTGCATAACCAGAACCTACACCAAACATAGGAATTGAGTCGACAACTGCTTTTATACCAAATTCTGTTGCCTGTTTTTTATCAACAACAGTGTATTTTGGGTTTCCTGTATCTATAAGCATATCTGTGTTTGTACCATTTATACTGCATGGTATACTGTATGATGTACCTTTTCCGGCTCTTTTAAGTTTGTATGGAACCTTTGTCTCTCTGTTGCTGTATCTGAACAGTGTTTTTGGTAATGTAGCTATAGAACTGTGTAATTTTTCGCTGTTTATCAGTGACGTCTTAAGGTTAGGATCGTAATCTATAGTCTTTGTCTGGCTGTTAAACGACGATAATATTGCGGCAGACTCTTTATATCTGTATAATGATTCAAGAAAGCCGGACTTCAGGTGTATTAGATAGGCAATGTTTCTTAAACCAAGTTGACTTTGATACAATTTATTATTAAGTAGACTATCAACTGCTGCCATCCCTATCTCAGGTCTGTTAAACGATTCAGATAGCATTGCCTGCGCAAAATACCTGATTATAGGGTTAAGATTGTTCTGATACAGATTGAACTTCTTGTTAAGTTCAAACATCTGTTGCTTATTCATAAGCTCAGATATCTCACTATCTTTTGTTTGACCACTTATAATTGTAGATGCACATAACATCAATGTACAGATAATTATATATCTGAAAATATTAAATTTCATAGTATGTCAGTTTGCGATAATCAGGAACGATATCTAAAGATCATTAATAATTTTTTTGTTGCTTATAGCGAATGATAATAAGTTATTGCTTCCTGAAATATCAAGTTTATTGCATATATTATATCTGTGATTCTCAATTGTTTTTATGCTGTTGAATAGCTCATCTGCAATTTGGGGAGTTGTTTTTCTCATGCTTATCTGCTTCAGAATTTTAATCTCTGTTTTGGTAAGGTGAGTTAACCTCTCTTTTGTCTCTCTATTACTCTTTATCCTCTCTTCGTTTGCATCTATATATTTTTTGCATTCAGAGCCAATATATTTATCGTTGTTAAATACTGTTTTAACACAGGTTGTTATCTCATTAATAGCACTCTCTTTAAACAGAAATCCGTTATATTCAGTGTTCAGAGCCTCAGAGAATGTGGAGAAGTTAGTATGACTTGTGAGGAATATAATTTTACACTCAATATTACTCTCTATGATGTGTTTAGCAACCTCAATCCCGTCTATAACAGGCATGTCTATATCAAGAATAACAAGGTTGTAATCTGTTTCGTTTAATTTGTTTATAGCCTCTTGTCCATTCTCGGCTTCGTCAATATGTTGATAATTCTTTTCTAATGTAATTTTTACACCGCTCCTTATCAATGGATGATCGTCAACTAATAAAATTTTATGCTCTTTGGTTGTAGTCATTAAATGTTCTTTTTTACTGGTAGGGTTACAATAAATTCTGATCCATTATTACTTCTGATATCAAATTTACCATTTAGTTTAATAATAAACTTATTACACACGTGTAGTCCAATACCTGTTCCTTTCTCGTTATTTGTTCCTCTTTGTGGTATTACAATATTATCAGACAGCAAGTTTTTAATATACTCTTCTGATATACCAATACCTGTATCTTTAACAGATATATAACATTTGTTATCAGATATTTTGTGTGTGATAGTAACAGATCCGTTTTCTGGTGTAAACTTTATAGCATTATGTATAAGATTTCTTACTACAAAGTTTACCATGTTGTAGTCAGAACACAGAATTGTGTTATCTGAATCAACGTTAATTGTCAGGTTTTTATCTTCGGTCTGTGATCTGAATAGTTCACGGTTTTTTTCTATAAGCTTAACTACGTCTATATCTTCATATTTTACTACAAACTGATTCTGTTGGGTTACCGACCAGTTTAGTAAATTGTTAAGTAGCTCGTTAACACCTTTAAGTGAATAGTCAAGGTTATTAAGGTATATACCTTTATCCTTTTCAGGTATACTATCAGGTCTGTTTTTTAGTATAAAAACAAGGTTCTGAAGTCTGTTTATAGGGCTCTTAAGATCGTGCGATATTATGCTAAATAGTTGATCTTTTGTTGTATTTGCTTCGGTCAGTTTCTCTTCAGATTTTATAAGCTGATTATTTATCTCGTTAAGTTCCTTATTTACCATATTAAGCCTATCGTTCTGGTCAGATAGTTTCTGATTATATCTGTTACGGCTTATGTACATTACAATAACCAGTATTAATATAATGAGGATTACTACAGATATAATAATCCAGTTTCTAAGGCTATCTTCCTGGCTATCTATCTGCAGATCTTTTATTATCTGATCTTGTCTGAGACTCTTAATACGTTGTATTCTTTTTTCAGACTCATACTGCGCCTCTATTTTGCTTGCAATTGCATGTTTCTCTACATTATATATACTATCTCTTAAAATAAAGTGCCTGGTAATATATTGATAAGCAACACCATTTTTGCCCAAGTGATGATATACATTTGCCAAACCTAGAAACAGCTTGCTGGTTACATTTATGTTCTTGTACGGATCAATCCTCTCTTCAGCTTTAATAAGCTCTTCAAGTGCTGTATTGTATCTTTTTTGTAACATATAAATTCTGCTGATATTTATATGTGCACCGGCAATTAACGATTCATTTTTATAATACTTGGCAATCTCCAGCGATTTATTATGATACTCAATTGATGCTTTTAGTTCACCTTTTTTTTCAGCAATAAGTCCGAGGTTTGTATAGTTACGTTGCATCATATATGGTAAACCAAGTTCTTTATATATGGCGTTAGATTTTTTGATATAGTGTGTTGCAGAATCAAACTGCGATTCTAGGATATATACCGATCCAATATTATTATATATAGATGCCTTGCGTGATGGGTTAGGACTGTTTTTTGTGATATTAAGAGCTTTGTTGTAATATGATATTGATTTCTTATACTCTTTCATGTTCTGATAGGCCAATCCAATGTTGTTAAATGAAGCCATCATACCTTTTTTATTATTCATCTTTTCATCATACTCAAGACTTTTGAAGAAGTATTCAAGGGCTTTTTGGTAGTTTCCTTTACCATTATAGAAGTTACCCAGATTATTAAGTATATCGGCAACACCTTTATCATCTGCCAATCGTTTTCTGATCTCCATAGATTGTTTATAGGCATTTATAGAGAGTGTATCATGTCCTAACTGATAGTGTACAATACCTACCTGATTTAAAACAGATGCTGCCAGAGTTTCGTCTTTGAGATCGTTAAGATAGTGCAGTACATTGTGCAGGGAATCAATAGCATCGGCATATTGTCCAAGATGTCTTAGTGCTATTCCAATATTCAGATAACAACGGGTTTTTATTGTAAGGTTATCTGATTTTAATGCATAGTTTAGTGCATTTGTAGCCTCCTCAAGGCTTCTTTTTGGAGATGTGTATATATATATTTCAGCAAGATCGTTATGCAGGTTACATCTGTCGTGATCATTATCAGATGTCTCAATAAGATGCATAACAGAATCTGCTTGCATTATATTTTGGGCATGTGTATTGTATATTAGTATAAATGTATAAAGGAGCGTGATTAGTTTTTTCATGGGTGAAAGTTAAAAAAAAACATTAAGAAATTATCTTTTTACTGTTAAGTTGTATCAGTATTGGGCTATGCATTACTTGCGGTGTAGTTTTTTTGTTTCCTGAATTATAGTTAATAAAGATTCTGTTTATGTTTTAATTGCCAACTATTACTGTTTAAATTTCAACAATAAAAATATTCTGAGATTATTATTATTGCATTAGATATTATCTGTGTTTATATACGTAGAGATGTTTTTATTATAACTATACCTGTATACTGGTTGAGGTTTTGCTCTTATTCAACAAAAACAATCTGTTTGTAACAGTATATGTTCTGTTAATCCTTAAAATAGGTGCATACACCTATTTATTGTAAACGTTCGTCTGGCTAACATTGTAACATCCCATTTGTGGGAATTGGAATTATCAAACAAATACAAAAAAACTAATTAATTATGAAGAAAGTTTACATCCTTATGATGTCTGTTTTACTCTTTAATATTGCTGCCAGAGCGCAGTTTGTTGAGATAGGAACAGGAACCGAGAAGGTAAATTTGCCGGCGTATACCTTCTGGAATTACTCCTATGCCTCCATGATATATCTATCAGATGAGGTGGGTGCAAAAAAGACAATTACTAAAATTGCGTTTAATAACAATATTGAAGATTTGAATCAGTGGGGTGCCGGATTCGAACTCACGAATCAGAAATTGTGGATTAAGCATACCAATGAGTCATCATTTGGGGATGTGAATACACAGTATGTATATGAGAATCCTGAGAAAGAGTCTAATGGATATGCCCTTGTTTTTGAGGGATCGTACTATTATGGAGCTCTTGGATGGGTTGTAATTACTCTTGATACGCCATTTGAATATAATGGAACCGACAATATAATACTTCATTGGGAAAATTCATACGGAACAGAAAAAAGCTCAATGAAGTTTTCCGGAACAAAGATGGGTGATGGCGGTTGTATGGTAAAGTGCTGGGGAGATCAGTATACTGTACCAAAGAGTGCTGGTTATATGTATAGCAATAATGCAAGGGTAAATGCACGTTTCTATTATGAAGATGGTGGTCTTCAGACACCTGAAGTTAAATATCCTATTAGTGATGAGATTAAGGTTGATCTTTATCCTGAACTTGATATTACATTTGGGGCAAAAACCACAAAATTTGATATCCTATTAGGAGAATCGGCTGATGACCTTAAGGTTGTAGAGTCGGATGTAACTATTGAAGCACATACAGAAGCAGTAAATATCAAACATAAGTTAACAACAAGACTTAAATCAGAAACTAAGTATTTTATGGTAATTAGGGCCAAGGACGATGCGGATGCATTCAGAGATTCGCCAATGCTTAAGTTTACTACTGAAGAGTTAGTTAATGTATTCCCATGGCAGTGTGGGTTTGAAGATTATCACTCAAACAACGATCCAGAGAATCCTCTTGACTTCAGTTCTACTATACATCCTGACAAAAAGAAGAGTCAGTGGAAATATACACATGGTTGGAGTGCATTCAGATCACCTAAAAATGTTTATCAGGGCGATTGGGTTGCAAATTGTAACTATCATCAGAAGGGTGAATATACATTACGTACTCCACGTATTCACAATACAGGAACAAAGGCTCTTAAGTTCTGGTGGAAGAATGGTTTTAATAAAGAAGAAGGAACAAAAGAATCGCGTGCATTTAATACAACATACGTTGAGATATCTACTGATGGAGGAAAAACATGGAGTGAGCTAAAAGAGCTAACTCCTGTAACGTCTATGAGTGAGTTTATGTTTGTAAATGTATCACTTGCATCTTATACTGGCGACGACGTATATATTCGCTGGAGAGTTATAGAAGACAAAGATTATGAAATGAACAACTTCTGGCTTGACAATATTGAAATCAGTGACGATAGTAATGTTGGTGTTGTTGATTTTAGTATTGATGAGTTTATATTCCCTGATACATATGTTGGAGCAGATGTATCGTTAAATATACCTGTAACAAATATTGGAACAGCAGAGCTTGTGATCAATGGTGGTGATATTGCTGCTCCGTTTAGTTGTACTCAGGATCTTACAATTGCCCCTTCAGAAACAGGTGTTCTTAAAGTTAAATTTAAACCAACAGTATCGGGTTATTTCTCAGAGATGCTTACGTTAAATGTTGGAGAAGCAACAGGAGAAGTGGAGATACCGGTTAAAGGAAAGGCTATTGATGTTCTTACAACATTCTTTGAGACATTTGATTTGAGTAATAAGCTTCCTTTTGGCTGGAATGCATTGCAGTCAAGTAAGACAAATACGTTTGTTCAAAATATATGGATTGAGCAGTCTACATCTGATGTGTTTTCGCCACCTCATTCGTTAAAAATGAACAGAGTTAATTCAGAAGATCTTGTTGATCCGGTAATATTATGTACTCCTGGGGTTTCTGATTTTGGTAATAACACTTTATCTTTCTATGCAAAGAAGAAAGCACCAGAGTATACACTTACACTTATTGTTGGTGTTATGTCTGATCCTAATGATGCTGAGACATTCACAGCAGTTAAAACTATAGATCTTACTCCTGATTTTGAAAAGTATACTGTTAAGTTTAAGCCTAATACTAAAGGGCCATATATTGCATTTAAATATGGAGAGTTTACACCTGCAGAACCATTTCCGTTTGCAACACTTAGAATTGATAATATAGGATGGGAAACCGAGGATCCAGGAAAGCATTGTCCTAAGATTGCTGGACCTGTAAATGGAGCTAAGAATGTTGATTCTTTCAGACCCGTTGAACTTCAGTGGACAGCGAGTAGTGGAGGTGTAACTGGTTACAAAATTACTGTTGGAACAAATGAGGATGGAAATAATATTGAGAATGCATTACAGTTAAGTGCTGATAAGTATAAATATACAATATCTGGTGATATACCATTTAACCAACAGTATGCATGGAGTGTAGTAGCTGTTTATGAGAATGGAGATAGCGAAAATTGTCCTGTAAATACATTTACAACAATGGAGGATCCTACAGTTACGACATATCCTTATGTACAGTCGTTTGATAATACAGATAATATTGAGCGTAGAGATGATGTACCACTAGGAATGTCGATGTTTGATGGTAATGGTAATGGAATTAACTGGGATATGGTAACAACACCACCGGCTAAACCTGGTCTTACACACAATAATTCTCGCGGAGCACTTGTAAATAATGATTTCGGAACAAGTGGAAAGGATGATTGGTTCTTCTCTCCACCATTACAACTTGAAGCATCTGCTGAGTATAACTATGAGTTCTTTATATATACTCTGTTTGATATTGCAACAGGCAAAGTTTATCATGAGGAGATGGATATTTGGATTGGTAAAGGTCGTACAGCTGCTGATATGACAACTAAACTTGAGTATGCTGATATAAATGATTATAAAGAGTGGAAACGTTATACCAAAGATTTTACAGTAGATAAAGATGGGATATATTATATTGGTTTCCATGCTAAGAGTGCACCTCAGCAGTATGTTCTTCTTTTTGATGATCTCACAATATCTAAAAAGAGTGTAACTTCAACAGATAATGCGCCAAAGTGGACAAAGATAATATCTCCTATTGAGGTTAATGAGAATGCTGATCCGGTAATTATAGATCTTGGTCAATATGCAACAGATGCGGATGATGATCCTATAATATTTGAGGTAGAAAGTAATACAAATACAGATCTTGTTACTGCTACAGTTAAGGATAATAACCTTACACTATCCTTTGCAAAAGATAAGAATGGCAAGTCGAATCTTGTTTTAAGAGCAATAGCTAATGGTAAATCGGCAGTTACTTCGCCAATTAATGTAACAGTAAAAAGTACATCAACCACCGTTTTTGACGCTGACAAGGCAGGTATAACTATTTATCCTAACCCTGCTTCTGGATCAGTAAATATTGATGTTGAGGATAATGTAATCTACAACATCAATATATTTGGAGTAGATGGTAACAGTGTATACAGAGATAGTAATGTTACCGGAAAACTTACTGTTGATGTTGCAGGCTGGAACACAGGAGTATATTTTGTAAAGATTGATAAGAACAGACAATCATATACAATAAAGCTTTTAGTTAAGTAAATTCAATTTTCAATTCAAGGAGTTGCCGAAAAGGCAGCTCCTTTTTCTGATTGTTTCAGTGTGGTAGTATGCTCAAATCCTGTTCTGTCAACGGAAATG
>DKJY01000096.1 GCA_002454955.1 Bacteroidales bacterium UBA6680
AACTTTCGGATCAATGTGATATGTACCAATTTATATTTGAATTTTATTAAAAAGAAAATATATGCGAATAAAATTAAAACTGGAGTTGAATCAGGAACATAGAAATGTTTTACCAATTAACAACAGATACGAAACAAGTTCGTGGATTTATAAGATTATTAATCAGAGCGATGCGCAATTTGGTAAGTGGTTACACGACAACGGATACAGAACAAAAGATGGAAAAGCCGGATTCAAATTCTTCACCTTCTCAGATTATGTGATTCCTAAAGGAAAGTATAAAGTAATAGGTGATAGAATGGTACTTAACAGCAGGCACATATATATTACAGTATCGTTCTATATTAATAACGACGGTGCAAAGTTTATAATGGGACTCTTTAAGAATCGCAAAGGCGAGATTGGAGATATACTGAATACAATAAAGTTTAATGTGGCAGAGGTTACAAGTGTACCTGAACAGGAGTATACCAAAGAGGTACAATACCGTTGTATATCGCCAGTAGTGTTATCAAAGCCAGAGATGAAAGGAGAGAGGCTTAAGCATACCTACATATCTCCTGCTGAACCCGGCTATAAAGAGAGGTTTGTTAATAACCTTATAAAAAAAGCATCGGTTCAGAATATAGATGTTTTAGCTGATGATATAGAGATAATCCCGTCTGATAAACACTTTAGAAGCCTTATAAAAATTGCCGGTAACACAAAACGCGAAACCTCAGTGGTTGCATATAAATACTACTTTAAACTACAAGCCCCGGAGAGTATACATAAGCTAATAGCAGGCGGCGTGGGTGAACTATGTAGTCAAGGCTTTGGATGTGTTGAAGTTGTGGATTAATGTTTTAATTATAGAAATGGAATTCTACATAATTACAGAATTTACAAAATTTTAGATATATGATAAACGAACAAATTAATGAATATAAGCAAAAACTAAAGGAATCTTTTGTGAGAAAAGAACCGGATAGGGCAAATAAGGTTTGGATAATAAAAGGTGATATTAGTGGTATACAAGGATATATATTTAATGTTAAAACCAAAGGTGCTGCTAGAGCTTTGAAATCCAGATCAAACAATGTGGAAGTTTATGAAAATAAATACAGTAAGAAAATTGAAAATGTTTTATCTGATAATTGGGAAAAGTTCTGTGGAGGTGGAGGCTTTTTATTCGTATCTGATGATATAAGTAAAGACGAACCTTCCGAAATTGATGAACAACTAAATATTATTCAGTCAGAAATAAATAATGATTTGTTAAGGAGTGAAATATCAATAAGGTTAACCTGGGCAAATGGTGTTGATTTTATAAATGCATGGGAAAATATTAGTTTCCTTAACAACCATAGTAGGTATAATTTATATAATAACATAAATGAAGAGGACTATAACAGAATTTTCCAGCCATACCACAAAGAAGAAGATATTAATGATTTAAAATCAGAAAAACCTTCTGGGATTCCATATTGGAGTGAAGATTTGGTAAATCATGTATTGCAGAATTGTTCTAAATCATTTGAAATTAAAAATGTTGTAACAGATAATGTAATAGATTTTGATGGTTTGGCTCAGCAAGCTATGATACGTACTGGTTCTGATCTGCTTGGTGTATTGAAAATGGATGTGGATAATCTAGGAGAGCACTTTAAGGAGTGTATAAATATTAATGAGTTTAGAATTAAAAGTAGTTTTTTTAATAAATTCTTTAAATCTGGTGTAGAAAGTATTCGTGTTTCTGATATGGATAACAATTCAGAATTTTTACGAAAGTTTGAAGATAATATATATACAGTATTTAGTGGAGGAGATGATTGTTTTTTTATAGGAGGCTGGGATGCTATTGTTCAGTTTGCTAATAATGTAAAAAACAAGTTTGACCATGAAATTGGAAAAAATGACATCCTCAAAGGAATTACAATCTCAGCAGGTATACTAATAATTGATCCTAAAACTCCTGTGGTACAAATTGGTAGGTTGGCAGAGGAGGCATTGAGTAAGGCTAAATCTAGAATAGTAAACAATGCAAGAGTTAAAAACTCTATTTGCATTATGAATGAGATTTTTACCTGGACTGATTATAAAGAGCTACTTGAACATACTAAATTGCTTGAAAAGTATCTTAGAGATGGAGTTGTGAAAAAATCACTTCTTGAAAAGATTAAGAGAAGCTCTAAAGGATTTGAGAGCATACAACAAAAAATTAAAAACAGAAAAAGCTTACCATTTGAAAATGTTTGGAGGTTAAAACACTATTTAAGAGATGTCCGAAAAAAAGATATACCTGAGCTTGAAGAGAAACTATTTGAACCTTATCAGAACGCTTTGACTTATGCATTAATGATGAGCTCTAAAGGAGGTGTTGATGAAAACTTTGTTAATCCTATGAGATTCCCCTTAGTTGCAAGATTAACAGAATTAAAAACAAGAAATATTAATACATTAGAATAAGAGTATGAATAATAGAAACGAATATTTCTTTGGAGTAGATCCATTGAAATTTAAAGAGACCAATAACAATATTGCAGATGATATTATCAGTCTGGAGAATAATGTTAAAAAGTTGTTCGGAAAAAAATATAATAAAGATAAAAAGGAGATAACAAAAGAATACATATCGTCAACTCAACTTAGAAGTCTTTACGATAAAATTAAACATTGTAATAACGTTGAGCAGATTAAGCTTTTATATCCAAAAGTCTTGTATGTAGCTGCAAGGCAATCAAAAGATGAAGGTAAAAAGATTGTAATTGAGATAGCAAATATTATAAAAGTAATAGTAGGTATGGACGACCTTAGAGCTTTTAAAATGTTCATGGAAGCATTACTGTCTTATCAAAAATTTCATTATCCAAGTAAAAATTAAAAAGTTATGAATAAGTTAAATAATAAAACTATAATATCCGGGAGAATAAAAGTAATAACAGGTTTACATATTGGTGGTTCTTCATCAGCTATGGAGATTGGTGGTTTAGACCAGAATAATATTATAAAAACAGCTAATGGTATACCCTATATCCCTGGGAGTTCACTTAAAGGTAAGTTGCGTAATATGCTTGCAAAAGTAACTGGAAGTACAAAAGTGGGAGATAATGCTGAAAATGATTTTGGAACAACTAAACTATTTGGTGTAGGAGCAAATGATACAGAGGGTTACTCTGAAGCATATTTGCGTGTTCGGGATGCATATTTAGTGAAAAAATCAGTTGAAAATTTTGATATGGACTTTGAGTATTCAGAAGTTAAATATGAAAACACAATAGATCGTATTAAAGGCTCTGCAAATCCAAGACCACTTGAACGTGTTCCTTCTGGTGCTGAATTTGAATTTGAGATGATATATGATTGTTTTGATAATGAATCTGATAAAGATGATTTGAAAAAGATATCTTTTGCTATGCAACTGTTAGAGCAGGACTCATTGGGTGGATCAGGCTCAAGAGGTTCTGGTAAAATTAGATTCTTTGATGTAAAACTTAAAAATGTAGAAATAGATATTGATAAAAGCGAAATAAACCAATGTGATATTGTAGATGAAAAAGATTTTGATTGTTTTAAAATAAATAAAGATGAACTTGAATTAATTGAGGTATGAGAACTATAATATTGAAGATATCTTCACAGTCAAGGTTTCACTTTGGTAAGCAGTCTATTGATAATAAAACAGGATTGTCTGATACATCAATAATTATGCATTCAGATGCTCTGTTTTCAACGCTAATAAATAATGTGGCTAAATATTGCAAAAATAAGGCGGATACTCTTGTTACATTATTTAGAGAGAAGAAAATTCTAATATCATCAGTATATTACTGTTTGAGTAATTCAGAAATAAATATATTTTTTCTCCCAAAACCTGTAAATGCTAATAACTTACTTTCACCAGAAGTAGATTATCATAAAATAAAAGATGTGAAAAAGATTCGTTTTCTTTCAAAGAGAGTTTTGGAAGAGTATGGAGAAAGATGGGTTGATAATATTGATAAGTTAAAAAGAATTGGGAACTGTTTGATTTTAGAGGATGAATACGAAAAAATTGAAACTATAGATAACATAGTTTATTATAATATGGTGACACACATTAATAGTCGCCCTTTTGATGGAGAAAGCCAGAATGAGTTGTTTCAAACAGCATTTATTCAAACACCACTTCATGATAACAATTGGAAAACAAATTTCTATTTTCTAGTTGATGATTCGAAACTTAATAATGACGAAAGAAAGCTTTTAGAGTTTTCTGTTAATCTTATTAGGTTTGAGGGTGTTGGAGGTAAAAGAAATGTCGGTTACGGCTATGTTGGTGAGGTTGATTTAAATCCTAATATACCATTTAAATGGACTCCTAAGAAAACTCATGCTAATAAATTAACTTTAGGCTTAACAATTCCGGACAGTTTAGAAGAATTTAAAAAATTTTATGCATATGATATAATATCAAGAGGTGGAAGAAAAATAGATTCTAATAGAGCGTTAAAATCAGTAAATATGCTTAATGAGGGCTCTTTATTGAATAATACAGATATAAATCTTGGAAAGATTGAAGATATATCGGTAAATAATGATAATTCCTATTTAAGGTTAGGGACATGTTTAACATTAGAAATGTAGATATGAGTAATGATATATTATTAAAAGATTCTTTAGACTTAAAAAAGATCTATAACAAATCTTTAATAGAGAAGCATTGTATAAGGCTAACAACTCTTACTCCAGTTAGTATTGGTTCTCATGAAGAGCCACTTTCTCCTATTGTTGATTATGTATGTGATAAAGGGAAAATACATTTTATTAATCAGGAATTATTTATAAAAGAGCTGATTCATAAAGAACTCATTGAAGAATATGAATTGTTTATTAGTTCAATATCTTCTCAACAGGAGAATAAACATGAATTGTTTCAAAAGTTTCTGATTAATAATGAAATTACTATTTCAAGTATCTCTAATATATCAAGAGACTTTGTGGTGCGAGGCAATTTAACTGAAATAAGCAAACACATTAATTCATCTGGTAGATTTTATATATCTGGGGCTACAATAAAAGGAGCAATCAAACAAGCACTTTTTGCTTATAAATATAGTGACACCAATTTTGTAAATGCAATAAATAAAAGTCATAGAGGTAAAAAAGAATTATATAAAGATTCCAGTTGTTTTATTAAAAAACCAGAAGAATTCTTTAATGCAAAAAAGAGTAAGTTTCTTTATAATAATTCCTCATTTTGGGGAGTGGAAGATACTAATTTTGTAAATATTGATAGAACAACAATAATTCAACTTGACAGAAAAAGGTTGATGCCCAAACTGGAAGAAAAGGATCTTACAGACTTATCAGTTCTTCAGGAAGCAATAAAAGAGAGAACTAATTTAAAAGTGAACCTATATTTTAGAACTTCAAAGTTGGATAATATTACAAAAGATAAGATTACAACTTATGTAACAAAACAAGTTTTTGAGCTGCCCTATTTTTTTAAGGCAATTAATAATTTCACTAAAGAGTTTATTAAATATCAATTGAGTTTTGTTAATTCTGATGAGCTGGATGAATATAAAGAGCAGTTAGAAAACTATCTTAAAATAGTTGAACAATTTCTACAAGATAACAACAGAGCTTTGTTATGTATTGGATTTGGTAAATCGATGTTGCAAAATAGTATTGCTCTATCAGTAAAGAATAATTGGGAAAGACTTAGAATTGAATCTCCTACTACAACTTTTGTTGAAGCATCAACTTTACAATCGATAGGCTGGTGTTTGTTAGAGAAAGAAAATATTACTCCTTTTAATGTTTCAGAATATATGGGTACTTTAACTAAGGAGTATTTACTTTCAGATTTGAGTAATAAAAGAAAAGGGGATGAGACTGTTCTTCAGGTTCAAAGCCTATTTTTAAAACCAAAGAAAATTATAGCTAGCTCAATTCAATATGGAAAAGACTCTTTTATTGAGGTAACAGGGATTGATCAAAAAAAGTATAAAGAGGGAGATTGGATAAAAGTTAAACTTTCAGATAAAACCAAAAAAGAACCACAGATATTTAAACAAGCAAAATTAATTAAAAAACTTTGATTATGAGGCAACTATTTGTATTGATATTAATGTTGTTAACACTAAGTGTTTTAGCTAATAAAAAACAGACTCAAGAGCATAAGTCAAAAACTGAGATAGAGATTACTAAGTATCAGGAAAGTTTTGATAAAGAAGTTCAGAAGTTGAGGGAAGAGTGGAGATATAGGCTTGAATTGATGCAAAAGGAACATGAAAGAGAAGTGGATGAACTTGAAATGAAGCAAAACTCCTATATTACTGTAGCATCTCTGATTGTCGGTGGGTTCAGCTTATTGCTGTCAATATTATTATTCTTTTTGGATAAAATTTTTGCAACGAAAATAGAGGGTTCAATATATAAAAAACTTGCAAAAACTGTGAATGGAGACAAGGAGGCGTTAAAAAAAGCCTTAAGGCATAGAAGTATTGAGATTGAAATAACAAGATATCCTATTACAGTAGTTGCTGAATCATTTGATAGAAATTCAGAAGGATATAAACTTTATAAACTATTAAATGATTATCATTTTGAGGATGTGAGGCAATCAGATTTCGATACAGTCTTAAAAAACATCTCTGACTATAACTATAAAGAACCCAATGCGCTTATCTTTTCTGGTGAAGATATTGATGAAGATATTGCGAATAAGATTATTTCAGAAAAACCTGAAGTTGGCGTAATTGGATTTTGGAAACACAAGGAAAATGAATCAGTTAAATTAAATGGCGAAACTTTAACACACTCTAATTCATACGGTAAACTTTATGAAAATTTAATGTCATTGTTACATTATATGAGGTATTTAAAGAAAAACTCAAGCATAGGATAACATATGACTAAATATGAGTCCATGAACTAAAATAACATAAAAGAGCTTGAGATTCAGATAAAGAACCTTATAAAGAATGAAAATGATAGTGTTATTCTGTTTAAAAGCCGAGGAGAGAAATGGTTGGATAAACAGATAATAGGACAAGAGAAGAGTAGTACAGATATGTTTCTGTAAACATAATCTTAAAGTGTTCTTTGACGTATTGAAAGAGATAGTTGAGGCTTTCCACCACTTAGTTGACAGTTTCCGGGAGTGGAAAACCCCGTTACGGTTGTGGAAATGGCTGATTATATCGTGAGTGGGGTTGAGAATGTTGTCCTTATAGCTGAGAATGTACCGGAAGATCTTAATTTTTTGCTGGAAAACCTAGATTACGGTTATGGAAATAGCTGACTATGTTGCGGAAATGCTTGAGTAGGTTGTTCCTATAGCTGAGAATGTGCCGGAAAATGTTAACTATTTACGGGAAGGCATTGAGAACTTGTTATAAACTATTGACTATATATCAGGTGGTGTTGAGAATGTTGTTCTTGTAGCTGAAAATATGTATGAGGCAGTGACTTTTTAAAAAGAATTAGTAAAAAAATGGAAAATTGAGCATTTTTACCTATTGACTTTTCTGAAAGCCTTATGTAACTTGTTGTAAGTTAATTTATAAATAATGTTTTTATGGCTAAGATTTATAGAGATTACAACATTTCAGATGCAATTTTACTTGAGCATTCAGAAGGATTAGTAGAGGTTATAGATAATAACATATCCGAGTTTACTAAGTTTGACACAACCATTGGTAGCGACTACTCAGCCTCTATAAAGAGATCTATTGATGATGTTTATGGGGTAAAGAGTGATAATGTTATTGTTGATGAGATGTCGGCAAAAACAGATCTGTTGCTTTCTGTATTGGGAGAGTGCAATAAAGCCTATATTACTATTGCATTCTTTGTAAGAAAAGCCTTTCCGGGCGACAGAAATATGGCTAACATATTTGGTGCTAATGATATTGCAAATGTACGCAAGAATCAGGAGCGAATGGTTCCGTTTATGCATACCTTAGAGAAGAATGTAGCAGAATATCGCGATGCACTTATTACAGCAGGATGTAATGAGACTGTTATAAACTCTTTACCAGAACTGAGAAACAAACTTCTTAGGGCAAATAACGATCAGGAACTATTTAAGAACGAACGTAATGTACATACGCGTGAAAGGATTGTGAGACTTAATGCGTTGTATAAAAAGGTTGTAATAATTAGTGAGATAGCACGAATTATATTTGCAGATAATGAACCGCTGCTAAAAAGGTATAGGCTACCATCACCGGTTGGTTCAACAAATAACGACTATGATCTTTTAGCAGATTAATTCAGAAGTTGTCGATAATGTATCTTTTTGTTATATACATAGGTAAGATATATCTAAAAGAACTTATATAGTTGATATTTATATCATTAAAAAGTTGTCGAACCTAAGGGGTTTTAATACCATCTATGGTCGACGCTTTTTTTGAGTTATTAGATAAGCTGAAGCGATTGTTTTTCAGCTTTTTTTCTGCTAAATTCGCACGGACTCTTAATCACACCATACTGGAATTGAAATTCTTTACCGGATCTTATTAAAGCTGAGAAAAAGCTTCTCTTAATCACACCATACTGGAATTGAAATAACGATGCTAATAGTTATTACACAATTCCTATCAATGCTCTTAATCACACCATACTGGAATTGAATTCCGGGAGCGGTATAAGCTTTAAAACGGAGTTTCGGCGTTGGTTCCCGGAATCATGAGCGGGGTTGTATGCATTGTCCTTGGCAAATGTTTGTTCAGATTGTTGAGTATCTGCAGTTCTCTGGTTGAATAGTTGCCGCGAATAAATTACTAACCTAAAAGATTCTTGCTTGTTTGATCTGTTCTTAATCACACCATACTGGAATTGAATTCCGGGAGCGTTATAAGCTTTAAAACGGAGTTTCGGCGTTAGTTCCCGGAATCATGAGCGGGATTGTATGCATTGTCCTTGGCAAATGTTTGTTCAGATTGTTGAGTATCTGTAGTTCTTTGGTTTAATAGTTGCCGCGAATAAATTATTACCTAAAAGATTCTTGCTTGTTTACTCTGTTCTTAATCACACCATACTGGAATTGAAATATCGAACAGTCTCTAATAACTGTCTGATTATAGCCAACTCTTAATCACACTATACTGGAATTGAATTCCGGGATCGGTATAAGCTTTAAAACGGAGTTTAGGCGTTAGTTCCCGGAATCATGAGCGGGGTTGTATGCATTGTCCTTGGCAAATGTTTGTTCAGATTGTTGAGTATCTG
>DKJY01000155.1 GCA_002454955.1 Bacteroidales bacterium UBA6680
ACAATTATAAACAGATGAAATATGACAGTAATAATATTATCTGGTTGCTATATTGGTTAAAAGCATACCTCGTCCTTTCAGTATTTCGGTTTGATATCAATCTACCAATGGGCTGTGCCCATCGGTAACTATCTTATCATCCTTTCGGGATTAGATATTTATGTAGCATCGGAAAATTCTATCTACTAATAGCCTTAACAAATGATGTCATGTTTTTTAATAGTTTATATTATACTTTTTTCAATAGCAATAAAAGCAAGTAAGAAGAACAAAAATGCCACCGCCACATAAAATGCTTAACAGTTTTTGTTTGATAGTATTTAGGAGCAAATGTTATATTAAAACAGAAACAGGCCAGACAATTTGTGCCTGACCCGTAACTGATAGCTGAATAGATTATATCTATTTACTTAATGTTTTTCAAATGTTTGTCTAAGAATTGTAGTACCTGTCCGTACGCCTTAATCTCATTCTCTTTCTTGCGGAAACCATGTCCCTCGTCTGGGAATATAACATACTCTACCGGAACACCATTCTTTTTAACTGCCTCAACAATCTCATCAGATTCAACCTGTAGTACTCTAGGGTCGTTTGCTCCCTGTAGTACCATAAGTGGTTTTGTTACATTCTCTGCATGAAATAGCGGCGACATTTTTCTCAACCTAACAGAGTCTGCTGAGAATGGATCTCCAACCTCCTGATATAGTGCTTTTCTGAACGACTCCCAGTAAGGAGGTATAGATTTTAATGTACGTAACCAGTTTGTTACACCAAATACATTAACACCAACCTTAAACTCCTCAGGTGTATATGTAAGTGCAGCCATTGTCATGTATCCACCATACGATCCGCCCATAATACCAATCTTATCGGTATCTATATAGTCAAGTGTTGCCAGAAAATCCTTAGCTTTTACACAATCCATAAGATCATCCTCTCCATGACGTTTATCGTCAAGACTAAAGAATTTTTTACCATATCCTGAGCTACCTCTGTTGTTTACAGCAATAACAGCATAACCGTGATTTACAAGGTACTGAAGCAACGGGAAGTATGATAAACGAGACTGACCACCTGGTCCGCCGTGTATCCAAAGCATTGCAGGAACCTTGTTATCTTTTGATGCATTAATTGGCTTATATAACAGAGCTGGAATTTTAAGTCCGTCAAATGATCTGTATCTAACGTTAATACCCTCTACAAGATCGTTTGGATTTATCTCAGGATTAAGAGTATTTGTAAGTTGCTTTAGTTTACCGGTACTGAAGTTATACAGGTAAAGATTACTTGGCGATGCAGAACTACCAACTGTCATAATCATCTGTTTCTCGCTTTTTGATATAGATACAGATTTAATACTCTTATTTCCGAAATCAGGTAGCTTTATATCCTGTCCGGTAGCCAAATCAACCACTCTAAGAACAGTTTTAGCATCCTGATTTATACCAATAACTCTGTATTTTTCATTGTATGAGTTATACATATAGCTAACATCCCAGTTAGTCTCAAGAACCTTAACTTTTGTTTTAGTATTAAGGTCATATTTCATTACATATGTAAAGTCGCTGTCTTTATTTGTTGTGTAGAAGAAATCGGTATTATTAAGAGCAAAAAACAGGGGGGCGAATGAAACGTTCTCAATCTCTTCTTCAAATAGTTCAGTTTCTTTAGTCTGCATGTTATACAGATACATAACAGATGTTGTTGTTGTAACAGATTTTGTTAAAGCAATGTACTTCTTATCTTTTGATATAGATCCTATACCATAACCATCGTTATTCTGATATATAAGTGTTGGTTGCATTGTCTCAATATCCATCTCATATAGATCAAAGAATCTTGCATCTCTCTTGTTTGATGTGTAGAAGAAGGATTTTTTATCTCTCGTCCAACCATAGAATGACGACTTAGCCTTCTCTCCCGGAGTAAGATCTACAGATGTTCCATCCTCGTTCTGAAGATATATATGTGAAATCTCGTTACCTCCTTTATCGGCACTGTACAGAAACCTATTGTCGTTAGGGAAGAATGACTGAGCATAGTACGACTCTTTAACAGAGTTTGTTAACTGTGTTGTTTTGTCGTCGGCAAGATTGATCTGGAATACATTATATATTCCGGTTTGGTTACTACCAATAAGTACCTTTGATTCATCAGAAGAGAATCCGGCTTTGTATACTGATTGATTTTTGTAGAACTGATCGATGGTATATTTCTTTACCTCAACCGTTGCTTCTTTTTGTGTGCAAGCCATTAGCAGGACGCTTAGGCACAATGCAAGGGATAGTGTTTTTTTCATAAAAATATTTGTTTTATTAGTTATATGAAACGTGCATAGTTAAGTTGGTTTACTCTGCGATGTTACATATTTTATTTTACCATTTGACGGGTATATTAAAATTAGGTTTAACAATAGATCTGTTTTTGTATAAATAAATATTGATATAACGTTAATTATCTTGCAAAATAGGATGTTATGATTCTGATTAATGGTAGAGTATACTTTTTTGCGTATCGGAGTAAGCAAAAAAAGTGGGTAAAGCTATTGTATGTAGTATTCAATTTTATATTTTTGTAGACCTATCAGGTAGGCTAAGCTCGGATGGCGGAATTGGTAGACGCGCATGGTTGAGGGCCATGTGACCGTAAGGTTGTGCGGGTTCAAGTCCCGCTTCGAGCACAAAAAAACAGGAATACATTTAGCGGTGTGTTCCTGTTTTTTTATCTATTTACTTAATCTTCTCATCTTTGTTTGATGTGCAGCACGGACTTGCTTTTTTTATGGTTACCGGCTCTCTGTTTGAGACTTTGGTACAACATTTATTGGTTGTTTCAGATGCTGTTGCAGGTTTGTTATTCATAAAGATTGATGACACTACAGCTGCAACACCAATCCATAACATTGATTTTGCAAGCCAGTTTGATCTCTTTTTCTTTGGATTACAACAACTACTCTGTTCTTTCTGAGATTCAGTATCGTAGCAAGAACCTTTGTCCTTTTTAAGGTATATGATGTAGAACCCATATATAAGTGCAACAACAGCTAATATTGTGAATAGTGAATGATATTCGGCAAAAAAGCTTAGTTGAGATGCACCTATACCAAACCATGCAAGAAAGGCTGCAATTAAAGGGAATCCGCAACAGCTGATTATACCTAGAAAGGCTAATACCGACGATAGTAATCCAACCAGAGATGATGTAACAACATTTTTTCTATTCATTTCGATGAGATTTTAATTAATTATATGTTTGTTATTTCTTTTAAATACTATCTGAAACACTGTATGTTTGATTGTATTGGCATTGCCAATGGTCATTCTCACATGCTGGTTTCTTATTAAGAAGTCGCAGATAGTGGCAATAAGACACATATTTCTCTGATAAAAATTACTTGTAGATTATAATAGTCAGTTATTCAATAGTTTTGTGTGAGCTTTGCTATTGATTATTTAAGTTGAGATTTATACCAATTATCATGTTTGCTGTTTTTGTATCCGGATTTAAAGCAATAATTGCCCATACGGGTATCTCAGCTTTTTCCATAACAGATATGTTTTTCTGTACTTTAATACCTGTGTTTACAATATTTGTATGTTTTGCATAGATGCTGTTTCTGAATACGTTTAGTCCGGCAAAACAGTTTATTTCAGTTTTTTTAAACTTATACCTGTATTCTAACTCAGCATATGAAGAGTAACGCTGATTACCGTTTATATCCAGATCTCTACCCCACAGCATTGTACTCCATTTTATTGTGAGAGGTAATTTGTTATCAAAATTATAGGTGAGAGTTGCGTCAATAAGATGATTGGTTGACTCTCTTTTAAGATCAAAGTAGTTGTATCTGTCAATTGATTTTCTGTCTCTTGAAGCATATAAATCCCATACTGACAGGCTGATGTTTTTTGTAATGCGATAACTCAGATGCAGATCAAGTTCGGAGTATTTGTTGTTAAATGCATATCCTCCCCATACACCTATATTTAATCTTTTAGAACTATATGTAATATCCGTCTCTATATTTGCAGAGTTATTTACCATTATGCCACGCCAATAGTGCCTGGAAGTTATGGTAGAGTTTATCTCTAGTTTTGAGATAGTTTGTGTATTTGCAGTACCATATGTTATAAAGGCTATGGCAATAATAGCTAAGATCTGTTTTAGATTTTGCATCTGTTTTGATTTGTTAATTCAACACTGTTTTGGTATGGTGTCGGATTACATATCAAAAAGACACATAAGCCCGGATTTAAGATCCTGGAAGGAGAGGTTTACCTGTTCTTGTTTATATCTTTTTCAATCTTATGTAGTTCATCGCATGAGGCTTTTATGGTACAGTGAGCAAAGGCACCATTTTCAGTATATTCAATATCGCAGCATTCAAGAAACAGTTCGTGAAGTTTTTTTCTTGCCCGTTGGCATCGCATCTTTGTAGCAGATAGCGACAGGTTCAGTTTTTCTGCTATGTCAGATTGTTTCATATTCTCAATATCGCTCATATATAGTGGAACACTGTATTTGTCAGGAAGAAGCTTAATCATAGGAACAATAAAATCTTCGGCAGCAATAGCAGGAATTTCATTTTCGTCAGACGATTCTATCTCTGTATCTACATAGTTCAGGAAATCTTTTCTGCGATATCTGTCGGCAATAATGTTGCGGGTTACCTGAAATAACCATGCTTTTATATTTTTCACATCCAGTTGTCGGTCATATGCATCAATCATTCGTCCCATAACCTCCTGTGTAATATCCTTGGCAACATCAATATCGTTTACCTTTTTTATTACATATCCAAGTATCTTATCGTAGAAATCGGATACTATATTGTGTGGATTACAACACTCTGTTTTGTTGTTAGGTTTTACCATAGCTATATCTTTTTAAGATCCGGCATTAATTCATTAGTAGTTAATGCCAGATCTTTTAATAATAGTATTATGTAATTAACTGAAGTATCTCTTTTTGAATTTAAGAGCAACATTAACAAGAGCAATCATAACCGGAACCTCTACCAACGGACCAATTACTGCTGTAAATGCTTCGCCTGAGTTCATGCCAAATATTGCTATTGCCACTGCTATAGCAAGCTCAAAGTTATTACTAGCAGCTGTAAACGACAGTGTTGTTGTCTGTTCGTAGTTTGCGCCAACCTTTTTACTCATAAAGAATGATAAAATGAACATTACAATAAAGTATATTAAAAGTGGGATTGCTATGATAATAACATCAAGAGGTATTTTAACAATGTATTCGCCTTTTAATGAGAACATAACCACTATTGTAAATAGCAGTGCTATTAGTGTTATTGGACTTATTTTAGGTATAAATTTTGTATGATACCACTGCTTGCTTTTAACTCTTATTAGTATAAATCTGGTTAGGAAACCTGCTACAAATGGAATACCCAGATATATTAATACACTTTCTGCTATCTGCCATATTGTTATATTCTCTACAGCACTATTTGTAGGAATACCAAACCACCCCGGTAATACCGCTATAAAGAAGTATGCATAAACCGAGAAGAATATTACCTGAAATATTGAGTTAAAGGCAACAAGCCCGGCTGCATATTGTGTATCGCCTTTTGCCAGATCGTTCCATACAATTACCATGGCTATACATCGTGCCAATCCAATCATAATTATACCGTACATATACGGAAGGTTAGAGTTATTCTCGCCCGGGAATATCTTAAAGAATGCTATTGCTAGTATGAACATTAATACCGGACCAATAATCCAGTTCTGTATTAGTGAGAGCGATAATACTTTGTAGTTTTTAAAAACATCGCCAAGCTCTTCGTATTTTACCTTGGCAAGTGGAGGGTACATCATTAGTATAAGACCTATTGCAATTGGTATATTTGTGGTGCTGTCTTTTGATGGTTTTAATGATTCCCAGAAATCGGCAATTGCCGGAAACAGGTAGCCTGATAGTACTCCAATAGCCATTGCAAGAAATATCCAAAGTGTGAGATATCTGTCCAGAAATTTAAGTCGTTGTTTTGATGGCATATCTTTTGATTTTATACTTTGTTAGTTTGTTTTGTTATGAAGTGTTTTGTAGTGTGTTTGTTAGTTCTTTTTAAACAGGAGCCTACAGATAGCAGACTCCTTGATTCCCCAAAAATTAAAAACTAACATACAGTTAGTTATCTGTTCTGTGATATTTCGTTGTAAAATTTCTTGAACTCTACACCAATCTCATCCCTTACTCTAATGAATTCACTCCAGATAAACTCATCGGTACCGGTAGCGTGCGAAGGGTCGTCGAATCCAATATGCAGACGATGTTTTACTTTACCCATGAATGCCGGACAAGCCTCGTTTGCACCTCCGCATACAGTAATAACATAATCCCACTCTTCGCCCAGATACTTCTCTACAGAGTCTGATGTGTGATTACTGATATCTATTCCGATTTCAGACATAGCCTTTACAGCATTTGCATTTAGTTTACCAGAAGCTTCTGTTCCTGCAGATCGTACAGTGATATCTTTGTCAAACGATTGCATAAAACCATGAGCCATTTGGCTACGGCAACTATTGCCTGTACATAAGATTAAGATTTTCATTTTATTCACATTTATAATTGTTAATATTCAGATTTTTAATAAACTTATTTAATATCTCAGACAGCTCTTCAACTCTTTTTGGATTTAGACAGTATTTTGTTTTTACACCATCTATATGTCCCTGAATTAAACCTACCTCCTTTAGTTCTTTAATATGTTGGTTAACTGTTGTGCGTCCCAGAGGTAATTCATCAGAAATATCACCAGTAATACATGTCTCTGACTCTGCCAGAAATTGTAGTATCTGCAATCGGGCAGGGTGAGATAGTGCCTTAAATAGTTTAGCACTCTCTGTTAATTGCTTATTGAATAGTTCTGTTTTTGATTGTACCATGTTTTTAATTTTGACGTAAATATACGTCGTTTATTTTAATTGACGTAAAAATACGTCATAAAATTCAAAAAATATTTGTAGATGTATATTCTATAGAGATAGAACTAAAACAGTGTCAGGTGAATATAATCTGTAATAAGTGTAATAATTAAATTTTGAAATTGAGTAATTAGTTCTTAACTTGATTGAAGATTAAAAAATACATTGTATAGATAATAGAGTTTAAACTAAACACATTTATTATGAAAAATTCTGAAAAGCAGGTACCGGATTTTATACAGACGATGAAAAAACTGGATTGTCAGATTGGAGGAGGTGGTGATCCTCAACCGGAGTTAAGGAAGGATTTCCCGGGACAGTCAAAATATATAATTACTATTTTCAGACAGTTAATAACTCAACTGGAGGCTGGTACAACTGATAGTGAGGATGTGAAAATAGTTGTAAACTGGTTAAATAATATTATGCAAGAGGATAGTAAAAGCGGAACCAGTATTGGAGGTTGGCGTACTGTTCTGGATTCTCAGATAACCAGTATTGTTCAAACAAAAGATCCTAAAACACCTTTAGTAAGAGGATATAAGACATGGGCCTTTTTATGTATGAATACATATTTACCAGATCTTTGTACAAAATTGGAGTCGTTATTGTCTGACAAAGATTTAGGAAGTATAGATTATTATACCCGTGAGAGTAATGCTATTATTTCAGAAGCATTAAATAGGGCAAAGGAGATTTCAAATTCATTTAGTATGCCAAAAGCTATTGAGATGACAAGTGGTGTGATTATACAGAATTTTAAAGATGCAAAGTTACCTCATGAAGATTTTGGTGTTGATGTTCTTTTCTTATGGACACATGATAAATCGGCAATTGATGTTAAAAAAATTGAGGATAGTATAACTAATTAGAAAACGTTGAAATATATATGTTATGAGAAAAAATATAAATGGAACACCAGATTATATGATTACTCTTAAAAACCTTGATTGTCAGATTGGAGGAGGAGGAGAGCCGGGACCTGATGTTAGAAAAGATTTTCCTGGTCAGACAAAATATGTGGTAACACTATTCAGACAACTGCTTGATCAGTTGGCAAAAGGTATTCCTACAAAAGATGAGGTTACAACTGTGGTTAATTGGCTTAATAGTATTATGAGCGATGAACAGAAGGCTGGAACAAGTCAGGGAGGTTGGAAGACTGTTTTAAATGCACAGATAACAAGTATTGTACAGAAGGATAATCCTAAGAAGCCTTCGGTACGTGGTTATAAAACGTGGGCATTTCTTTGTTTGGATAGATTTATTCCTGATTTAGCCAATAAACTAAATGAGCATGCAAAAGGAAAAGAGGAGGGGAATATCGACTACTTTATCTCTGAGATGAATACTCTTGTTAAGAAAGCAAAAGATAGTGCAGTTGGAGTAGCAAAGGAATTTGATGAGGAGCCATTTGTTGAGATGACCGGAGGTATTCTTAATCAGAACTATTTTGATGCGATTAATAAAGATGAAGACTTTGACTGTGATATCTATTTTTTATCACCCTACAGACCAGAGAATAAGAGGCAGAGATACTCTGAGCATCTAGGTGTAATGCAGTGATAAGAGATCTCGTCCTGAAAAACTGTAATAGTTTTCCAGGACGAGATCAAATAGTGTTTTACTGTATCTGTGTACTTATCTAGTTCAAAGGTATTACACATTTAATCTCTGTTCCATAATAATTACTATCAATTTCTAATTTTCCATTTAAGGTATTAACTCGTTTTTTAATATTATTAATACCAAATCCGTATGTATTATCAGCGATTCCATTTCCATTATCTTTTATGGAACATATAAGTTGATTAGAAGATAGGAGTGTTGTGATATTACAAGAATTTGCATTTGAGTGCTTATTTATATTTGTAATACTTTCTTGTATTATTCTATAAACATTATATTGAACCTTTTCTGGAATATCATAACCATCTGATTGATTACTGTATACAACGTTGTGTTTTATCTCTTTTTTAAGCATAGATACTGCAAGTTCTTTGATAAGAACGTCAAAATCGGCATCAGCTATAAGAGGTAAAGTCATTTCATGTGATAGTTTTCTTGTATCAGAGTATACTTTTTGAATCTTATGAATCGCAGATTCATTATTTAACATACCTGCCTCAAGTTGTAGTTTTATGCCAGATAATTCACTGCATATACCATCATGAAGTTCTCTTGCAATTCTATTTTTTTCTTGTTCCTGCCCTTCAAGATTCGATTCTGATATTCTTATTTTATGTTCTTTGTAAAGATTATTATATTCTTCATTAACGAGTTGTTCTTTTTTCTTTATAAGTTCTAGTTGTAAACGCTTTTTCTTTGTATAATTCTTAAAAAGTATGACAGATGAGATAATAATAAAAGCAGCAATAGCAATAAAAGTATTTATTATCATTGTCTTTTGATTTAATTTAGAAGTTTGTAACAGTATTTTTTTTTCCTTTATTTCAGTTTGATATTTAGTTTCAAGATCCTGTACCTCTCTATATCTTTCTGATGTGAATATAGAATCTTTAATAGCTATACTCTTATTAATATAAAGATAGGCTTCTTTGTAATTACCAATTGAACTGTATGCTATCGATAGTTGATTATAATTGTTATATAGACTTCTTTGAGATTTGATTTGTTTTGAGATAGCTATACTATTTTTGTATTTGACTATTGCAGATTGGAATTTGTTTTGCAACATGAGTGTGTTACCGATATTTGTATTTATCATTGCCACATAATATAGCTGTTTATGATTTTGCATAAATATTAATGCCTCATTAAAGCATTTAATAGCTGTATGATAATTTCCTCTTGCTTTTTCAATATTTCCGATATTTATATTTATTCCGGCAATACTATATTCATCACCAAATTTATGCATTATTTTTTGACCCATTCTAGAATATAGAGATGCGGAATCGAGTTTATTTACTTGTTTATATAAACCACCAAGCTGAACATATGCGCTTCCCAAATCCCATGTTGTATCTATACTTTCCAGATATATCAATGCCTTTTTAAGATATAGGATTCCGTGTTTATACTCGTCAAGTAGAGTATATGTATTGCTAATAGATATATGTAATCGAGCCTCTTCTGTATAGTCTTTTAACTTGTTGTATATATTTATTGCTTTGAATTGAAACTTTATAGCTTCATTGAAATTGGATGTTTTTATAAGAATATCTCCTTTTGATGTATATGCTTTTGCAATATAAACGGAATCTGATATTGATTCAGATAATATTATTGCTTTATCGGCAAAATCCATTGATTTGTTAATATTACCATAATTGCAATATATATAAGCAAGAGATGCATATGAATCAATAATACCTCTATAGTCATTAATGTTTTTGTAAATTTGAGTGGCGTTTAAAACTCTATCTATGCAAAGTGTATCTTTGGATTTGTTATACAAAGTCATTCCTTCATATAATAAAGATTCTGCCTGACCATAGTCATAATTGCTTTTATTACTGACCTCATATGCTTTTCTGAAATATATTATTGCAGAATCATACAATGTCTGTTTATATATTTTTCCAATTTTTAGTAATAGATCAGCTTTGGTTTTTCCTGATGTATGTTTACAAGAATCTTTTAGTATATCTACTGATTGTGAATTAATACTTAATATATGAACAATAAGTAGTATTGTAGTTATGCATCTTTTCATGTGAATTATAATTATAAGTTAAGATGCAAATATGCTAATAATATATTATAACGGTTATATTAATGTTGTTTTCTTTTGTAAAGAATCCTCGTAAGAGGATTCTTTACATTATTATGTACAAATTGTTTTAGTTAATTTGAGGTCCAGCCAGGTAAAATATTACTAAACTCACTAGCTTTGCTTCCATTACTGTATGGAGAGATCTCAACGAAATAGTAATATTTCTTACCTTTTGTAATATTTGTGTCATATAAATTATCGTTATCACCATAATAATCACCATATTTATTTGTGCATGAAATCCATCCGGTAATTGCACTTCTTGTTGAACAATTTATATTATTTGTTTCGCTACGCCAAACTCTGAAATATGGATGATAGTTCAGTATGTTTTTATTCCAATATGTTTGGAACTCTATCTTAATTTTGTTTGAATATGAACCTTGCGAAGGATACCACATTTCAGGCTTTTTTACATACAAAACAGAGATTTCATCAGTATCAATACTATTAAATGCGTTTGTTGATAAACGGTAACTAATATGTATAATATTTTCTCCTCCTTCAAGTTCTAAATAATGTTCCCATACACCTGTATTTATATCATATACCTTACTTTTTGCCCCATTATTGTAAATATACATTTTGTACATTCCATTTGGCTTAGACCAACCATCAACTAAAATTTCGTGAGAGGTATTTACTTTATCTGAATCATACTTTCTAGTGTAAATGTTACCATTTGAAGGGTTACATATACCAGCATCAGTACTTGCAGATCTTTGATTTTTTACTTCAGATAACTCATTGGAATTGATGATTTTTTCATTCTGTGTGTCTTTTTCACAAGAATTTAAGACTAAGATGGCTAATGTAGCCAAAATGATAAAAAATACTTTTTTCATAATAATAATAAATTTTTGTTTAATTAATACTGTGGCCATCAGTATACTGTATTCGGTTGTAAATATACTTTTTGGATAAAGAAAAAAAATCACATGTTTATGTTAGATAAACATATATCTTTGAATACATTTTTGATTTATGAAAAAGGTTATTATTGTTGATGATCATCCTATTATTTTGGAAGCACTTGAGAGTATAATAAATTCTGAGAGTATATTTACTGTAGTATCAAAACTAATGTATGCTGAAAGTATTCTGTATGCAGTTGATAATTTGAAACCAGATATAATTATTCTTGATTTAGGAATGCCAAATTTTGATTGGCGTGATACAGTAGGCACTATAAGAGATAATTACCCAGAAATAGTATTAATTATTTATACAATGTCAATACAATTAGGTATAATTAAAGTTCTTAAAAAGTTGAACGTTAACTATATCATCTCAAAAGAATCAGGGATAAAAGATATTAAGACGTGCTTGTCTTTAGCTATAGATGGAGTAGGATATCTTAGTAGGGATATTGCTTCGAGGTTATCTGATATAAGAAGTGTAGATAATAGAATTAGTGATCTTACTAAAAGGGAAAGAGAAGTATTATACTTGTTGGTTGAAAATATGTCTACAGCAGATATCTCTGAGAAGTTGAGAATAAAAAAAAATACAGTTTTGACTTATCGTAAGTCAATCTTTGCTAAGTTAAATGTTAATAAGGTGACTGAGGTGATAAATATTGTTAATAGGATGACTATTATTTAAGTTTTTTATTGTAATTCTATTTCAGAACTAGACATATGATAATGATAAACGAGAGTGTCTGTAATAGAACACTCTCGTTTCATTTATTGTAACCTTATCTTTTTATAAACCTGCTGATCTGGGTTTGATTATTATTTATTATCTGAATAATATAAACTCCATTCGGAAGAGTTGATGTATCAATAGTACCATTATTATATCTGCTATAATAAACTGTTTTTCCTGTAGCGTTAATGATTTTTACAATATTGTTATTATCAGGATTGTCTGAGGATATCTGTATAAAATCTGACGCAGGATTAGGCCATAGTGTGATATCTTTGGTGCTGTATCTGTTTATATCAGAGATCTGATTCTTCTCAAACAGTACCTTTATGGTGTAATCTTTGTCAATATTATTCAGTGTATAGGTATACAGATTGTCGGTTTTTGTGAGTTTATCTGTAATGTTAACACTGTTTAATGTAGCAGAGGCTAATTTATAACCATCGTTTACTTTTAGCGTGAACAAAACTTCATCTTCTATTGTTGCAGTTGTGCTACCCGATGGAGTAACAGTACCACCCTCATTAAATTCAACAACTATATTATATGGTATAGCTTCAAATTCAATATCAACTGTCATATCAGATGATATATCCCGTATAGTATATTTATATACATCATCTTCGTAAATAACTTGCTCTATTATATCTGTACCATTAAGTATTGCCTTAGATATTCTATATCCTTTGTCTGGAGTAATAGTAATTGTAAGATCGTCGCCAATTGTAATGGTTTTATTTCCTGCTTTTGATGCAGATCCATTATTACCTGCGTTAACTGTAACAATATACTCTCTGGTTGTGAATAGAATACCAATAGTTATATCCGCAGAAATTCCTGAAAGATTATAGATGAAGTTATCACCATCTTTTTCAGCCTCAACAGGGGTGTTATTTATAAGAAGACTATTAAGAGTGTATCCGTTATCAGGAGTAATTGTAAGGATTTTGTTATCCTCAATTGTAATTGTGTTATCTCCGTTAACAGATGCAGTACCATTATTGCCAGATACAATTGTTATGTTGTATGTTATTGGTGTATATGTAACAACAACGTATATATCTTCAGTTACATTACTCAGATTATATGTATAACTATTTCCGTTGTGTTGCAGAGATACAGCCGCTCCGTTAATGGTAATACTGCTTAATGTGTATCCTTTGTCAGGGGTTATAGTTATAGTCTTTGTTTCTGTATTTGTAATGGTGTTTCCATTAGGAATATTAACAGTACCTTTCCCCAATTTTTGTACAATTATATTATAACTGATTTGAGAATACTCTACATTATTAGGATTTTTCTCTTGACCAGTTAGTATAAATGATATAAACAGGCTAAACGATAGTAGAAGTACTTTTCTCATACTCTTATAATTTAATTAATAAATAGTATGAAACATCAATGCTCTTTCCCAACTATCACAATGCAAATAAACAGATTGATGTTTCATAAATGTTCTGTTGGGATAATTAAATTAATAAAAAATATGCAGAATAAAAAACGTATTTAATTGAAACAAAGTGTACTACCAGTAATTTACCTGTTGTTTGTAAGGTTTTTTATTAAACCTCTAAAAACAATTCCATGTAGAGGAAGAACAGCAAACCAATATAATCGTCCTATTAACCCTTTAGGCCTGAATGTGGCAGTTTGTATCAGGCTTTTACCATCTGTTCTGAACTCTAACCATGCCTCGCCTGGAAGTTTCATCTCAGCAAACAGGAGTAAACGTCCCTCTTGTCTGTTAGCATACAGAACCCGCCAGAAATCCAGTGTATCTCCTGCCTGAATCTTGTCTGTATTAGTGCGTCCTCTTCTTAATCCAACTCCTCCAATAAGTTTATCAATAAAACCTCTTAAGCGCCACATACTATTTGCATAGTACCATCCGGTTTTGCCACCAATACGCCATATTTTATCAATACAGGCATTGGTATCTGTAATATGTTTATGCCGTATATCTTTGTAACAACCAAATTGGGGCACCTTTATATAGTCAGATATTTTGTAGTTTAACCGGCCACTAATTGTAGAGTCCTTCCAACTGGATATAATCTCATTCTGACTAATCTTTCTAAAAGCACTCTCTACAGCTTCTCTGTATGTTAATGGTTTTATATCTAATATACTGTTTATGTTGGTACTGTTTGCCACCACCTCTATCTTCATACTATCTACAAGCGATGTTGCCAACTTATATGAGGTTGAGGTTACAAAATATAACCAATAAGAGGATAGTTTGGGTGTCATTACAGGTACTGTGTATATAAATCGTTTTAGGTTCCTTACCTCTGCAAATGCAAGGAGCATCTCTTTATATGTAAGGATTTCGTTACCTGCTATATCGTAACTATTGTTGAATGTTTTGTGATTATCTGCAATTCTTGTAAGTATTTTTATTACATCGCGTATTGCTATTGGCTGGCATTTGGTTTTTAACCATCTGGGAGCAATCATTATGGGTAGTTTCTCAACCAGATCGCGAATAATCTCAAACGATGCACTACCTGCACCAATTATAATTCCTGCACGCACAGTTGTTAGAGAATACTTACCCTTTTTTAACTCCTGCTCAACACTTTTTCTTGATTTAAGATGTTTTGATAGTGTCTCGGAGTTTACAATGCCGCTTAGGTATATTACCTGCCTGGCATCTGTTCTATTTATTATCTCTCTGAAGTTTATTGCAGATATCTTTTCCAGTTTATCATAATCTCTTGATACCGACATAGAATGAACAAGATAGTAGGCAATATCTATATCTTTTGGGATATTATTAAGAGACTCCTTTTGGGTTAAGTCATTCTCTATTATCTCTATTTTATCTATTAAAGACTCTTCAGGATTAAACTTTTGTTTATCTCTAACGCAACATATAACCTTATGCCCTTTATCTATGAGAACCGGTAGTAGTCTTTTTCCAATATATCCGGTTGCACCTGTAAGTAATATTCTCATTTAGTTACTACAATTTTATTAATATCCATAGAGAACATTTTTACCAATTACAGTCCCTGACTCTTGTAGCTGGTGTGCTTTAATTAGTGTTTCGGCACTAATTTTTCCTATATTGTTTGTTACGGTAGACATAAGTGTGCCATTATCTATTAACTCAGATATACTGTTTAGTAGTTCGCTCTGCTTCTCAATATCGTTTGTATTAAACATAGAACGTGTAAACATGAATTCCCAACTAAAGCTTAATGCTTTGGGCTTTATAGAATTTATATCCAGATTCTGCGGATCATCAATAAGTACTATATGTCCGCGTGGTTTTATAAGTTCTACAATAGATGCAAAATGTTGTTCTGTTTTGTTTAATGATACTACATATCGTGGTTCTATATTCAATGTTTTAATTTGGTCAGACAGAGATTTGTGATGATCTACTATATAATCAGCTCCCATCTTTTTAACCCATTTAGTGGTTTCAGGACGCGATGCAGTTGCAATTACAGTAAGCTTGGTAAGTTTTTTTGCAAGTTGTATTAGTATTGAACCTACACCTCCGGCACCACCAATTATAAGTATATGTTCTCCTTTGCCATCGCCTTTATTCAGAGCTAAAGAGTCAAAAAGTATCTCCCATGCTGTAATAGATGTTAATGGTAATCCGGCTGCCTCTGCAAAACTTAACGATTTTGGTTTTATTCCTGCTATACGTTCGTCAACAGCGTGTAGTTCTGCATTTGTTCCGGGTCTGGTTATATCTCCGGCATAGAATACCTCATCGCCAACCTTAAATTTGCTTACATTATTGCCAGTCTGTTTAACAATACCTGCAGCATCGTAACCAAGTATTCCCGGTTTGTTATCTGGTGTCATTCTGCTACGAACTTTTGTATCAACAGGGTTTACTGATATACCCTTAACCTGAACTAACAGATCGTTTGATCCTATTGTAGGTTCTTCTGCTTCAAAATTTATTAATGTCTCAGGATCGGTTATTTTACAAGCCGAATTATATCCTACCGCTTTCATCTTTCTAAATTCGTTTTTCATTTGTCAATGTTTAATCTAATCAGTTAACAATTAACAAGGTGAAAGGTTTTAGGATAGGATTTACAAGATAACAGAATTGTATGATTGTGAGGATAGGATGTGAGGGTGTTGTTGTGGCTACACCCTCTCTATTAAGGTTGTAGATTATTTAATCAGATTGTTTACGGTGTAGTTAAGTGCCTCTTCTGAATCTACGGTTATATTTGGCTCTACACCAACTTTGTCTATACGTGCACCATCAGGTGTCTGGTAATCGGCAATTGGAATAAAGACATTGTAATCGTTATTTACAGTAAATGTATTTGCACTGAGCATTGCTCCGGCAGAACGACCACCAACTAATGTTGCTACGTTCTCTTTTTTTAGCAGGTGAATTAACGGCTCACATGCACTACCCGTATTTCTGTTGATTAGAATAAATACTTTACCTTTAAATACCGGACGATTATGTCCTGGTACTACCATTCTGAATGCTGCCTCTTCTGCAAACATTTTCATAATTCCCTGATATGTAAAATCTTTTAGGTAAGGAAAGTTAGCAATATCATTAATACTTGCCGATCTGGACTCTTTATTAAACCATTTGCGTGTAAGGTAAACCCCGGCATCAATAGGTTTTGTTGTTAAGAACTGACCAAGAATAACAGGAGCATCAAGTGTTCCTCCTCCATTGTTTCTAAGGTCGATAATCAGATTTTCGTATTTATCGGTTCCAATCTCTTTTAATACTGTAACCATCTTCTGTACACCACCAGAGAACGATCTTATATCCAGATAGGCCGTTTTATTATTTAAAGCCTTCCATGATATAGTGTGTCTCTTTTTATTAGCAACAGTTTTGGTTGTAGTTGTTGTTGACTTTTGGGTTCTTTTTGGGATAAGATAAAAGTGTGTAAAAGGGAGCTTGTGACTCTCTTTTCTGAAAGCCTTATTGAAGGCTTTATCGTCAAGTGAGAGCATTTTGTCTGAGTATACTTTAGCTTTAAAGTCTATAAATGATTTCTCTTTTAGCCATTCCGGATTGGCAATATTATTCTCTAATAATTCAAAAACATTATCGAGAAATAGTTTACGTTCTTTTGCCGTCTCTTTTGCAATTACTGTTAATGTAGCCAGTGATAAAATAAGTGTAATAAAAAATCGCATATCTAATAATTCTATTTGGTTAAACATTTTGTGCAAACCTAATTGATAGAATTATTACAAAAAAACGGAAGTGATGTGTATGAACAAAAGGTGTTGAAAATGAATATTTAGGGATGAAATTGAAGCATCAGGGACGTGACTGAAGGTGATTTTTTAATGCGGTAAAGTGTTTTGGTGATACCGGAATCTCTGTAGAGATACTACTTAATACAACAGATCCTTTTCTTGTATTACCATGTAGCGTGGTAATGTAATCTGTATTTACCAGAAACGATCTGTGTACCTGTGTAGCCATTGGTAATTGATCTACAAGTCCACTAAGTGTACTTCTTAAAACGTGTTTTTGTATTGTACCCTGTTTGGTGAAAAGAAATATATCAATGTAGTTAGATTGCGATTTAGCCATTACAAATTCAGACCATACAAATTGTACTTGCTCATCATTATTATTACCCTTTATTGTAATTAATGTTTCTGTGTCGTTACTTTCTGGTGTAATGGTTACTTTGCTGAATCTAAAACGCAGGTATATCCACATAGGAATAAACAGAGGTGCAAAAGGTAGTCCGAATGATAAACTCCAGTTAATAGCTCCTTGCCAGCTTATAGGTGTACTATTTATTACATAGCTGTTATACATATATGCAAATACACTTATGGTTATAAAAACTGTTGATATGGTAATTATCTCTTTAGATAATCTCCATCTTTTATTGTCTTTCAGGAACCAATAGTTTTCTAAGGCATGAAAGAGTAGGATAGGAGTAGCTATTACTAAACTGTACCCTAATAACTTTACTGTTTTGTAATGACTGTTATACTGATAGGTATCAAAAGGTTGCAGAAGTATAAGGATTGCTATTATAAAAGCAGAAAGTATAACGGAGATTAATGCTGTGTATCTCCATGAATATGTATATGATATGTTTCTGTTAAGTTGCATGTTTCTTTAATGTTTAATTCTACACCCTATAGTGTGTGTTTATCTGCCAAATATAGTATAAGACCCGAATATTCAAAAAGGATAGTAGGGTCTGTATATATCTTAGTTCATATTTCGTTCGTGAATCAGTTTTTCGTACGATATAATTTTACCTTCTGACGATAACTCATAGAACTCCTCAGTTAATAATTCATTGTTGTCATCGTATTCACACTTGTTTTCGAATATTAGTATTCCTCCATTGATTACTGAACTGTGTATCTGGTTATTATTGTTATCGTATTTATATGATTCAACTATATGGGAATTATAAGAGCATTCCTTTTCAGCTCTTTTTATAATGTTACCATTAATATCGTACTCAAATAACTCTTTTTTGTATAGCTCATTATCTATATATTGTTCCTCAGATATCTGATCTCCTTTATCGTTATATCTGTATATATGTTTTGCAGTTTCGTTATTGTCAGCATCAAGCTCAATCATCTCTTTTACCTTTCTGTGTTCATTAAGAATATATAACTCGCTTCCTAAAATATCGCCGTTTTCGTCGCTAATAATAACCTTTTCAGTATCTCCAAGATCGGTAAATGTGATATCCTGAATCTGCTTGCTACCATCGCCATACTCATATACAATCTTGTTTATATATCCGTAATCATCTTTTGTGTATGTATGTTTTTCTACAAGTTCGTTATGGTGATCTATCTCTGTGTAACTACAGATTCCTCCGGTATCAAAATATCTGTATATTTTTTTATACAATATGTTTGAATCCATATCATACTCAATCTCTTCTAACAGATTCCCGCTTGAATCAACTGTTAAGTTCTTGTGAATGTGTCTGTCTTCTTCTTCGCTTCTTCTATTCAATGTAACGCTTACTATATTCCAGTTTTCCATATATGTTTTATTATAAGTTTCTCTCTTTAGAGCAGAGAAAAGATATATTATTTGAGGTTGCTCAATGCTTAGTAAAGTGTAACTATATAAATTGTCTGCGAATGTACAAATAAAATGTGACAGGAATGTGCAGGACTTTACAGGATTTGTGGTATGGTGACGTGTGTTTGAAGAGAGAAAATGAGGGAGGAGAAGGCATCATATAATAACACTCTTCTCCTCTGGTAATTTGGGATGTTATCTTTTAAAACCGGACTCCAGTTATTTGCTCTGATAGTAGCCATAGTTTTTTTGCCAGATCTTTATTGAATACTACAGGTTTCTTCTTCTCAAGTTTTGGATAACCACGTACAAACCATCTTGGACCATAGTATTCTGCTCCTTTTGCATCAGGATGTGTTGCTGCCATAAGTGCCGGCAGAGCACCAATAGTTACCGGTTGTGCCAGATACTTTGTGAGTTTTCCGCCAATACCTATTGTTTGCTGACGCTCAGTAGCAGACAGACCAGGATGTGCCGATAGTGATATTGCGTTTATTTTATTCTTTATAAAGTACCTCTCAAGCTCCATCATAAACAGCATATTTGCCAGTTTGCTATCACCATACGATTTACTTCTGCTATATGCTCTGTTGTTCCAATTAAGATCGCTGAAATTTATATCTCCGGATCTGTATGCTCCGCTTGACATTGTAACTACTCTTGCATTATCGGCTTTACTTATATAGGGTATTAAAAGTGCGGTTAGTGCAAAGTGTCCGTAATGATTTGTAGCCATATGCATCTCTAAACCACTGTTTGTCTCTTCTCTGTTAATAAGATTTATTACCCCTGCATTGTTTATAAGCAGATCAAGTTTTCTGTATTTCTTTCCAAATTCTGCAGCAAAGTTGCTGATAGATTTTTGGTTGGTAAGATCAAGGGTAATAACCTCTGCACTAACCTTTCTGTTTAGACTCTTTTTAATGTTCTCTATAGCTTTTTGCCCTTTAGATTTTGTTCTGCATGCAATTACAATGTGTGCACCCTTATTTGCCAACTCAAGCGATATCTGGTAACCAAGCCCAATGTTACCACCTGTAATTACCGCTATCTTACCCTTAAGATTGGGTATGTTGTCTGAATTCCATCTTGCCATATTAAATAGGTTTTGTTGTGTCTAAATATCTGTACGTTACAATACAAATATAGATACATGAAAGCCGGCAATTATGAAACTAGTTTCAGGTTTAGAGTTTATGCTTTAGTTTGCTTAACCATTGTGGCGATATCCCAAGAAAATTAGCAATATATTTAGATGGTACCTTCTGTAGAATCTGAGGATATTTGTTATGCAGATATTGAAGCATCTCAAAACTATCAAGGCTAATAAGCTTAGCACGCATAGAGTTTTTTTCAAGTAGGTTTCTTATTCCGTGATCGTGCAGATATTCGGCATGGTCAGAGCTGCTAAGAAATGTCATTAATCTGTCTTTTCTGATCTTTATAAGTGTTGAGTTCGTGAATGTTTTAAGATGATATTCAGATGTTTTATCAAGATAGAACGATTCAGCAACTGTTGCCATAGGGTGGAAATCAGGGATAAAGAAGTTTATAGCTCTCTCTTTGCCAGTATCGGGGTGTACATGCAACATTACAATGCCTCCGTTTAGCACAACATAAACATCAGATACTTTCTGACCAACACTTATAAGTGTTTCGTGGCTTTTTATGTTTACAGTCTCACCAATATCTCTGAAGTCGTTTAATAGTATCTCTGGTATGTTTGTGTTTGACATTGTATACTCAATTTAATGTAGATTTTATACTTTACGTCTGTAATGATTTTGTACTATCTGATTAAGAAATAGTTCAGATTTTATTAGTTCAAACTCAATAGTTTTTGGTAGTTCAGCAAACAGAGGATAACCTCCGCCAAGAATAACCGGAATGGTTGTAATTATTAAATCGTCAACCAAATCCTCTTTAAGGAAGTTCTGTACTGTTTTACCACCATCAATATATATGCGATTAAAACCATTGTTATTCAGGTTTCTCTTAATGTCTTTAAGAGATCCGTTAACCAGTTCAGCTTTATCTTTATGGCTGTCAGGTATACTTTTAAGGGAGTTACTTAGTACAAAAACAGGTAGTGTATATGGCCATTCGCAGTCGAAACCACATACGGTTTCAAATGTATTTCTACCCATTATTATTGCATCAATCTGTTTAATAAAATTATAGTAACCCATATCTGAATTATCCGGGTTTGGTACTGTTTGTAACCAATCAAGACCACCATTTTTATCAGCAATAAATCCGTCGATACTTTGTGCAATATACACTAAGTTTCTTTTATCCATAACTATCAGTGCTTTATAAGTTCTTTATCTTAACATCCGTTTAAGTGTTTTGTTATTAAGTTAATTGAATAATCCGATTTTATAAAATTAAATGTTCTTTGTACTATTTTAAAGGTGAAGCAGGAACATGTTATACACCATTGTGTACTATTATAGCTCTTCTGGTTTAAGTAAAAAATTAATTTTTTTTGAAAAAGATGGATCGGAATTTTTCTCGGATGCACCGGATATAATTAAAGATGGACTAGTATCTTTTCAAGATGCATCTCTTTAAAAAAAAGATCGATTTTTCTGGCTCAAGGTGCATTCTTAGGAGCTGATAGCTTAATAAAAACCTCTGTATGTACACTGTTTATGCACATAACCAGAGGTTTGATCTGTAATTGGTGATATCAATTCATTTGAGGTATAAGTTTTATGTTTATTATCTCGCTTCGTGTACCAATTCTGAATGGAGGACCAAATGTTCCAACGCCTTCTGATACAAATATCTTTGTATTGTTGTATGTGTGCAGACCGCTGTTGTAATCAAATATCATTTTTGCAATAAGGTTGAATGGGAATATCTGCCCTGCATGTGTGTGCCCGGCAAGATACAGATCTATACCTGCTTCGCTTGCATATTTTATACCATTAGGAGCATGATGCAGTAGTATTGATGGTCTGTTTTTATCAATATTAAGTGTTGGCAGAGTCTCCTGAATTGTCGGGTTATTGCCCGATGCATGCATATCGTATGTTGCTCTGTCGGCAATCATATGAGTAAGACCAACAATCTGAAGTTGTTTGTAGTTTGCCACCTTATTATCAAGAACGTTAACACCAACCTTTTTCATTAGTGCAACAATACTATCGTTATGTGTTGTGTGGTCGTGATTACCGTCTACAAAGTATACCGGTGCTTTTAGTCTTTTAAGAGGTGTAAAATATTTTGGTTTAAGAGCATATCTGCTGTCAAGATAATCTCCTGTAAGTAGTATCAGATCAGGATTATGAGCATTTGTTTTGTCTACAAGTTTGTCAAGAAACCCATTTGTTCTGAAATGTCCAATATGTATATCGGTAAGATGAACAGCGTTTATCTCTTCGGTTAGCCCTTTTACCCTTATATCTAATTTTGTATCTCTTAAATATATACTATTCAGATATCCGCCAACAGATACCAGTGTGGTTAACGCAATTACCGTTAATCCGAATATCTGAGGTTTTAGTTTTATGAATATATTGGCCAGATCAACTGTAAGCATAGACATTAACAGGAACAGATATACACCCATTGTAACAAACGATATTTTGTAAAGTATATGCTCTAGTGTTCCGGTTGAGTTCATAAATACTACTGCACCTGTAAAGAACAGTAGTGGTAACACTGAGAAGAATATATATAAAGGACGTGTACTCTCTAGCCCAAAGGACCATGAGAATTTTCGTGATATATATATTATTGATGTAATAAGTATTGCCAGAAAGGCAGTTAGTATTATGTACGGCATAATCTTCATAATGATATTTTTAATAAATTGACTGATACAAAGTTAAGATGAACAGAAGGGAGAGATGTATATATATTACAGAATAAACAATACTTTTTACAGATAGTGTAAATTATGAAGTACATTCGTCTTAAATACAATGTTAATCTGCTTTTATATATCTGCTACTCATCCACCCGGATAATTTGTAATTATTGCTGTAGTCAAAGCCGGATTCAAAGATAGATTGTATTGGGTTTATATTATTATTCATAATAACATACCACCATTTTCTTCCGGTATTATCATACTTTTCAGCTATGGCATAACCTGTAGAGTTTTTAGGATATATTGCAAGTGTATTACCTTTAATCTTTTGCATAAACCTATAAGATGTATTGTCTATAAACGGATCAGCTCTGAGAGAGTAACCATTGGTTGTTACCATAAACTCTATATTTGTGGTTAGATAATTATCCGGAGCTGTGCATTGGTTATACAGAGCTATATCGTCTGATTTTATATATCTGAAAATTTTGCTGTTACTATCGGGAATGTATTTGTATATGTGATCGAACTCTCCGAGACAACAGGCATAGTTATGAATTGTGATATCAAGACCTCTCTTTGTGGTATATTCAGACAGTTCGATAATATTACCCTGCGCAGTTAATTTCTCCTGATATCCGGTTCCTGTATTCATACAACATATAACAAAATTTGTTTCTGCACCTCCCGGATTACCATAAAATATAATATCAGTTAATCCATCAGAGTTAAAGTCAACAGGATTTAAGGAGTTCTTATACAGGTTAAAATTATCAGCTACATGATCCAGATAGTTTATGTTTTTAAGTTTTTTTACCTCTTGTCGCAATTTATCATCAGATATATCTGTTTTCCACCCACACCAATCTATATCAGTACTCATATTTAACTCTTTGCCAAGAACCTTTTTAATAACCTGCGCATTACAAGATATGGTTGTTATAAATAGAGTGGTATATAGTATTAGTTTAAATTTCATGAGTTTATAATTGTTTTTTCATTTGTCAGATGGAACTCGTATTATGATCATCATTGTGTATTAGTAGAGTTTTTCTTATGCTTTGTTTCATTTTGGTTTCAAATATAATCACTTATATCATTTGCTATGGCAAAGTGTTTCTCAATATAGATTGAGTCAATTATCCATTGTTGAGGATTTATTATACCAAGTGTTGTTTCTCCTTTTATAGGTGTAATGAAATTGGTATCCAACTGGTTTATGGTAACTCTGGTTAGATCAGATATATTTACAGCTTTAATTATCAATTGTTCCAGAGCTTTATTGTTTAATAGTATTTTTAGGTCTGATTCATTATCATACTCTATTATTGTATTTGCAATAATGTCTTTGCTTAAAAAGGATGGGAGACTCTTTTTCCTGAATATATTTAATCTGTCGAGGGTATTAACCTTTCTGATATTTATTCTTCCTTTAATGGTATCAGGAATGGTAATAAACGATCCGCAAAAAACATTTGGACTGTCTGTTTTAAGATATGGGTCATTAAATAGTGCGTATATAGCTGACTTATTGTTATTCTCCGAAATATATACTGTTGTTTTATACCGAGGTATCTGTCTGTATATAGATAGGGAGTATTGTTCTTCTTTATAAAATATCTCTCTGTTAGTGTTTTCTGCAAACTCTTTTAGTATATCAATATTTGATCTGTTCTCTTGCAAGGTTGTGTTATTATAATTTTTAGATATCAAACAAAACTACATATTTTATAAAACCATACAAATAAAGCCACACATACAGTGCAGCTTTATATTATAGTTTTTTGTTAATATTACTGATGTGCATTCATTGCAAGGCTTCTGAGAAAACCAAAGTATTCGCCAAGTACTCCGTAATCGCTTGAGTAACCAAGACGCACAACAATAACATTATTGTCTTTATCTACATGCATCATCTGTTTCATTATACCAACTGCCTGAAAGTTGTTTTCCGGAATACTGATACCCCATTTTTCCTCTTTCCATCTTTTATATACACTAAAGGTCTTAAAACCTTTCTGTTTTGCATAGTTTACAGCACTTATCGAGTCTGGTTTATAAATATATCTGGAACTATCTGCATATGTTTTATATCCGTTATACCATTGGTACTTATACCAGTCGTTTTCAGGGTACGATTTGGTGCATCTCTTTACCCAATCTTCTGATAGAATCTGTTTGCCGTTAAATTTTCCGCTATTAAGGTACAGACGTCCAATCTTAGCAAGATCTATAGCCGCTGCATTAAGACCGCCATAAGCTTTAGCTACGCCTTTACGTTTACTGTCAACACTTATAGATGCATTGTGCTCCATACCAAGAGGAATCCATAGGTTCTGCTCAAGATATTTGGCATATGATGTTTTTGTTGCACGCTCTAACACTATACCAAGTACAGCTGTAGATATACTCTGATATTCATGAACAGTACCCGGTTCATGTTCAAATTTCATGCTCTTTACAACACCCAAAATATTTGTACCGTAATGCAGTTTTGCAATTTTGGCAAATGGCGACATTCTGTTTTCGTTAAACTTAAATCCGGTTCGCATATTCAGAAGATGCTCTATTGTAAGTTTACTGAAGTTCGGGTCGCGTTTTTTAAGCTCAGGGATATATTTTGTTACAGTATCGTGTACGCTTGTAATATATCCCTGATCAATTGCTATTCCAATAAGTGTAGATGTTACAGATTTTGTCATAGAGAATATTGTAGATACATCGCCGCGTTTATATCCTCTGTAGTAATTCTCAAATAGTACAGTATCGTTTTTAATTATTACAAGAGCAATGGTAGAGGAGCGCTTCATTAAACTGTCCAGCGTTATCTTTACTGAATCTTTTCTGAGGGTGATACTGGGATTATAAATCATATCAGATTCTGCTCTGTGAAAGTGGAATTTATTATCACCACATTTTATGGTATCATTATGGAATATTTTATGATCGTCAATATCTGCATCCCAGTATCTTATGCCCCGGCATAGGGTACAGGAAGCAAAGGTTATTACTGTAATTGATATTAATATAATTTTTGCTTGATATCTTCTCATCTGTTGTTTTGCCTTTTTGTTTGTAGGATGAAACGAGCATAATAATTGTTACTGTAGCTGACAGTTATTTAGTTATGCTCGTTTTATCTTGATTATTATCCTTTAAATATTACTGTTTTGCCCATTTAGCCAGAAGATCGACTACGCTAACATAGTTTCCTAATATATCACCATCATATGAAGCTCCAAGTCGTACAATAATGACATTATTATCTACATCAACATGCATAACTTGTTTCATAATACCAATTGCCTGAAAATTGTTTTCCGGTACAATGATTCCCCATTCATCCTTTTTCCATCTTTTGTATACACTAAATGTTTTAAAACCTTTCTGTTTAGCATGGTTTACAGCACTTATAGAATCTGGTTTATATACATATCCTGTACTATCTTTATAAGAAGTTCCTCCATTATACCATTGATAACCGTACCAATCATTATCAGGGCGTGGTTTAGTGCATCTATTTACCCAATCTTCTGAAATAATCTGTTTTCCGTTAAACTTTCCGTTATTAAGGTACAGACGACCAATCTTAGCAAGATCTATAGCTGAAGCATTAAGTCCACCAAAAGCTTTAGCAACACCTTTACGTTTACTATCCATATTTATAGATGCATTATACTCCATACCAAGAGGAACCCAAAGATTCTTTTCAAGATATTTAGCATATGATGTTTTAGTAGCTCGCTCTAATATAATACCTAGTATAGCGGTACATATACTTTTATATTCATGTACGGCACCGGGTTCATGTTCAAATTTCAGATGTTTTATTAAGCCCATTGTATTAGAGCCGTAATGCAGCCTTGCAATTTTTGTCATAGGTAACTTAACATTTTCATTAAACTTTATACCAGAACGCATATTCAAAAGGTGTTCAATAGTAAGTTTTTTGAAATTAGGATCTCTCTTTTTCAGTTCAGGAATGTACTTTGTTACATTATCATCTACACTTGTAATATATCCCTGATCAATAGCAATTCCTATAAGTGTTGATGTTACAGATTTTGTTATAGAGAATATTGTAGATACCTCGCCACGTGAGTGACCATTATAGTATCTTTCAAATAGAACAGTGTCATTCTTAATTATAACAAAAGCAACGGTTGTTGTGCGTTTAAGCAGATTGTCAAGGCTTACTCTTATAGAGTCGCCCTTAAATTTGAGCTTTGGATTGTATACTGTATCTGAATTGCCTTTGTGGAAATGGAATTTATTGTCTCCACACTTAACTGTATCTTTATGAAAGATCTTATGATCATCAATATCTGGGCCCCAATATAGTAAACCTCTGGACAGAGAGCATGATGCAAATGTTATTAATACAATTAGTATCAGTATTGCTTTTGTTGTTTGTTGGTGTCGTTTCATCTCTAATTGACTTTTAATTTGTTGTTAATTTGTTCTGTGTTGTTTTTTATTATCACTTTAGCTTTCTCTCTGAATGTTATCTCTGCGTCGTGTAGCGTATCGCCTCCTAAATCTTCACCTGCAGCCTTCCACTCTCCATTCTCATTATAGAAGTACCAGATACTATAATATCCTTTGTGCGGATTATTAATTACCCCGCTAATTTTATTGTTGTAGATAAGAATTTTCTCAATAGATATGTTATATCGTTGCTCTTTGGCTTCGCTGCTGATCTCTTTATCGGGCATATCCTTTAGTTTAGCTTTTAGATATGTACATGCTATGCCTCTATATTTTGATTGATATCCTTCGGCAAAAATGTGATTAAGATATACGAATGAGTTTAATGGACTATCAAGTTTGTCTGTTACTTTGTAATCTTTAACTCTTCTGTTTATATCTACTATTTTATATGAATCTTTTTTAAGAGCACCCCTCTTTAGTAGAATAGTGGATTTAAGTTTGGTGGTTACAGTTTTATCGCCCTTTTTATTAATATAGTAGGAGTTATTAGTATTATTAAGGCTCACAGATTCAACATATTTTCCGTTTCTGAAAAGTATTCCGGCTTTATTATCGCAGGCATAACCAGAACCTATATTACCGTTTAATATTTTGTTATGGAATAACTCTTTTCTTTTAGTTTGTGAGTAGTGAGGGCAGTTGCTGTATGGCAGAAACGATAATCCGTTTATTACGCTAATGTTTACCGGTCGCGAATCACTTATTCCGGTTTTAAACCAACATATTGATCCTGCACTTCCGCCGGCCAGAATTATACCTTTGTTTAGTGCTTTGTTAAGTAGTGTGTCAATACCCTGAGCTTTCCATATGCCAAGCATATTAAGTGTGTTACCGCCTCCAACAATTATAGCATCCATATTTAAAAGAATATCCTCAAACGATTTGTTGTTTTTGTTTGATGATACCCACACCTTTAATATGTGTGGCTCTATATTCAGTTTCTTACAGAAGTAGTTCCAAAGCTTAATGTTATCTTTATTATCGGCGCTGGCAGTTGGCAGGTAACATATTTTGGGATTCTCTTTTTTTGTAAGATCAATTACATATTGAGTGAACTTCAGATTTATATCGTCGCCAAATACAAATATAGTTTTGTCTCCTCTTTTTTCTTGCGATATAACGTAGCTGAATACGCCTGCAAGTAGTATTGTCAGAATAATTTTTTTCATTTGTGTCAATCTGTTTTTAATTTGCCAGATATAACTATACATAATAGTTGCACTGAGTAATGAAATACTTTGGTAATGCTTGTTTTATCTGGTTAACCAACATATTTAGTATTCTAATGCAGTAATAATCCTTTATTTATGTTGGGGTATATTATAAATTAATGTTTTTACTGGTTAAAGGAGGAGCCTGTATTGCTCCTCCTGTAATCTTGAACTTTACTTTGGGAATTATATAAACATTAATGTTTATTCATATTTAAGAATCTCTACAGGGTTTTGTTTTGCAGCACGATATGTCTGTATCCATACAGTTGCTGATGCAACTATAGCAACAGCTATACCTGATACAACAAATATCCACCAGCTTAGCTCTGTTTTATAAGCAAATCTCTGTAACCATTTGTTAAGTAGATATATTGCTATAGGTGTTGCTATAATAAAGCTTAATAATATCCATCTAAGGTAGGTTTTGTTAAGCATAAATATAATCTCTATAACAGTAGCTCCGTTAACCTTTCTTATACCTATCTCTTTAGATTTATATTTAAGCATAAACAGCGATAGTGCAAATAGTCCTAAAAGCGACAACATTATTGATATACTGCCACCATATATTACAAGCTGTTTTGTTCTGCTTTCAAGTCTGTATCGTCCTTTAAAGGAGTTACTGAGTATGTATGGTTTGTTACCCCACGCATTATCAAAATTCTTTACAATATTTTGTGCATAATCAATAATCTCTTTAGTTGGTTCTTTATGAGTTCTGAAGAGTATAAAACTTGGATTGGAGTTATAATATGTAAACATTATTGGTTCAATTACATTGCGTAGCGACCAGTAGTGGTAATCTTTTACAACACCAATAATCTTTAGTCTGTTGCCGTGCATCATTAACTCTTTTCCTACCAAATCTTTTTCGCCAAGAGAACGTGCGGCAGTTTCATTAATTATTACTGCATCTTCCAGAACATTAGCCTGATCCTTGAACTCTTTTCCATCAATAAACTCTATGCCTAGCGTACTAAAATATCCGGCATGTACACGTTTCTCATTTATTGATATATCGTTTGCCTCTCCTTTATGTGCAAGATGAACTCCTTGACCCGATGTACCTCCTGAAGGACTGTGAACACTACTTGATACCTCTGCAATATTAGGGTTGTTCATCAGTTCCTGAAATATTGCCTCTTTATTATCCCGTATAACATTATTTAATCTGGATATAACAACAACTTTGTCCGGAGAGTATCCAAGATTATATCCTTTAAGATAATCTATCTGTTTTATAATAACAGATACAGATATAATTGTAAGTATTGATATTACAAACTGAAATACTACCAATGATCCGGTAAAACGTGTTTTGCCGGACTTTGTTGTCTGACCACGCATTGTGCTTGACAGAGGTTGCTTTGTCATAATAAGGGCAGGATAGAAGCCTGATATGAGAGCTGTAGCAATAACCACTATTATAAACCATAATCCCGGACCACTAACAAAAGAGAACTCTAGTTTACGACTAAACAGCGAGTTTACTTCTGGTAGTAACAGGTGTGTTAAGATAACAGATATAGATGCAGATATGAATGTAAGCAAACCAGATGTAGTAACAAGTTTATATAACAAGTCCCTTTTTTCGGCACCAAGTATCTTGTGCATACTAAACTCTCTTATTCGTGTTTTATAGTGTGCTGTAAACAGGTTTATATAGTTTATTATTGCAATTACAAGTATAAGAAAAGCTATAGCTGAGTATAGATAAACACTATTTATATCGCCTTGTGCACCAAGTCTGGTTCCGTAATCAGATTTAAGATATACGTCGGTAAGTTTTTGAACCTCAGAATCGCACACAGCACCATATTTTGAGAATAGCTCGGTATTAATCTTTATATTTTGTTCGTTACATTTATTAATTACCGACTCTACATTACAACCTTCTCTGAAAAGCATATATATAACATACTCTAGTCCACCGTTTTTATATTCATTCATCCACTCATGCGATGAGGCAATGATATTGAATGTATAGTGACTCTTTTTAGGAAGATCTTTAACAACAGCTTTTACAGTATAGATCAAATCTTGCTCGTAACTGAAACTTTTACCTATCGGATTTTCATCGCCATAAAACATTTTGGCAGTAGTTTCGTCAATAATAGCACAGTTTGATTCAATAAGTGCTGTAGATAGATCACCTGCAATGGTTTCGTAGGTGAATATATCTATTATCTCAGGGTCGGCATATAACATCTTTCTGTTTGTGAAACGTGTATCACCAACATATATATTCCCATATCCCTCCAGATATATCTTTGCAATCTTCTCAACCTCCGGAATATTAGCCTCAATGGCACCTTTTGCTTCAGCTCTGTTAATGCCTGTTTTGGTATATTCATTATCGGTTTTAATAATTGTGTTAAGCTTATATATGCGATCTGCGTTTTTATTGAATGTATCGTACCCTGTTTCTCTATTTACATAGATAAACAGTATAAGCGAAGCACACAATCCGGCAGCTAATCCAAGGATATTTATAGATGTAAGAAACATATGTTTCTTAATCTCCCTGAATGATATTTTTAAGTATTTTAAGATCATAGTTTGAACGTTTAAGTTACTTTACAGTAAAAAACTGATCTGGATTGTTTGTTACATATAATGCGGTAGCGTTATAGCTTTTACCTGATTTTGATGTCTTAACATCTGGTTTCTGATTTATTCCATCAAGAGGCAGTAGCTGAATATAATCTACCTTTTTGTTAGGTTCATATGATTCTGTATTATAGGTTGAGAATGCAGGAGTCTCTAATCGGTAAAGGTTTTTTGCCATATAGTTATCAAGATATCCCTCTTTTGTCTGCTTCTGTTTGTGGTTCCAGTTAGCGTCAGGGTTTAGTATCAGAGGCTGATTGTTTATTAATCGTTCTCTAACCTCAAATAGTCCCAGCATAATACCATTCTCATCTGTAACATACGCCTCAAATGTAGGATCAAGCCATATCCATTTGTTTAGTTGTGTAGAGTATACCATATTTATTACATGACAATCATTAAATTTAAGTGGTTTTGGCATACATGTTACTGCTCTTGATTTATATCCCATTGATAGATAACACTCATTTAATATGGTAGCTAACATTCTGCAGTTAACACCTCTGTTCTCTGCCTTACAAACCTTTATCAGATCAGATGCGTTTTTTAGTTTTGGATTACCACTGCCTCCATCGTGTCTTACAGTGTTGTGAACCCAACGCATAATATTTATCATCTTAGATATTTCATCACCATTTCCTGCAATAGAGTCAAGATTAAACTCTTTACGAAGTTTTTTAAGATTTTCGTTGTCCTTTGATAGATATCTGAACTTAGGAATCTCTCTTTTTTGAGTGTAGTTATACTCCTTTGCATTACGTAAGGTAATAATATATGGCTCTTTATATTCTATACGTGTAACAGCATCTTTACCATCATACTTTATAATAAAGTCAAATTTGGTATCTTTTTCAACTTTAACACTAATAGAATCTATATCTGTATAGAATGTAACAGTATGTCCACTGCCCATTGTGTGATATACATCCGGATTTATTTTTGCATTAATTGTCCATGCATTTTTATTTAGGTTGTCACCGTCTTTAATATCAACAAGTTCTGAGTTTGCTTTAATTACTGGCATAGAGTCCTGTTTTTGTGCAGAACATCCAAATATTAATATCGAAATTGCTATTATAAGGTATCTCATTTTTTTTGTATTTAATGTGTTATTCATATTTAAGGGCTTTTACCGGATTTTGTGTTGCAGCTTTTGCTGACTGTATACTTACTGTTAATACAGCAATAATCAGTGCTGATATTCCTGATATTGCGAACATCCACCACTCAATATCTGTTTTGTAGGCAAAGTTTTTAAGCCATTTTGACATTGTGAAATATGCAATTGGAGCACCGATAAGTATTGATATCAATACAAGTTGAATAAAAGATTTATTTAACATCAGAAGTATATCGGTAATAGTTGCTCCATTAACCTTTCTTACTCCAATCTCCTTTATTCTGCGCTCTGTGGAGTAAACAGAAAGTCCAAGAAGCCCAAGGCAGGCAATTACTATTGCAACAGAGGCAAACAGACTGAATAGGTCAAATGTTTGCTGATCCGATCTGTACATCCATTTTGCTGTATCTTTAAAGAATTCAAAAAATATAGGTATATCTCCATTAACCTCTCTCCATGCTTTTCTTACATTTTCCATTACATCATGGGGATTATCTGAATGTATACGAAATATAATAACATTAGGATCGCTTGTTAAAGGAAGAAAAACCAAAGGATCTATAGTATTGTGTAGTGAGCTGAAGTGAAAATCTTTTACAACACCAACAATTGTTCCTCTTGCATTTGTGCTTCCAAAGAATTTACCAACAGGTTCGTTCATTTCCATCTGTCTGATAGCCTCTTGGTTAAGTATTACCGGAAATTCAATAACGTCTTTATTCTCGAAATCGTATTCTCGTTCTATAAACCCTTCACCTTGCGCAATCTCTATATCTAATGTCTTTATATAGTTATGATCAATAAACATTCTGTTTATTAATACTTTGAGATTAGGATCTTTACCTTCCCAATCGAACCCCCATGTATTGTTTCCTCCGTAGAATGGTGTTTTATCTGCCAAGCTATATGATATTACTTCTGGTATATCGGTTAATTTATCAACAAATGGTTTATACCTCTTCTGTGTATCACCTGGCAAACTTATATATACAAGATTATCTCTGTTGTAGCCTACGTCTGAGTTTATTAATAAACTTAGCTGCGATTTTGTTATGATAGTGCAGGTAATAAGAGCAATTGATAGAGAGAACTGGATTATTACCAGAATATTTCGGAAACTAAATTTACGATTACGTTTGGTTATAGTGTTAGATTTTAGTGCTCTCATTGTATTAAACGATGACATATATAGAGCAGGATAAAACCCGGCAAGTACTGTAATAATTAAGCCTGTAAGAATAAATACTATAATAAACTTAAGATTTATAGCCTCGCTAAACATAAGTTGTTTACCTGATATCTTATTGAACAGTGGCATAGCTGTATAGGCAAATGCCAGAGCTAATCCTAAGCATAATAGTATCATTACAACTTTCTCTGTAAGAAGTTGAGCTATAATATTTTTACGCTCAGCCCCGTTTACTTTTCTTACACCTATCTCTGTTGATCTTTTCTCTGATCGTGCAGTAGTTAGGTTTATAAAGTTTATTGCGGCAATTAATACAATAATAAAAGCAATTGTTGTAAACAGGTATATATATTGTATCTGTCCCGGTTTGCCACTATTGTAGTATAACCTATCGTTTTTAAATGGCTTTAATGAAAATTCAATAATTTCAGCACCATGTTCTTTATGTAGGTTTTTAATTTTGTCGGCAAAATCATCAGGATTGGTGTTCTCTTTTAGTAATGTTGCAGTGTATGGCCAGTTACCTCCCCATTCCTCATCTGACATATTGTACATTTTCAAAAGAACAGAAACCGGAAATACAATGTTAAAACGTACGTTTGATTTGTACTTCATATCTTTTACAACGGCACCCACATAGAAATTTCCAACGCCTTCAATATTTAATGGTTTACCAATTGCATCATCATTTCCGAAATAGACTTTAGCTATTTTGTCTGTTATAATTATATTATCGTCTTTCTCAAGACAATTAATATCACCCGAAACAGGGTTAAAACCAAACATTACCGGAAACTCCTTACTTGCGGCATAAACAAGCTTTTGAGACAGATTTTTATCTTTATATGAAACAGGATGATAACTTTTAAATTCAGTATAGTGACACGAACTCTCAACCTCTGGATAGTTATTATTCAGAGCATTTTTTAATGCAAATGGTGTGTTTTTAGTATTCAGTACGTTTGTTTCTGAGTAATACTGGTTACCAATAACATGAAATATCCTGTCAAGGTTTTTGTTGTGACTGTCGTAGCTAATTTCATTTGTTACCCACATAAATATGAGTACAGCAACAGCAACACCAGACGATAATCCGAAAATATTCAGAACAGAGAAGAATTTATTCTTTCTAAGGCTTCTGAATGCAAGTTTAAGATTTTGTAATATCATATTTATTGCTTTAGATTATAGAATTTCTGTAACCAGTTCAGTCTGCCTCTTCTCTGTTATTATTTGTCCATCAAACAGATTTATTACTCTGTGAGCATATCCTGCATCACGCTCAGAGTGTGTTACCATTACAATTGTTGCTCCATCTTTATTTAATTCAGTTAACAGTTTCATAACTTCTTGCCCGTTTTTAGAGTCAAGGTTACCAGTAGGCTCATCGGCAAGTATAAGTTTTGGGTTAACAACAAGTGCTCTGGCAATGGCAACTCTCTGTTGCTGACCTCCTGATAGTTGCTGAGGAAAGTGTCTCTGTCTGTGTCCTATCTTCATTCTGTCAAGTACCTCTTTAATACGTCTTTTGCGTTCAGAAGCTTTAAGTCTTAGATAGATAAGAGGTAGTTCAACATTTTCGTATACAGATAACTCATCAATAAGATTAAAACTTTGAAAAACAAATCCAAT
>DKJY01000153.1 GCA_002454955.1 Bacteroidales bacterium UBA6680
TCGTCATGGATGTTTCATATGTCTAAATTTGTTTTTTAAAGGTCATATGGAACTCGCATAATTTAGTTATCCTCGGTGTTAGAAGAGCCTTTGCTAATGCTTCGTTTCATATGCAGATTCTCGTCTTAAATAATTTCTTGCATTATAGTTTGGTTGCGGTTATAAATATATGTAAATATTAATATGTACGCAATAAACGTAGTGTTATTTAATGGTATTTATGGGTTTGCGAGGTACGAGCTATAGCTAATACTATATAATTAGAAATGTAATAAAGCTCGCACCATCTGAGTTGCCCCGAGGCACCTTGCCACTTGCTAACAGTTCGGTTTACCTCCGCCTGTTCAGGACTTACACCCTATAGTTAATACCCATGCCGGGCACACATGGTTGGTGTATGAAGCGTTGGGCATTTCAAAGCACTTCTCTGTCAAACCGCTGATATGTTTATTAAATGTGCTCACTTTCAATTAACCACTTTCTGCCCAATGATTTATACACTTTGTTGTACGGTCGTACTTTCTATTCAGTCAGGTTGGGCAAGACATACTCTTTTGCAATTTTTGGTTGAGCGATGGCTCGTGCGAATTGCAAATGTGTATGGCTTTAACGTTTGGCTCTTCTTTCAATTAGTTTAAATATTTCTTTAAATTCTTGTCTGTCATCATCATTTAATCTATCCATAAACAAATCAATTCTTTTCTTAGCTTGATAATCCAAATTTAGAGCATTCAATAAGTTAACGTCATCTTCAATATTCTTTGTAAATAGTTCAGATTCTTGATTTTGGTCATAAGATAAAAGTTTGGCGAACCTACAAGTTTGTCCAATCTCAAAATCTATATCAAGTATTAAATTATACTTTCCTTTTGTAAATGTTTTTTGTCTGTCTATGTTTTTAATAATCCCTGTACCTAATGGATTAAAAAATATAGTTTCACTCTCTTTAAATCTATCAGAATCAATTCTGTTTATTATACTTAACTCACTTGTTTCTTTCTTAGGAATTGTAGTAGCACTACTTTCAGATATTTCTAAAAGTCTGATTGAAACAGCATCCAAGTATTCAAAATCTTGAACTTTTTTCCATTTTGAGGGGATAATTGATTGACCGTGCAGTGCTCCTAAAAGTCCACCAGTAAATGCAGCAATGCTATCAGTATCAGTTCCTATAGAATTCACCGCCTGTTCTAACCCCTTTAAAGGTTCTTTTGAATATTTGCAAGCTAAATAAATCCCTGCAATAACAGTTGATGTTCCTGAACCTTTTGTCTCGTTTTTATAGCATCCTAATTTTGAAAGAGAATCAAAATCTGAAATATCGTTGTGTATCAGTTTATAAGCGTCTCTTAAATAGTTTTGTGTTTCAGTTAGAATATTCTCAAAAAGTTCTTTAAATAGAATATCCGATTTCTTATTCCATTCATATTCCCAAGACTTTAGTTTTGAATCATTGAGAAATGAAATTGAAAATTTCGAGTGTATATCTTTTCCTAATTCGGTTAAGAAAGTTGTATAGTTAAAATTATCTGGGTTAAACCTAAGGATAGTATCAATTGCATATCCATAGAGCATAGCTCCCAAAATAGCTCGTGGATGTCCGTGAGTAACTATGCTATTAGCAAAAATCTCTTTATTAATCTTATCAGGGTCGCCAAAGTTAGCTAAGGCAATAGGTAAAATTCTCATAGCTGCACCATTAGCACCACTTTCTCTATAATCAATGGTGTTTTTGCCAGCTTTAAACGTAAAGAAGTTGCTGTTCCATTTTGCTGATTTTCTTTCAATTTTTCGTGCAGCATTTTTTATAGTTCGTCCTGCACCTCTTGAATATAACAACCAATTTGGCAGTTCTATTTTAGAAAAATACTCTTGATTTACTGAACCATCAATATTAATTGAACGTGCTACAGAAAGTAATAGTTGAGTGTCGTCTGAATAGGAACCTGCTTTTATTTCATCTATGTATCCATTAAATCTACCGCCAACGTTCTTTTCCCAGTTATGGAAAGATGAAATATAATCTGAATTGTATTTTGCTTTTAAACTATCAGCACTTTTTTCAAATTCAGTTATCCATCCTAAAGCATCTCCAATTGCAGCTAACTTTATACTTCCTTTATATTTTGTTTCAGCTTTCATTAAATCCTATTATTTGTAAATAAAGAACTATCAACTTTGAATTTAGATGTATCAAATCCCGAAATATTAAATGCTGATATATTGCTATTTAGGGTTTGTTCATTTTCAAAACAAACTTCTACTATGTCAGTCAATGGAATTGAGTTTTGAACAAGAACTTCAGCTTGCACATCAGTTGTATATTTATTCTTTAAACCACCACGACTTCTTATTTTACCTCCAATATTTAATGATGAATCAAACATATTTCTAAACTTATCTATTGAACCATCAATTCCAATTGTATGGGCGGCATTTGATGCAGCATTACATACAGAAAATAAGGTCTCGTCTGAATATATATATATTGGATTAATTTTAAGAATGCACCATTGATAATGAGCAAACGAATGACGTTTACGAAAAACATTTAATAAAAAGTAGTTTGGAAACTGTATGCTCAAATTAATAAAGTCTGTTAAGTTGTCTAACCTCTGGGCATCCATATAATCGACATAATCGTGAATCTCAAACTCATCGTTATATTCACCAATTTCAAACAGTCTTTTGCGTGAAATAATTGATTCTTGCTCGAAAATGCTAAGTAAGTTAATTGTTGGAGTAAAATGAATTAAGTAATCAATTTCCCTATTGTTAATCTCATTTTGAAATTCAATATAATTTGTTTTCAATTTCATAATCAGTGATTAAAAAAGTAAGTCATTAACATCATCGATAACATCAACAAAAGGCTTGGTAGTAATACTTATATCATTTAGTAAAACTTCATCAATTTCTTTCAAATAACGAGATGGTTCGGCACTACTAAATAAGTATAAATTATTTCGAGCTCTGGTCATACAAGTATAAAGCAATCTCCTTTCAGTTGAAATATGAAATTCATCATCTGATTCAATAAACCCTGGTGGAAATGGAATAATATCATCATTTAAATCCACAATAAAAACATTATTAAACTCAAGTCCTTTTACTGATGACATTGTACATATTTTGATACTGTTGCTTCCATAATTAACAGGTTGACTTGACTTAACTAATTCTGTTGAATGACCATTTGAATCTAATAAAGTCTTTATTTCTTTAACACCATCATTAGACCGGTGTAAAATAACAGTGCTTTTCAGTGAGCCATTATCACCCAATTTGCTTATTTCTAGTAGTATTTGTGATGACTGGCTCGCTTTATTTGAAAAGTAACCAATTTTAGGTTTTTCTCCTTCTGTTACAGATAACTCTAATTCGGTAAAATCTTCTTTATCTTCTTCCTTGTCTAATAATGAAATTGCAGCTTTGGCTATTTGTATAGTATTTCTATAATTCTTTTTAAATGCTATTGTTCTACCTCTGACTTCCAAGCCAACTTCTTTCCAGTTAAATCCACTTTTATAGATTCTTTGAGCTGCGTCGGCAATAATTGATATGCTATTTGTTTCAGGAGAAACTAATTTAGAAATAGTTAATATTTGAGCTTTACTTAAGTCTTGTGCTTCATCAACAATTATGTGTGTATAAGGTGGTGAAAAATTGGGGTCATTCTGAATTTTTTTTAATGCTAAAATTGCATAATCATCAAACTCAATTTTATCTCTTTTTTCTAATTCTCTATTGTATTTTAAATAGACCTCCCAAATAACTTCTTTATCAACTTTCGTAACACGGTCAGATGTTCCTCGACCAATCCTTGCTGCTTCTAAATATTCATTTTTATTTAAGAACATTTTACCTTTTATCCAAGATATTTCTTCATCAAAGAACTCAAATGTTTTACTTAAAATATTTGATGTCGAAGACTTCGTGTTAGAAATAATTTGGGGGAGAATGTTTTTTCTTAACCAACTCCTTTGACCATCGAAAGGAATCCCAGCGAAATGAAAAGCCCAACTATCAAAGTTTACAATTCGTACATTTAAACCATCTGGCGTTTTGGGTTTTATTTTCTCATTATCCTTCTGATAGCCTCCATTAATGTATGGTTTTATAGCTCTTATGTATGCTGCAAGTGTTTTATTAAATGTGAAAATTACAATCTTAGTTTCCTCAAATAAAGAAGTCTGAGTTTCAAGCAAATGTTTTGCTCGATAAAGTGCTACAGTAGTTTTACCACTTCCTGCGACACCTTTAATTTGGATAGGATTTGTCGCTGGCAGGAAAAGTACTTTTTTTTGTTCTCCTTGTAATACTATCTTTTTCAGCATATTTGTTAAATTTTGTTTCAGCGTTGGCAAAAATTAGGCTCTTTTGTTTTTTTGCTTTGGTCTTTTGTGTATGGCAAAAAAACAAATGTACCTAATGTGTGTGGGCTTTTTCAGTATGCCGCATAACGGTTCGAATATGGGGCGTTTGGCATTTTGAAACACCTTCCTATCAAACCGCTATATCTTTTATTAACTATACTCGTGTTTAAAATTGGCACTTTCCCCGCATTACGTATATTTATTGTTGTGGTTAGTAGTTCTTCAAACTGATTTCATTCCCACCTCTCTTTTATAATTCTTTGTGTTCTTTCATCTTCTTTTCCAGTAAAAAATTTGATTAATGCCTTTCTATAAATATCATTCTCTTCTGTAATTGAAGCAAAAAGAGTAAGACAAGAATGGAATTTTAGGTTATCTGGATATGGAAATATATCATTTACACTTTTTTGTTCAAACTTCAGTAATATTTCTAATAGCTCTCTAAGTCTTTCAGATAATATTGGATGAGTAAGATATGCGTATGCTTCGTCTTTTGACTTTATAGAGTAAAATTTCGTTGTAGAACTATATCCAAGTCCATTAATTTGAGGGAATATATACCACATCCAATGTGACCTTTTCCTACCATTCCCAATCTCAGTTAAAACTGTCTCCCAAATGCTATCTTGAGCTTTTATGAATCTTTTTAAATCGAACATTGTTGAAGTTTTTAAATAAATGTTTTAGAATAAAATGACAATATGCTCTTCACAGTCTTCTTTTCTAAAAGTGGTTTGAAATCCTTGTCTTTTTTGTAGATAACAATTTCAAAAGTTTTAATAGAATGACCTTGTAATCTTTTTATTGAACCTAAAATTGACATTAAGATACCGACAAAAGCTGTTTCTTCTTTTACACCACCATGACCTGAACCTATGATAGGAATGATCACATGGTCTATTCTTTTATCTGCAGCAACACAAACGACTCTATTGATTGCTTTAAAAATAAAGGCTAACTCAGAATATAATCCTTCATTTGGTCTCTTTGTTGTGACAGAAGTAAATAAGACAGGCTGTTCATGTCTGGGTAAATGTTTTAGAAATATTGTTGTACCAATTCCATAGCTCTTAGAAACAATATTAGTCTCTTTTTCAACCTCTTGATGCTTGTAATCTTTTAATTTGTCAGAAATAATGGTTTCAATTTCAGCAATATTATCCGAGTTCATATTTATATATGCTCCTAATGCACTTTTTTTATCCCTTATACATTCATCGTCAAAATATTCATTTGCAGGCAAAATTACCATTGCTTCAGGATTATCCTTTGAAATCTCTTCAATCCTTCCATAGTTTACCCTTATTTTTCTAGAATCAACTTTTAAACATATTGTGTTCTCAGTTTCAGAAATGTTTTTGTTCTTTTTCTTCGATAAAGACATTTTACTGTAAATCGATAAAACAAGAAATATAAAGCCAACAACGAAAAAGAAAATATTGACATCGCTTGATTTTTTAACTATCAAACTCGAATCATAAGTTATGTCATAAAATGATAGAATTATTAAAAGACAACATAGTATATATAAAAACAATTCTATTGGTATTTTCAATATTAGACCAAAGATTTTCTCCATTATTATCTTGTTTTAATTTTATAATTTCGCAAAATGTTTCCTTCTATTAACCACAACTTATTTCTCCTATATCTTGCATAAGGAATACAATACTCTTTCATCTAAACATAGACTTTATCTCTGCTCAGATATCTTATATCAGATTGTGTAAATAGTGTTAGCATTATAGTTTAGTTTTCGGTTATAAATATATTAAATAAAAACATACACACAACGTTTATCGTGTTGTTTTATATGGAAGCAAGCAGATATGTTTATTGAGGTTTGTAAACTGAATGGTATTGTTTATGTATACTGTTATTGTATTCATGCTATACAAACATGTGATCTTTGTTATTATCAATATTTTACAAAAGGTGTTTTTTTTTATAAAAAATAGTTGACTTTTGTTTTTTTATGTCATAACTTGAATATAGTAATCATTTTATTGTTTAACTCCAGATGGATGATATTACCAAAATAGTAAACACTGTAAACATAATATAACGGTATAAAAACAGAGCTATATCATCCTGTTTATGGAATAAAAAATTAAAGTCATATGTTAAGTAAAGATAATTATTACGAGTTAGAGGAGATTCTTAAAGAGATTAAGCTTGAGGATATTAAAGTACCAACAGTACCTGTTGATTTCTATATTAATGAGGCTGGTACTCTATCTAATACTGCAACAGCAGATAAGGATGAGCTTGTTTCGGCTGGTATAGATACGGTATATATTGATAGTATGAAGGTTCGTGCTGATGTATTACGTTTTGCTGAGTCTAAATGGAGAACAACCTATAAAGAGTATTCTGATAATAGAAAGTTATGGGTTGAGAGATCTACCGAAGGAAAGTATGTCAGGAAGAAGATTCTGCACAATCTGCGCTTTATTGCATATGATGATGCATCATTAAGGGGTAAGATTAATCTTGTTCTTGATGGTAAGGGTAATGATGATCTTGTTCAGGATCTGTCTGACTTGTATCTTCTTGCAACAAATAATGAGGAGAAGCTTCTTAAGGTAGGTTATAGTAAAGATGTAACGGAGCAGTGTGGTGCGTTATCTGATGAGTTAGCTGATATATTGGCTAAAATTAATGGTAATGAGAAGAGTGAGTCTATCTTAATGCGCAACAGGGCGTATACGTATCTTAAGATTGCTGTTGATGAGGTCAGACGTTATGGTAAGTTTGTATTCTGGGAAGATGAGAGTCGTAGGTCTAAGTATAAAATAGGTGTTAGTGATGATGATTAGGTAGGTTCTTTCTTTCATGTTAAATAAACATCTAAAACAGGGTGTTCTATATTATGTTATTTGATATAGGTGCTCTGTTTTCTGTTTATTGCTGTTCTGTAATTGAGTATCGGAATGTTTATATTACCCAATGCGGTGCATCGGGTCAGATTAAGCTGGGTTAAGCCCGTAGTGTATTGATAATGTTAGGCTTCTACAATATTATATCAGGTGTATATATGCATCGTCCTTTCTGGACTTATTATTGTATTCCAGTTCACAATGGATTGCATCCATTGTTGTAAATGCATTATCCCTTCGGGATATTTTACGACATTGTTCATATCTGTTATTACATTAATGCTTCGTTTTAGCCCGTAGTGTATTGATAATGTTAGGTTTCTACGATATTATATCAGGTGTATATATGTATCGTCCTTTCTGGACTTATTATTGTATTCCAGTTCACAATGGATTGCATCCATTGTTGTAAATGCATTATCCCTTCGGGATATTATGAACATTATTCATATTTGTTATCACATTAATGCTTCGGTTCAGCGAGCTTTCTCGCTAATTCAATTACCCGATGCGGTGCATAGGGCTAGATTAAGCTGGGCCTTCAGCCCGTAGTGTATTGATAATGTTGGATTTTTCCGATATTATATCAGGTGTATATATGTATCGTCCTTTCTGGACTTATTATTGTATTCCAGTTCACAATGGATTGCATCCATTGTTGTAAATGCATTATCCCTTCGGGATATTATGATATGTGGTTTAGCCATGTAGCTGAAAGTTATAACAGTTTGTACAGCCCATTACATATAGTAGACTCCCCTACTTGGAGGGGTTGGGGTGGGTTAATACAGTTTTTTATATGTATGTTACATATTAACCCATAATGCCATAACCCACCTCTGAATCTCCTCCAAGGAAGGAGTGTATATTCGTGGTTCTGTGTAGATTAACCGGAGTTGTTACGTCTCGTAATATGGTCTGTGTTATCTTAATCTGCACCTTCAGCGCGCTTTCTCGCTAATTCAGTTACCCGATGCGGTGCATCGGGCTAGGTTAAGCTGGGCCTTCAGCCCGTAGTGTATTGATGATGTTAGGTTTCTACGATATTATATCAAGTGTATATATGCATCGTCCTTTCCGGACTTATTATTGTATACTGTTTCACAATGGATTGCATCCATTGTTGTAAATGCATTATCCCTTCGGGATATTTTACGACATTGTTCATATCTGTTATTACATTAATGCTTCGTTTTAGCCCGTAGTCTATTGATAATGTTAAGTTTCTACGATATTATATCAGGTGTATATATGCATCGTCCTTTCCGGACTTATTATTGTATTCCAGTTCACAATGGATTGCATCCATTGTTGTAAATGCATTATCCCTTCGGGATATTTTACGACATTGTTCATATCTGTTATTACATTAATTCTAAACAGTGGTTCGGTTCAGCCCATAGTGGACTGATAATGTTAGGTTTCCACGATATTATATCAAGTGTGTACATGTATCGTCCTTTCCGGACTTATTATTGTATACCAGTTCACAATGGATTGCATCCATTGTTGTAAATGCATTATCCCTTCGGGATATTTTACAGTAGTTACAACTCTTATTTTTAGATAACGTATGACAATTTGTGCGATAGTTAGTCTAAATTCCTGATACAGAATTATGAACAATGTATTATATGAACAACCAGCCCTCTCCCTCAGTGGTTTTTTAACGCCCTACGTTATAAAGAGTTGTTCTCTGGTATTTTTCTACCGCCACACATCAGAAAACCTGTTCATCAGTGTTTTTTCATAACCACATATCCATACAAACCTCTTCACCAATACTTTTTCATCGCCATTCATTAAGACGAGTCTGTTCTCTGATGTTTTTCTGTCGCCACAGATTAAAAAAGTCTTTTCATCGGTACTCTTTCATAACCACATATCCATACAAACCTCTTATCCAGTGCTTTTTCATCGCCATTCATTAAGACGGGTCTGTTCCCGGATGTTTTTCTGTCGCCATAGATTAAAAAAACCTGTTCATCGGTACTTTTTCATAACCACATATCCATACAAACCTCTTATCCAGTGCTTTTTCATCGCCATTCATTAAGACGAGTCTGTTCTCTGATGTTTTTCTATCGCCATAGATTAAAAAAGTCTGTTCATCGGTACTTTTTCATAACCACATATCCATACAAACCTCTTCTCCAGTGCTTTTTCATCGCCATTCATTAATACGAGTCTGTTCTCTGATGTTTTTCTATCGCCACAGATTAAAAAAGTCTTTTCATCGGTACTTTTTCATAACCACATATCCATACAAACCTCTTCTCCACTGCTTTTTCATCGCCACACATTAGAAGAACCTGTTCACCAGTGTTTTCACATCACCACACATCAGAAAAACCTGTTCATCAGTGTTTTCGCATCGCCATACATTAAAAAATCTTTTCATCAATGTTTTTCTTATCCATACTGTTAAGGTTAATGTAATGGTTAATTATCAATTATTAATGACATTATTCGCCATTATTTAGACATTGTTCATAATTCTGTGTAATGTGAATACCTGAATAATGTTGACCGTTTTTATTGGCTATATAGTTGTTATTCAGAGTAAATATGTAGGTTTCTTGTTATATCGCTTTTTATATGTTGATAGTAGATATCGGCTCTCTCTTTTGCAAAGTGATCTATAAAGTATGTCATTACTCCCAGAAGCATCATTGCCAGGCTTATGGCTTTAAATGTTGGCGATCTTAGAATAAAGAAGAGTATTGCTCCTCCTGTTACCAGTATTATTGCCATTGGGTATGTATATCTGAATATATTGTCAAATCTCTCTACTCTATTTTTCTCGCTAACTGTAAAGTGCTCTCTGTCTTGCTCACACTGTTTCTGATAAACAGCTATTTTATTGTAGTTAGATACAGCTCCTGATATGCCCATAATAAATGGTATAACTCCTACTACAAGCAGAGGTATAATAAGTGCTCTGCCATATGGTGTGTTTCCGTATCTCCAGAACAACAAAGCAGCAACAGTAATAAGCAGCCCTACCAAACCTGTTATTAACGATTCAAGTATCTCGCCTTTAAGCCAGTTTATTGTGTGATAAATCAGATCCATATTAAACAGTTTTTCTGTACTCATTTGGTGTTACTCCGGTTCTCTTTTTAAACAGACGACTAAAATACTGAGAGTATTCAAATCCGAGATCAAATGCTATCCCGGATACTGATTTATTGCTATTTAGCAGTTCTGATTTTGCAATATTTATTACCTCTATATGTATATGCTCTAACACACTCTTATCTGTTGCCTTTTTTATTAACCCGCTCAAATAGTTTGATGAGTAGTTCAGGTTATCGGCAAAGTATTGTATTGTAGGAATCCCTCTCTCCTTCTGAACTCCATCTTTAAAATATTGTTTCAGCAGTGCCTCAAACCGTTCTATAACATCTGAGCTAAATCTCTTTCTGGTTATAAACTGCCTGTTATAGAACCGTTTTGAGTAGTTTAGCAACAGCTCAAGATTGGTAACTATAACCTCCTCGCTATAGTCGTCAAGATTTGAGTTTAACTCAATCTCTATCTTAGAGATAATTGACTCTATTACCTCTCTCTCTTTATCGGATATATGCAGTGCCTCGTTAGATTTATAGTCAAAGAAGTCATAATCTTTCATCTTCTGCGACAGAGGGAACGACTGTATAAGATCGGGATGAAAAAATAGTACCCAGTTCTTGTCAATCCTTGTGTTTTGCATATCTCCGTACTCAATAACCTGTTCCGGAGCAATATATAATAGTGATCCCTCCTGATAATCATATGACTCTCTGCCATATTTCAGGAAGCCACTGTCTCCGCTCTTAAAACTAATCTGATAGAATCCGCAAACAACCTTAAACAGAGGCAGGTTGATTTCAAGTGGCGACTCCTGAAAGTTAACAACAGCAATAAGCGGATGTTTTGGTGCCTGTTGGCCCATTACTTTAAACAGATCTGCAAGTGTATCTATTCTTAAAAACTTACTCATATAATAAATATAGCAATTCTATTTTAGTTAAAGCCCTGTCTGCTTCTTTGATATATCCCACACCTTATCAACCAGCTCTTTGTCAAAAGCCTCAGGGTTTGGGTCTCTTATAGTATCCTCATAAACAAATTTACCCGATACGTTATTGTACTCATCAGATAGTGCCACACGTAATATTCTATTGGCACCTATCTCTGGTTTAGATGCACAAAGGAACATATAAGGAACACCTACCAACATCTCCCACCCTCTGATTTCTCTCAGAATATTTGTTTTAATAAAACCCGGATTAAGAGCATTAACCGTTACGCCAGAGCCAATAATCTCTTCAGACATTTTACGGGTAACCATATTCATTGCCAGCTTTGCCTGTGTATACGATTTGAATGTACTCCACCCCTTGGTTAGCTGCAGATTGTTTAACCTGATATGTCCGCTCTTTTCTGTTGCTGATGACAGGTTTACTATTCTTGATGGCGACGACTCCTTTAATCTATCTAATAACAGGTTAGATAGAAGAAAAGGTGCCAGATGATTAATTGCCCATGTCATCTCATAGCCCTCTGTTGTAACCTTTCGTTGTCCGAAGTTTGCTCCGGCACAGTTTATTAGCAGATCTATTCTCGGACATTTTTTAAGAATAGTAGCGGCTGCTGCTCTTATACTCTGCTGCGACGCCAGATTGCAGGGTATGTAATGCGCATTAGGTCTTTTTGCTATTCTGTTCAGTTCAGAAACAACACCAAGTGTCTTCTCCTTATCTCTTCCTAACAGCATTATTACGGCACCCATCTTTGCCAGTTTTTTAACGGCATCCTTTCCCATACCATCGGTACCGCCTGTAAATACAACCGTTTTTCCTTTCAGGTTGACAGTTAAAAAATCATTTGTCTTCATAACTAAAAGTGTATTAATCAATGTATAGTGCAAAATTAGCATGTAACTGCACCGCAATCTGTATTCAATATACAGATGGTTGTATACAATCCTCCGAAGCGGTTAATGTATAAGGTATTATCCGCTAAACTGATAGTTATTACAATATGACAGATTATCTATCTATAGATATTTTTTGTAGATTAGTTAGGTTAAAACGTTAAAAGCCCAACACAGTATGTACAGATTTATAATATTCTCTGCAATATTCCTGATTATAGTGTCTGCATCGTGCAGTAGCAGCCATATTGAGGATAATAATTTGAGTAGTGCTATTGATGATATATGTTTTTCTGATAATTTTTCAGGATCGGTACTTGTTGCGTTCAGAGATAGTGTTATTGTAGACAGAGCATATGGTTTTAGCGATAAAACGCATAGAACAGCGAATAGTAGTGAGACTATTTATCCTATTGCATCTGTTACCAAACTGTTTATTAAACAGGCTGTTCTGAGTTTGATAGATAAGGATAGTTTATCGCTTAACAGCAGATTATCAGAGTATCTTAATAGTGTGATGTTCTCAGAGGATATCACTATAGATAACCTTATTCATCATCAATCCGGTCTGCCCGATATTCATAACAGGATAGCCAGATATGACAATCCGTGGCTTCTGAACTATCCTATAGAGCCCGACGATCTTATTGATTCTATAAACTCTTTTGGGAAGCTGGATTTTACTCCAGGCAACAGAACAGCTTACTCTAATAGTAATTATCTGATTCTTGCAAGGATAGTTGAGGCTATCTCAGGTAAACCATTAGATGAGTATCTTAAGGCTACAATATTTGCGCCTTACGGTATGTCAGATACAGGATTATACGGAGATCATAGCCATGTAAAAGGTCATGCAAAAGGGTTCTCTACAATCAGAGGCAGTGTGGTATATACACCAGATTTTAACTTCCGCAATTTCTGGGGGTCAGGTAATGGTTACTCTACCACAGGCAATCTGTATAGTTATTACAGAGCATCTAAGCTCCTGTTGCCCGAACATATACGGAGTCAGATAATACAGCATAGCGGATTATATACCGGTTACAGATCTTTTTATAAGGTTGTTCCGGAGATTGGGTTGGTTATTGTTATTCTATCTAATAGTAGTAGTGTTAATCAGGATAGATTGATAGCTAATATAGCTGATTATTATAGAGATATCTTACTTAAGAGTAACAGAGAGTTAACAACAGACAAGTATAGCGGAGGTTATGTGGCGCATATAAATCAGGATATAGTTACTGCTGATATCACATTTGAATGTGGTAGGTATATGTACAACAGTATGGAGCTTATATGTATTGATAACCGTACTTTTCTGATACCAAATAGTGGCTTTACCAGCATTACGTTTAGTAATTCAGGATTTGTAATTAACGATAATGGTATTATGATTAGATTTAAGAGGTCAACAGGCAACGAGTAGTCATTGCCTGCTGTATAGCACGCTACACTCCGGTAACATAGTAGTTACCGTGCTCTTTTTATAGCCTGCCAACTACAATAATCTCTTATTTTGAATATCTGCCTATTTATGTTGAATCTTACAGTCTTTTATTACTCTTTTTGATTCTGACTAAAAGATTACGTTGATATCTCCGGCATAGGACACAGACTATTAATTGATTATCTCATTTTGTGTTTGTTTTGTCTGAATACTATATTGCCGGATTTATGATTTTCTGATATCAATACAAAAGTGCTCTTTGGCTACATATGGAGATTATAGCAGATGGCAGATACTCTTTAAAGGTTATACCGTTTTTTACATTCCTATAAAGAGTATTATATCTAGCCTCTTATCATTAACCATTTAAATCTTTATGCATAAAATATTACTGATATAACTTATAGAGGTTGTTCTAACGACTGAATAAATTTATGAGCGTAATAGATAAGTTGATTCAAACCGTTCTCCTCCATAGGGTAATGCCCGGCTCCTTCAAGTATTTTTACAGTAAACGGGGCTTTAACGTCTTTTAATGATATCTCTGTCAACTCATATGGAGTCCACCTATCATCGTCTGGCTGAGTAAGTAATATAGGGCATTTATCAAACTCTGCCGGAGGAATAAGTGCCTTATACGACATATATTCGTACAAAAATTGTGTTTGTACCCATCCTCCTGCCGAGGATTTATCATTCAGGAATATTTTTAAAGCCTCTTTATTGTTTACCAAAGCATTCATTTTAGAGACAAGTTTCATAGGGTTTAACAGGCGTTTAAAACCTATTGCCGACAACATTCTCATAAAAGGAGTTCCTAACGTACTAAATAAAGGATATCTGGAGGTTCTTGCTGCTACAGTCTTGTTGTCATTCTTTAAGAAACACATTCCAATTATTGCATCTACATTATCTAAATAACAAGCTGCGTTATATGTCATCATTCCTCCGGCACTCAACCCATAGAGTATAACTTTTTTTCTATCTCGTTTGGTTTCGTAATTTATAAAGTCTACAAATAACTGAACCCAATCTGAATATGTGATATCTTTTTGATTAACTTCGGTCTCGCCATATCCCAGATTGTCTATTGCAACTATATCATAACCCAGTGCGGCCATCTTATGACCAAAAATCATATTGAGTTGTCTGCCATTAGTTCCTACTCCATGATGCAGGAAGATGCGGTATTGGGCATCAGGATTTGGGTAACGATCCAGGTGTACTTTATTTCCTCTCCAATCCCACTGCTCTTCAACAGGCATATTACTCTCAGCAATCTGAAAACTTTCCGGAAGTAACGCATTAATCCTACTCCATGCTTCGTTATCTTTATACGATCTCATAAGCTAGAACTGTGTGTTTGAGTTTCTGTGTTTACCCCCTTGCAGCCACATAAATAGTCTTAACGATGGTTGAATTGCCTGAATAGCATCCCAATGTTCTTCTATTTTGCCGTCCTTTAATCTCCATGTATCGGTAATTATAAATCCCTTTTTTTCATTACCTCTATGTTTTGCTTTTGTTGTAACATGTGAGTGAGTTATTACCATATCTCCGCTAGCCACAATCCATTTAACATCATAAGAGTACTCCGGATACCGTTTAGCAAAATTGTTTTTTATAAATTCAACTAATCCGGCTACTCCATCAGGAATTCCTTTGTTGTGTTGTAAGTATCGGGAGTCACCATAGTTCTTTAATATGTAATCAAAATTATGATCGTTCATAATATGTTGAACAAAATCAGCAATTATTGATACATTACTCTTCTCCTGATCTGACCAGTGGTCTTGTTTTAAAATCTCAAAGTTAATTTTTGGCGAATTCATAGTTTCTGTTTTTTGTGCATAAGTATCAATTACCAAAACACAGGTTAATACTAATAAAATTGTCTTTCTCATATGTTTATAATTGTTTTTTCATTTGCCTATATATAACTCGTATTTATATTCACTCAGGTATACTGACATAATCATTATCTGGTTGATTCAGAACCGATCTGTTTGTTCTATTACCTGTATAAGAGATACCTCAGCAATTAATTATATAGTAACAGATAGTTTTTAACTGATCAATCAGTCAATATTTTATTCAAAAATTTTTTATTTGAAAAACATATCTCTTACCAGATTAAAGCACTCTTCAAGTTTATTTTCATATAACTTATTATCATCTATATACATTATTATAAACAGGCTCTGTTCAAAGATAAATTCTGTCATAAAATCCAGATCAATATCTTTTAATATTCCATTATCAATTCCATTCTGAAAAAAAGATCGTTGCATTGAGAATAGCATTTTCCCTTCTTTTCTCTCTTCAAGCGTAATGTATTGTGAATAGTTATATTGATGCAGAAACCTTATTTGAGACACATTCTCAAAACCCTGTTTAATACTCTCTAGCCATAATCGTTTAAATTTTGCTTCGGTAAAGGTTACAAGATCAATATTCTCTCCAATATTATTTGCCAGTTTTTCTTTGATAAAAAGATATAGCTCTTTTACAAGATTCTCTTTATTCTTAAAATGGTGAAATATCAATCCGGAAGCTACACCTGCTTCTTTAGCTATCTTAGCAGTAGAAGTACTGTCGATACCATTTCTAACAAAAAGATTCAATGCTGCATTTAATATTTTTAATCTCTTATCCATAAAAAACTGACTAATCAGTCAGCAAAGATATAAAAAAATTCAGATTTCAATTTTTTATTAGATATTTTTTCAAATTCTTTAGGTAAAAGAGAAATTGGCAGGAGGTTCAGTTATAGTATAGAGTTGTATTATGGTTAGGTTTAAAAGGCAACAGGCAATGAGTAGTCATTGCCTGCTGTGTTATGCATTACTGTTTGGTAACATAGTAGTTTCCGTCGCTCTTTTTTACAATTTCCCAACCCGGATTAAGGGATATTGTCCAGTTGTTTGATCTGTTGTTGGCAGAAGGTTTATCGGCAATAATTTTTGACCAGTCTGTAACAACAAGTGCACCTTTACTGGTCTGTAGTGTACCCCAATCGCCATATGCTTTAAGTGTTTTATATATTGTTCCGTGCTCGCCAAAAGGTACCAATGTATGCGGATTAAATGATATACGGCATATATTCATTGGTAGTATAAGTTTTGCCTCATCAATAAATCGTTTGGTACAGTTGTTCAGGAATGCCTGCATCTCCTCTTCATATATGTGCTCTGCATTTACCATATCTGTAGCCTTATACTCAAGATATAGTTGATCCAGCTCCTTATTATTGGGCTCTGTTCCGTAATATTTTGTTATCAATACGCCAAAGTCTGATGATGGTGTAAGTTCCTTATGCCAGTTGGCATCTGTTGCATCAAGCAGATAACCATATAGTGCACCAGACATATATGCAAACGACATCATAAAGGTGTGTCGGTTTAGTGCTCTATCTACCCTGTTAGTCAACATCTTCTTTAATCTTCTGTCTGATGCACCACACAAACTTAGTCCGGTGTGTTCTGCCAGCCCTTCGTGCATCTCAAATATGGTTTCGTTATGCTGGCTTTTTTCAAACATATTGTGTCTGGTATTCCTGAATTGCAGGGCATTACTCAGGTGGTATCTCCTCTTCTCTTTGTCAGATTTAACAGCCTCTGCAAGAGCAATCCACTCCATCTTTAACAGTATTCTACCATTCAGTTCATTCAGATGGCCGTTCTCTGTTGCAGCCCCCGGAAAGCCAATATCTATCTGTATACGGTGCCATAACTCATGCATTATCAGATTGTCTCTGTTAATCTTGTTGCTACTTAACGACTGCCATATTACCATAGTCCATTTGGTACCACTCCACGTAGTTGCTGTATTTGCAATTGGCAGATTATCAGGGAATTTTCCTACATATATATTACCTGATTTTTTCAGCAGTCCGTTGGCATCCTGCACATTGGCAACAATAGCTCTTGTATCAGAATCTACAAAGAGTATTGGCCCGTACATATTTACTCCCCAGGCATCTCCGTTATCTTTATCGCATAATCTCTTTACCTCTTTAAAGTAGTTCTCTGCTTTTTTAGTATCAATGGCACTATTATTTGCCAATATTGCAGATGATACAAGTATCAGCACTGTTGTTAAAATAACTCTATTCATGATTTTTCTGTTTTATCATATTATCAATTGATAGTTCTTTGGTATATTGTTGTCGCCATTCCGGATTTATCCTATCAAGCAGTAATCCTTCGGCAAACCCAATTGTATAGAAGCATACTCGTTTCTGCTTGTCGAGACTACTGTTTTTAAGTCTATTGGTCTCACGTTTAAAAAGTCTGTTCATGTATTCGCGATAGGCATTGGTCGGGTATTGTAATTTTGTATTGCGCTCTGGTTCATTCAGCAGCAGATGCAGTATCTTATATTCGGTATATCGTGCCATACCCTCTTGCCACACCTGAAATGTGAAGTATCTGTAGTCCTTATCTGAGAGTAATAATCTAAATTTGTTCCTCTCTTCCATATACTCATTAAACAGTCTGTTTACATTCCCGCTATCTAATGAGAGTATCAATCTGTGCAGCGCTTCTGAGTACCTTCTGAATTGTTGTTTTACCTCACTGTTCTCATAAGGAAACGCATAGTTAAGCATCCACATGCCTGTTTTACAGTCGCCTTTAAGATCCAGTTCGTCAACCATTTTGTAGTATTCAGAGGTTGATTGGTATTGATGAAAATACTCATGCACGAGTGTTATAATCCATTCAACACCACTCCTGTCTGTATTTTTTGGAGTACCAACTATTGCCGTTGGGATTTTATCAATTCCAAAACATGCAAGTATCCCTCTGTTTAGTGTAATATCTCTTGTATACACCTCTGTGTTAAGTTTATTACTGTATCCGTTTGGTTTAAACTCTTTGCCTGGTTCAGGGTGGTTAAATAGGAACTCAATACTATCTGTAACAAGCAGTGTACTATACGATATCTTGTTATAGTTTGGCCATAATTTGCCACCATATGTTTTTATGATATTTACTGCCTCTGCAATATTATCTATATCGTTTTTGTATTTTGCTGTTGGTTTATTGCTACACTGCGATAACAGGATAAGCAGCACTACACCGGTAATATTGTAGATAAATTGTTTACTCATAATTCATTTTTTATTAGTTATCTTATTCTTTTTATGCCTTTTATACATACTGTTAGTGGAGTCGGGTCTTTACATTTATAATTCGTACAATGTGCTAAAACGACTTCTTTCTGTATGTTAAAACTATCTTGTAATAGATACTGTTTAACGTTGAGATCTCTGGTTAAAGCAATATCTTATTATTAATTACCATTACAAAGAAACATATTATGTACAGGTACTTCTGTTAATGAAGTGTTAATGGCAGGTTAATGTACTAAAGCAAAGGGTTATTGATATTTCAGACTACTATATACACAGAAAAAGGATGGCTGTATTATGGAGCCATCCTTAATATCCTTATTAGTTATTAATAATCTACTCTATCTTTACCACAACCTTTTTAAATACCTTACCATCTATTGTTATCTCAATAATATATACCCCTGCAGATACATTAAGTTCTGACAATTCGATACTGCTCTGATAGGTATATGTTTGGTTAAAGATATTACGTGCGTTACTGTCAAATATCTTAACTATTGCCTCTGTGTAGTCTCTTCTTATCTCTATAATAAAGCTATCGCTAAACGGATTAGGATAGACTATTATAAACTCTCCTTTGTCAACTTTGTTGTCATTAGCAATTGTTGATGTAGTTTTTAATACATCTAAAGGAATATAGGATTTACCCTTTGAGTAGATAAATATCAGTGAATCGGTTACAAAACCTTGCGGAACATCTTTAATATGTACATTAAACTCAAACGATGTGTTTGCTTTTATCTGGTATGGTAGCTGTGGTATATTGGATATAAGGAATGGTGCATCAGGATACTCAACACTATTAAGTGTTATCTTATTATCTGTATTGTTTGATACAACTACCTTTATAGGGTTAACATCTTGTTCATCGGTAATATTACCATAACTTATTCCTGATGGCGAGAGTGTAATATTATAGTTCATCTCATATATCCTGATATATGCCCTTACGTCCATCTCATTAACCGATGTTTTTACTGTAAACGTACTTATATACTCTCCTGCTTTATCAAGTGATGCTTCAACATCAACCCATAACGTATCGCTTATGTCCAGCTCATAAGGCAGATCTATTGGTTTAAGCTTAAACGGATATTCCGGACTGGTTATTTCTGTTATTGTAACCATATATCCTCCAGTATTAATCAATCCGCATCTATCATATACCATATCGCCCGGAGACTCTACCTGTTTTGTGAAGCCTATATAGTTTTTATTCATTGCCACGGTACTAACAAACACTCCTGCTGTAAATCTAATAGATGACGACATATTGCTAATGTTTCCATCGTTATCTTTTACCTGTATGCTTACTTTATAATCTCCTTTTTTTGTTACAGAGTAGTTAAGTTTTGGTTCTGTATCCCAACCTGTTACTTCCTGATCATTAACAAACAGTTTATATTTATCAATAAATCCATCGGGATCAAATGATTCTGCCGCATTAACTATAATATCAAAACCATCACCAATATTTATATTCTGGTTATTAACCACTGCTTCATCTTTGTAAAGTACTTTAAACTTAGGATTAGGAGCTATACCAATAACCAGTTTCTCTATTCTAACCATTGCTACATCTGACCTCTCACTTTCGGCTTCATAATCGTCTTTTACAACCACATAGAATCTGTAATCATTAAACTCCGAAACCGGATATAGCAGTTTTGCATTTGCCCGCCAATCAGAGATAGGTTCATTGTCTCTGTAGAATCTATACATGGTTATATTATCTTCTGCATCAAATGATTCTCCTGCATCAAGCTCTAATATATAGTTTGGTGCACTACTAATAATAACCTGTCCGTTAACCAGATATTCATTACCTGTTTTTATCTTAAGTTTTGCTTTAGGTATCTTATTAATAGTTACACTTCTCATTACCGACAGATCACTTACTCCTCCGTCTTCATCCTTTACCTTAACTCTGAATACATAACTACCGGATCCACTCAGTTTATAGCTGCCCTGCGATGTTGAGCTCCACTCACCGGTATCGGTTCCGTTAATATTAAACATATACAGCAACTTGGTACTCTCTTCATCAAACGATTGCGATGCATCAAGTACAATATTAATAACCTCATTATTTATACTGAAACCATAGTTATCATCTATCACAGTACCGTTATGTTTCAGAAGAATATCTGCTATTGGTTTACTATTAATTTTTATCTGAATAGTCTCTGATATATCTCCAATATTACCCTGACTATCTTTTGTTTTAACCTTAAATTTATATATTCTAAATTCATCTGTAGTAAATTGTAATGTAGCATCCTGTTGCCACAAATCGGGCTCCTCTCCATCTATAATAAACTTGTATTCAATATCATCACTCTCCGGATCTGACGACTCAGATGCATCTAGTTCTAATATTACACTCTTTGTACTCGTTGTAACAACATCATTATTGTTTAATATCTGGTTATTATATTTCACATTGAATCTTGTTATTGGAGCTATATTCTCTTCCGGCGATTTTACAGTAAATGTAATTGACTCTGATAATTCACTACCTATATCGTGATTATCCTTTACCTTAAGCTCTATCTTATAGTTACTGTGTTCGTTTATCTGCAATGTATATTCCGACTCTGTTTGCCAATTAGTTTTAGAGATATTATTTACAAAAAAGTTATATCTGGTTATTGTGCCATCGTCTGTTGATGTACCGCCTTTTAGAGTAACCGTAACAGGTAATGTCTCTGTCTCAATTACACCATTATTCAACAGAGGATTAGAGTCGTATACCAATGTTAATCCGGCAACGGGTATCCTATTTAATGTCATCACTGTTTTTCCGGATTCCTGACCAATAGCTCCATTATTATCCTTGGCCTGCACTCTGAATGCATAGGTTCCGAACGAACTTATATTGTGGGTGTATTGATGATTATCCTGCCAGTCTTGTTGTACAATATCGTTAACTATAAATCTATATTTGGCAATATCTCCATCGGTATCGTTACCTGTTGCTGTAATTACGATATCATGATCTGCTAACGAGGCGTTTATAATTTGATTATTGGTAATGGTATTACCATTATATGACAATGAAAGTGTTGCTGTTGGCAGTGCATTTACAATAAGGGTAATTTGTGTGCTATAATCGCTTATAGCTCCGTCGTTATCCTTAACCTTTAACTTAAAGGTATATGTTCCGCTTGATGTTACGGTATATTGCTTGACGGCAGAAGATCCCCAAGTGTCGAGATCGGTACCATTAACATTATACAGGTACTCGCTAACAGAGGCATCATCTGTTGATTCATCTCCTTTAATATTAAGAACAATAGCTCCAGTATTAAAGTCTATTACAGCATTATCAGTTAACTTAACGCCCTCTTTAAATAGTGTAACAACAGCTATTGGCCTTTTATTAAGTTTAATATTTATCGCTTCAGAGATATCACTTGCCAGATCTTCATTGTCTATAACTGCTATCTTAAAGTTATAACTGCTAAATTCAGACATGGTGTAATCAAAGGTGGCTTCTGTTGTCCAGTCTTTAATAACATTATTACCATTGTAATATCTGTATTTCTTAACAGTACCATCGGCATCTGATGAAGCTTCTGCATTTAATGTAATAGTAACACCCGGATTATCTTCTGTTATAATATGATTATTACTCAGCTCTGTTCCTGATCTGTATATTTTTAACTGCGCTAATGGTTTTACATTAGGAGCTTTTACTCTAAAGGTTAATCCCGCTGTAAACTCGCTCTCTTTACCTTGGTTATCTTTAGCCTTAACCTTTAAGGTATATTCGTCATATGCTGTTACCTCATAGGTGTATATATTATTTGTAATCCAACCGGTTACACTATTTCCGTTTACAAAATATTTATATTCCGATACACCTGAATCATCTGTTGAACCACTTGCATCCATCTCAATATTAACTGGTAACGACAAGGCAACAATCTTATCATCAGTCATTACCTGATTAGCGTTATATCTTACTATTAATTTAGCCTGCGGATTTTCATTTATTTTTGCCACAGTAAAATTGATCTCAGATGAATATTCACTCTCCAGTCCGGCATTATCTTTAACCATCACCTTTACCTTGTAGCTGTTATATGATGTTATTGAGTGTACATATTTACTATTGGTAATCCAGTCGGTTACACTAACATTATTCACATAGAATTTGTAATACCCCACTGCCGAATCGTCTGTTGATCCACTGGCATCAAACTCTATATCAATTGGTAATGAAGCAACCTCTATATTATCATTATCCGATACCTCTGTACCACTCTGTTTTATTACAATTATTGCAGTAGGTTTTTCGTTTTCGTTTGCTATTTTAAACACAAATTCTTCGGTAAATTCACTCTCTTTATCCTGATTGTCCTTAACCTTTATCTTAACTTTATAGTCGCCATATGAACTTGCAGGATATGTGTGGTTGTCATCATCAATCCAATCGGTAACACTCTCTCCATTTACATAGTACATATATTTTGATACCTCTTTATCGTCTGTTGATCCGCTTGCATCAAACACTATATTTACAGGCAAAGTTTCACTTACAATAATGCCATTCTGCGATAGTTGTTCCGATCCTTTTTTAACAACCAATGCCGCTTCTGGTTTTGGGTTGTCCTCTGATACTGTAACAGATATTGTTGTTGACAGATTGCTCTCTAAACCATCCTGATCTTTTACCTTAACAGCAAAGGTGTATTTATTGTAGTCGTTCACCTTTATATTATTGGTAGCTGCTGTTTTCCAGTCATCAATCTGAACACCATTTACAAAGAACTGGTACTCTGCAATATTGCCTTCAGTATCTGTTGATGTTGAGGCATCCACAACAAATTCAACAGGAAACGATTCCGTTTTTATCTGATCGTTATCAGCTAATTCAGTGCCGTTTCTTTTTACCTTGATACCGGCAACAGGTTTTGTGTTTTCTGTAAGTGTATATGATATTGTTTTCTCTGTACTCTCTCCGGAGTAATTGTCAAGCACTTTAAGTTTAATATTATACTGCTTATATTCTGTAGCTTCAAAACTTAAATCAGACGATACCGATTTTGTTTCTGTACCATCAACTGTGTATATATACTCTACTATAGTTCCGTCATCATCGCCCGATTCTGAGGCATCAACTGTAATTGTAGCAGGCAGTTTCACCCTTAATGTTTGTCCGTCTGTTAATGGTTCAATATTAAGTTTTACCACCATCGCCGCAACCGGGATATCATTATCTAATCCATTAACAATAACAGTTTTAACAAGGCTCATGTCACTCATCAATCCATCATCGTCTTGGGCTCTTACTGCAAAATAGTGTGTTCCGTTATCACTTATATTATGGTTTAAACTACTGTTTGTTTCACTACTAATAAGTTCAAAATCTGTTTCTCCATTAACCTTGTGGTAATAAAAGTATTTACTTATTACATCGCCAACATCTACTGTAGCTGAAGCATCAATTGTTATATCAAATGCATCGGTTTTATCAATCAAATCTTCGTTATTTATGGTACTATTTCCATCTTTTAATCTGAATTTAGCTATCGGTTTCATATTCATATCAGAGGTAAAGTGTTTTTTTACCAATGTCTGTAATGAATTTTGATTCTCTTCATCAAAGAAGTTATCCTGAGTCATATCCCAGAACATCACTCCTGCCAGATTAGGATACTCTGTAAATCCATGCTTCATTTTATAGTGCAACGATGCCTCATCGTCGTAACTAAATAGTACATTAGTTTTATCATTATGTATAAATGGTGTTTTGCTTCCATTATCCCAGTATCTGACTGTACCATCACCAGATACTATAAAATCATGTGCCTCATAGAATGCAATTGATCCCTTTGCATTTATATACTGTGTAGCAGGCGAAGGTCCGGTTGCTGAAGCACCAAACTGAGGCTGAGAAACTCCTGACCATCCTCTACCATAACATGGTAAACCTAAAACGAGTTTACTTTCCGGTATTCCGTATGTTGTTGTAAATAGTTTAAGTGTAGCATCTACCGACATGTTATCATTACTAAACAGTGGAGCCTGTGCTCCTGTAACAGGATTCCATGCTCCGTTATAATCGTATGACATTAACCCTATCCAGTCAACATATTTTTTTATCTCGCTGTAATCGTATCCTGCATTTTTTGATGAGTTAACACCTACCGCTACAGAAAGTGTTAATCTATTCTTACCTGTATTTGCGGCCTCATCCGTAAATGCTTCTGACATCTCTTTAAGCAACAATGCAAAGTTTGTAAAATCATCATGTGATGAGTTAGGTATAATATTTCCATCAGAATCAAGTGTAGCATTTCTGTCTGCCAGTCCAGGATATTCCCAATCAATATCAATACCGTCAAAGTTTTTATCTCTACAGAAGTCTATTACCATCTCTATAAATTGATCTCTGTACTCTTTTTTAGAACATATGGTTGTAAATATCCATTCGCGCCCTTTGGGGTCATTAAATGTCCATCCTCCTACACTTGCTAAAAATTTAAGATCAGTATTTTCATTCTTAAGATCATTTATACGCTTAACCATACCATTCTCTGTACCGCTATCGTTGTTAAAATCGTTCCATTCCCAACCTTTTATCTGAAAATTATATGGTTCCGAAGGTTTTCCGGCACTATTTACATCATATCCTATATCAAGAAAAGCATATACTATGTGGGTATAAAGATGTGGGTTAATCTGATCTGGAGTAAACTTAGCTTTACCATGTTTATACTGCATCCATGTTGGATAATATGCTATAAACTTCTTATTACCATAATTCTTAGGTGTTACAGTGAATTCGAAACTTTTTTTCTCTACAACATCATCTTTTGAGGTATATATATATAATTGATGATTGGAGAATATATTCTCATATATTGGTTGCCCAAGTTTAAATGGTTTATCATCCAGTACAGCCCAATATGCGTCGTATTCTGCTTTATTTATTACATCAATTATATCGATAAAGTCGTATGTATCTTCTGATCCCCATGTAATTTGCGGATCAGTAATGTCTGAATTGTCGTTATTCTCCAATATACTAAACACATAATCGCCTGTTAATCCAGACGCTTCTGAAAGTTTAACATAGTATACTCCTTTATCAAGTTTTTGAAACATAAATATGTTATTTCCAGCTCCACTATTGTCGTCATAATAAATCTCGGTTTCGCCCTGAATAAGTCTGCCGATTACATCTGTAGCTCCTGTGGTTTTAATAATGTAGTTAGCTGTATTTGGTATAATTACCTTAAAGTAGTCTATATCATTACTATACTCAAATCTTGATATTACAGGTTTACCAAGGGTAACCACTGTTGCATTATCCTGTATATTTCCGTGATCCTCCTCCCTTATATCAATACTTATTGCGGTTGAGAAATCGCTATCAGACTCATCATTATCTCTTGCCTTTGTCATAAAACGATATACTCCTACCGACTCTATCTGATAGTTTATATTATGTGATGATACAAAATCTGATATCTCTGTAAGTGCAACACCATTATCTACATAAAACGCATACTTAGATACGGTTCCGTCAATATCTGTAGATCCGGAAGCATTAATTGATATTATATGAGGTAGTTTATAATAGACAATACTATTATTCGTAAATTCTGTATCTCCATCGGTTAATCTTACTTTAGCAACAGGCTTTACGTTTGGCATATTTCCGGTAACAGTAAAAGCTATCTCTTTACTATTAGCATTATAGTCTGCATCTACAGCCTGATATTTTATTTTATACTCTCCTGTTACAATTAGCTTATATATAGCTTCGATTTTATCTGGTTCTATATCGAGCTTTTTATACTCTTGGTTATTAAATTTTACAAAATAGTTATTGCTAATAATATCTTTGTCATGATTTACTGTTGGTTTTATTTTAATATAGATAGGTTCATCGGTATCTACCTGGGTACTGTTTACTATAGTATTTTCTCCGTATGTAAGAGTTAAGCCCACATCAGGAAAATCATCGGTATTAATAGTTACTTCATCAAATGCCCAATTATCTTTTATATCATTCAGTGTTATTGATGTAATTGGTCCGCTTACTACCTTATAGTATTTGTTATCTCCATCAACCGGAACTCCTTCAATGGCAGAACAGTCCCATTTCCATTTAATAATCTGATCATTATGGAATATTGAGTTAACTTTAAAATACTGAGCAAACTCTCCTGAACTTCCTGAGGCTCCTTTATCGCAGTTATTGGTTGTTATCTCTGATAGTTTTGGGATTTCTGATATATCAATTATCTTTTTATCTGAATCTCCTCCGGTGTTATTATCACCACCTTCGCCAGGGGCATATTTAAGTGCTGTAAATGCATTCATATCTAACACATCAAGGTTCTCGCCAGGTGATACATTAAGTATCTTACAGAAGTGTTTATAGAATCCTATCCTGTCGTATACTTTCTTGCGCTGTTCTTCGTTCTGTTTTCCAGCCTCAAGACCACCATTTATTATATTTATAGTAAGACCAAATCCATAGAACAGGTTATTATATTCACGCATCTTTTCTGAGATAACATTTGTTGCATCCCAGTTACCAATAATTGCTCCATGACACGATGGTTTTTGTCCTTGTGGAGTCATCCAAAACCACAGTGCCGATTGAAAAAAGAGTGGACCTTCGTTTAATATCTTATCAGGATTATTCAGAAGTACCGTTTCATCATCGTAAAAGAATTTACTGAACTGTCCGTAATTATAGTTCCACGACAACTGAATAGGTCCACGGCCATAATAGTATTTTCCATCGGTAGGCGGATATGCTGTATTACCTGCATCGGTATAGTGCTCTTTATTTGCTTGTGCTTGTACCTCACGCGGAAACACGTATCCCCAGTTATATCGCTCAGCACCTTCTTCGTATCCTCCCCATCCACCGGTTGTTTCATGCGATGTATTTGCAAGGAATGCTGCCAATTCTCTTAATCTGACAACAACGCTTCCTTCTGAAGCAAAACCAGAGTACTTATCGTGCGAGATTGCATTAATAAAGTTGTCGTATTTAAACAGATCATCCACAGTAACATCATCAAAATTATATCTGGTCTTTCCTTTTACACTATAGGCATTAATATTAGGAAACATCTCCAACCATGAATCGGCTGTAATAAGTTCAGATACCAAAGGTGGTGTAGTAGTTTGAGTATAGCTAAAGTTAAGATTATATGCTCCAATTGTTGGTTTTGTAACCTTACAGTAGTATTTGCCAGTTTCCAGCCAATGCTTAACAGAGCTCTTTGCATTTACAAACACATAGTTATCTTTACTAATGGTATATAATAGGTCTCCCTCAGGAATATTCAATAATCCATCTGATAGTATATTTATCTCAAAGCAGTCTACGTCATCTTTATAATCGATATTTCCTGATATATCGGTATTAATTTGTAACAAGGTTGCTCCATCCTCTGTATTAGAGTGATCGTCAAGATTAAACCTACTTGATAGTTGATAACTTCCTGTAACAAGATTCTCAATTGTGATGCTAAAATAGTATGTATCTGCATTCAGAAATTTTGTTATTCCAACGTTCTCTCCTACTCCACCAATTGTATCTTCTTTTATAACCTCTCCGACAGAGTTCATTAGTATACCTTTTGTATTGAGTTCACCCTCTGACTCAACAAGTAGAGCGCCTTTATCTGGCAGAACAAACTTAAAGTAGTCAACATCTGTTTCGAGCTCTATATTACCACTAAGTAGTTTTCCTATGGTAACAGGATGTGCTTCTGATATTGAATTACCATAATCGTCTGTTATCTGTTCCTGAACAAAACTTACCGATATATTATAATCTGTAACATCGCCTCTATTGCTGTTTACACTACAGTAGTATACCCCAGCTTTAACAGCACGTGATATCTTAAAGTTATTCCGTGAACCAGAGTTATCATCTAATGCCAATATATCTCCTTCATTATTCAGTAATCTTGCATATGTATCTCCATCGCCTGTAGAGTTTATAATAAGTTTACCTTCGTCAGATATGTTTAGAATAAAAACGTCTGTATCTTCGGCATACTCAAGTTTATTAGATGATATCTCATTAAGCTGATGACTTGTGGCATTCTCAATACTATTTGAATGATCATCTTCATACACATTAATTGATATGGCATTTGAGAAGTTACTTTCTCCACCGATATTGTCTTTAACTCTTGTTTTAAAAACAATATTACCAAATGATGTAATTGTATAGTTTGCAGTTTCTTCAGCTTGATAGCTATTTATATTTATTAATCCTGTTCCATCATTAACAAAATGTTTATACTCAAAGACACTACCATCTTCATCTTTTGATTTACCTGCATTAATTGTAATATTATATGGGGCTTTTACATATATTGTACTGCCATCTTCAAGTTGGTTATCACCATCATATATCTCTACATCAGAAACAGGTAATACATTTGGTAATCCATTTACTGTTATAGTATATGTTTGCCAAAAACTAGGATAACCATCAGAATCTACAACCTTAAACCTAAATGTATAATCGCCATTTTTATAAATATTATAAGAGTATGGGGTGTCTCCTATCTCCAGATCAGTATAGGACTCGTCGCTATATTTTACTATGGCTATATATTTTGCTATAGCATTATTATTATCAGTACATAGAGCCTGATTAAGATTTATAGTAAACTGTTCACTCTTTGTTATAGTTCCTCCCGATTGCACAACATTACCATTATCCATTATTCTGAAGTTACATACAGGGAACTCATCAGAACTTATTGCTGATTTTTCTTCCCAAGCCCACGATCCGGGCGGTAGTGGTACCCAATCAGTCTGTGAATATATAATATCATTGTCTCTGTTCTTATATACTACATTGTTATACAGTGCATACGATCCTTTTTTCAGGAGTGTCTCCTCCTCTAACGACTCTCTGTCTGCAATCACTGGATTAAGATCCCAGTAATCTGCTGTACCGTCACCTGTAACACCTTCGTCATCTGATGGTGTATCGGGATTCTTAAGTCCGTTAAATGGTGTCATTTCTCTCGTAGATAGATTCTTCCCCGGAGATACACCTAGTATTCTACAGTACCTTCTGTAGAAATGTTCTCTGTCATCAGGCCCTTCATGATTAAGGTTAGATGGTCCTGACTCAAGCCCTCCGTTTATAATGTTTATTGTAAGTCCGAAACCAAAATGCAATTTATTAAAATCCCGTATCTCTTGTGATACCTCCTGTTCTGCATCCCAACGTTCAATCATAGCACCATGACACGATGGCTTTTTACCCTGCGGAACCATCCAAAACCATAAAGCAGTTTGGAAGAACAGTTTACCATTGGTTAAAATACGATCAGGATCTTCTAATAGTGTATTTACATCGCCATAGATATATTTACTACACTGCCCGTAGTTATAGTTCCAAGATAACTGTATTGGTCCACGTCCGTGATAGGACTGCTTATTGGCTGGTGGGTATTCGGTACTTGGTGAAACATATCCGGGTTGAGCATTTGGTTCTGTACTATCATAATCCTTCCAGGCTACCTCAGCAGGAAATACAAATCCCCAGATATCTCTTCCTCCAGGGGCTCCTTCCCATCCACCTGTTGTTTCATGCGACATATTTGCAAGAAATGCTGCCAATTCCTGCAAACGTTGTACAATTGTACCCTCGGCTGAGAATTTCTCAAAAAGAGGATCCTTTGAAGCATCTACCAGATTCTGGTAATTAAAAAGTTTATCATTTGGTATATTAGTCCATGGCGCATTAACAACATCAGAGCGAGAATAACCATTACGTTTAGGAAACATCTCATTGTATATGCTCTCTGTAAGATAATCAAATACTGTTTTTGATTCATCGGGTTCGGCAATAGATGTTGTAAGCGAATAGTTACCTGTATTATCCTCTATAATGTTAACCTCTAAATAGTATATTCCCGGCTCTATCCATAAACTGAGATTATCTGTTGAGTTTATAACAATATTTATCAATTCATCTTCTGTTTTGTCCAAAAGTCTCGCTCTTATATCCAACGATCCATTTTTATCAATAGATAGGCGTCCCGTTTCTGGTATATCAATTACAAACACATCCTTATCGTTTTCATTTTCCAGATTACCATTTATTGTTGATACTACATTTACAGATATAGATTCCTGCATAGTATTAGGATAATCATCTACAACAAAGTTGTTCATTAACACATAATTTCCAGTTTTATAATCGCCAATATTTAATTTAACAAAGTAGGTTCCCGGATCAAAGAATCTCTCTATATCAAGATTACCGGATTGGTTAACCGATCTATAAAGCTCAACTCCGTTTATATCCTCAATCCTGCATTGTGTAAATATATCTCCTGATGTATAGAGTCTTAGTCTTCCCTTATCCGGGATAATTATCTTAAAACAATCGACATCATCATCAGTTTCAATTACACCATTTTTATTCGTGTTAATACCTATAATCTCAGCACCAGTGTGTATGTCAGAATAGTCATCAGTTGATTCTCCAGGAGCTATTGATACGTTTATAGAGTAGTTACCTGTTTTACTTTCAGTATTAGTTGTCTTAAGGTAGTAATTTCCTTCATTAAGGTATCTTGTTATATGATAATTGTTCCCACTCCCTCCGTTATCATTATTATACAAAACATCATAGGAGTCGTTATACAGTTCTCCATATGTATCAAAATCTCCAGAACAAAGAAAGCTGTATTTTCCAGATGTCTCAACCGTAAACTTAAATATATCCACATCATTACCAGATTCAAAGGCTGCATTAATTCCCATCCCATCGGTTACACTTTTCTGCACAGATTTTTGCAGTTTATTGGCATAATCATCAGGTTGTATAATTAGTGTAAAATTATCTGATTTATCCTCCCCCAAGTTATTATCTAGTACATAGAGGTTAAACGTATATGTTCCAACACTCTCCACATTATAATAAAAGGCAGATAACGATGAGTATTCATTAAGTTCCTCCTCTCCTGCTCCTTTATCAACCGTAAACCGATACTTCTTTACAACACCATCAGCATCGGTTGAATTTTTTCCATTAAGTTTTATCTGATAAGGGAGAAACAGATACTCTGTGTTACCAGTATTTACCACTTTACCATCTACAGTTATATCTATTTTTGATTCGGGATTTACATTTGTAAGTCCAGATATGTTGAACTCTATTACGTCAGAATACTCTCCCGGGAATCCGTCTGAATTCACTGTCTGAACACGAACAGTATATAGCCCGTTTTTATCAATATCTAACTGATAAAGATTACTGTTACTATTAATTTTTTGTTCGGCATTGTTACTGTACTTTATAAGATAGTTGTATGAAACTCCGTTCTCAGATTCTGATGCGTCTATCTTAAACGTGGTTGGAGCTGTAAGCGTAAGTAGTGAGTTATTATCAATAGTTTGTCCTACAGCATCCTTAATTCTAATAGCTGAAACAGGTATATTTTCGACATTAAAGACTCTCCATTTAGAGAATGTTTGAACATACTCTTTCTGTGGTTCTGGTTTGATCTTAGACCATTCATTAAACTCATATACATTTGTACAGTACATTATATTACCATCATATGATACAAAATCATATTTATAAAACCACCCTGCATCTCTTTTATCATCCTCCCAACGCAATATTTCAATAGGAATAAGTCCTAAATCTACCTTAGTTACAGGTTTCATAAGATTGCAGTCTAACACTTCGGTATTATCAAAAACACCGAAAACGGTACAATATCTTTTATAAAAACCAATCCTCATTATTGTTCTGTATCGAATCTGTTTAAGATCCCATAGTATATCTGAATCTTCAGGATCAATATTAAGTCCCCCTTCTACATCACCTGCTAATATATTTATTGTAAGACCAAATCCGGCAGTCCAGCTATTTGCAGTAATGAGCTTTGGTGTTAGTGTTGAGTTATTTGTCATTACCTGATGACATGATGGCATTCGTCCCAACTGTGTCATCCATTGCCAAAGAGCAGCCTTAAAGAATGTAACTCCATCATCAAATATTTTGTCAGGATTATCCAGCAGTATACTCTTGTTACCATACAGATATTCACTTAATTTGCCATACATGTAGTTACCCTCAATACCCATTAAACCTCTTGGATGATAAGATATACCATCTTTTGCGGGATACATTTCTGAACGTTCAGAATGTACTATTGCTGATTTATAGGGTTTCCGGAAGGGTTTCATAAATCCTGTTTTGTACCTATCCGATCCTTCTGTATATGTTAACGAAGACCAGGCATCGTTTGTATAGAATGAGGCATGTGCAAGAAATGCAGCCAACTCACGTTTATTTACATCATGATTATCAGATCCTACAAATTCAGGAAAGGTATTACATGCCTGCAAAAATGAGGTATATGTAAACAGTGATTCATTTTCCAAATTGTATCCCTCTCCTCCTGGAACCTTTGTATAATTATTTATATAAGGAAAAAAGCTATTAAATTGACTTTCGCTAAAATAGTTATCTACATTACTTTGAGAAAAAACAAATTGCACAACTAGAAGACAAACTACTAATAAAACATTCCGAGGTCGCATTTTTAATGTATTTAAGTACCTTTTATAGTACGCTTTAGAGTGCTTAAAAGTTGCAATTTTTACATAATAAAAAGATAACAGAAAGTACCACTAAACATGCTTACAATTAAACATATATAAATATTGCAGGTATATTCCAACACAAAATTATAAAACCAATAAGCTGAGACATATTATAATCTATGTTTAGATATCTTACTTTTTGTATATTTACACTATAAAATTCGACATCAACAACAACTTCTATTATGACGCACATCAGATACTATACCATGCTAATATGCTCGTTACTATGGCTTAACGCAATTGCTCAGACAAAAACTATAGACTCCCTTAAACAGGTACTAAAAAGTAGCAGTAGTATTGATGATATAGTAGATCTGAATTATACCATTGGTTTAAAAACACTTATGTATGATACTAAACAGTCGGCAAAATACGAGCAACTTCTTGACTCCGTATGGAGAACAGACAAAAATGGTATTGCAAGGTTATCGTCATTACAATTAAGGGGAAAGATATACCGTATTGAGGATATGCCCGATAAGGCTATTAATACATATATTGATATACTAAGTTTAAAACCAGATAGTATTATTCTTGCTGATGTATACTTTAATATGGGTATGGTGTATAGCAATATGAGATTGGTATCAAAAGCTTTAGACTCATATAATAAATCTATTGAGCTTTATATGAGTCTGAATATAAAGCATCAGATTCCTAATATATATAGCTCTATTGCTGATATATATAACTACTATACATTTGAATATGATAAAGCTGAGGAGTATTATAAGATTGCTATTAATAATTATTTACTGCTTGATGCTGTTTCGCAAAAGAGTATTCATGGCATTCAGGCACAATCTGTTATTCATCACAATCTTGGAAGATTATATATTTTTAAAGATAAGTATAAGGAAGCAGAATCTAATCTTACTCAGTCGTTAAAATTATCAGAGGAGATAGCTGATTCTCTAGGGGTTATACAGACAAGTATAATAATTGGAGAGTTGTATAATTCTTTAGACAAATATGATAAAGCATATAAGGTTTTAATGAAACTTGAAAAGATATTTAACAATTATCCTTTTTATATACAAGCTGAATACCTTAGAGAGTGGACAAGAACTCTTGCTGCTAAAAAAGATTTTAAGAGATCATATATGTACTGTAAGAGTTACATTGATGTAAGAGATAGTATGTATACATATCAGAGTTTGGCAAAGGTTGCTGAATCAGAAGATAAATATAACAAAGAGAAACTGGAGACTGAGTTAAAATATGAAGCCCAAAAGTCAAAAAGCACATATCTTACTGTTATTGTATTTATTATATCCGCACTGTTTATTGCTGTTATACTACTTTATATCTTAGTCAGGAAAAATAACAAAATGAAGATTAGTCAGTTAAACAGGGAGTTAATAGAGAAAGACTTAGATGTAAAACGCAATCAGCTATTAAATGCATCAATTAAACATACTGAGAAGATAAATATTCTGAACGATATTAATTCTGATTTAAAACAATTTATATTAAATGAAAAATTACAGCAACAGAGTATTAGAGCACTACAACAAATAATATCAAAAACAGAATCAGGAACAAAAATATCCAGATGGGATGAGTTTGAGACACGATTCTCAGAGCTACACTCAGATTTCTTTGAACGATTAAATATTAAACATCCAAACCTATCTGTTAATGAAAGAAAGATATGTGCTATGCTCCGATTAAACATGTCGAACCCAGATATTGCAAGCCTTTTAGCAATTGAAACAAAATCGGTGAATGTTGCAAAATCAAGATTAAGACAGAAATTAAATCTTGAACAGGGTGCTGATATTTTCTCATATATTATGAAATTCTGACAGACAGATAAATATGATTTAGGGTATATTTTATTCATATTTTTTACATAACAGCATGCACAACTATTATTGTTTTATTCTATCTTAGCAGCATAATCTAATGTTATAGGTTATAGATGCGCTTAATTTAAAACAAAATCTACTATTCGGTTAATTTACATATATGTTCTTAATCGGATTTATTACTAAAGAGTATTACAATGAGAAAATTTTATTCTATTATTATCTGTGCAGCAATACTTGTACTATCTGCATGTTCTGAAAAAAAATACAATAGTGACGACAACCCTAATGATGGTTCTGGAGGAGGTGATAATAACAAACCAGCTGTTGATCTGCCTACAGAATTAAAAGAACGTTTAAAGGATAATAAGATTTATGTTGTTAAACCTGTTATCTATGTTGCCAGAGGAGGTAAAAGACATGGTGTTACAATGTCTGAAGATAGAATACGATCTTTCTTTACAGGTTGGGATAAATATTCAGTAAATCCAATGATGCTGCAAATTGGTATGTCATTTAATGCCCAGGATATTGAAATTATAAACATTGAATTACCAATGACTGACACCTACTCAGGTGGCGATTACTATGATTATATAACATACTTTACAGGAACAAGAGGACAGATGACTTTTGACCCTACACTAGCCAGAAAAACATATAAGATTACTGATGAGAAAGGTAGTCCAACAGGAAAAACAACAAAGATTGATCAGGATAAATTCCGTATTTTATTAATGGATGAAGGACCAACAGGTGGGTATGCTGGAGGTTGTCCACATAGAGCTTTAGTACTAAATGTAAATGGAGCTACAAGAAATATTATTGCACATGAAGTAGGACATCTTTTTGGGCTTAATCATCCTGACGAAGGGAAAGCGTGTTTTAGTGCTAATGATCTTAAATGGGTTATGAGAACTGTAATATATGATGAGTCATTATTCTTTAATATATGTGAAACAGATCGTGCTCAGCAGGTCATGGAAACTTATCGTACCGATAAAAAGTACAGATTAAAAGATCAGGTTAAACAGGTAAATCTTGAAGATAACGGATTCTCATCTTCTGAGTTAAAAGCAGCTTGGGAGCTAATTCATAGTAATGAGTATAAAAATGCGAACAGAGATTTACAGAAGTAAACAAACTAATGAATAACTTAAAAATATCTATCCTAAAAAATAGTTTAAGGATAGATATTTTTTGTAGTACTTTAACAACAGCCCTAATATTTTTTCTTTACCTTATCTCAATTTCAAAATCAATTAACTTCTCTATCTGAAGAGAATACAATATCATAATAATATATATCACAGATATACGATCAATTAGCAGATCTCTCTAAATTATTTTTTCCAAAAAAATTGGTTCTGATTTATAACGTTGACCTTTTAAAATAATATTATCTAATAAATTTGGGTACAGTAATTGTTAATGGATAATAAAGCATACCATTATGAAGAAGTTTGATGATAATATTATGACATATATTAATATATTTCTTAAGCGTTATTTCAATCAAGATATTACGTATAAAGATTTAAAAGCTATAACAGATAAAATATCTGTAGAGTATATGCCAAAAGGTACTGTATTAATAAAAGAAGGTGAGATTCATAATTGTGGATACTATATAATTAAAGGACTATCAAGGTCGTTTTATCTAAAAAATGGTTCAGAAATAAATTTTTGGTTTGACAGAGAAAATAACCCTATAGGTTCGTTAGAGAATTATTTTGGCAGAAAATCAAAAGTATCTGTTGAGTTACTAGAGGATTCGATATTACTTAAGAGTGATATTAATGCATTAAAGAAAGATTCTGAGAATTCTTTTATAACAAATTATTTTCTGAGAGTTGTAATAGAGGAGTATGCTGAGTTTCTTGAAAACAGATTGTATACATTACAGTTTAAAACAAGTAAAGAGAAATATATACATATCCTTAAAAATGATCCTGATCTTCTCAAAAGAGTATCCCTTACTCATATTGCATCATATCTTGGTATATCTCGGGAAACATTAAGCAGATTAAGAGCTGAGGCTATTTTGTGATATATATCAAATGTATTAAAGTTTCTCTTTGCTTTCTTTGCACGCTATTTTAATTTATGAACAGATATGAGATACAGTAATACATTAATTATATTAATTGTACTGATAAACATTAATACAAAACTTGCAGCAAAGGAAAAAGAAAAGAGTACAAATATCTTTTTTGACACAAATATTTCATCCGGAGAAGTATTAATGACAAATGATTTTGTAAAAGGCTTAAACAGAAGTGGTGCTCCTGTAAATGACTATGCAGCAATAGATCTAAGAATAGGTTGGCAAACTTTGGGAAAGAAAGATTGGCAACAACGATTAAACTTACCATATTTTGGTATAGGTTTATATATGTCCAGATTCTATAACAGCGATGAACTTGGTTATCCAAATGCTATATACTTTATGTTCGGAGGGCCTTTGCTAAAAAGAGAGAAATATGCTTTTAATTATGAATTTAGTGGAGGTATAAGTTACAATTGGAAACCATATAACAAAAATACAAATCCATTCAATATTGCAATTGGTTCTGAGAATAACTGCTATATAGATCTAAGATTATCATATTCAAGAAACATCAGTAAATCGGTTATATTATCGGCCGGAATAAGGTTTACACATTTCTCAAACGGAGCTATTGCATATCCAAATAAAGGCATAAACACTTACTCCCCATTTATTGGGCTAAAACATTTGTTAACACACAGGTCTAAGCCAACCAATATTATCATTAAAGAATATTTAAAAGATAAACCTGAATTTAATATCTTATTCTCTTTCGGACGAAAATCAGTGAAAGAGACAAAAACAGTTAATTCAAGATATGTATCCATATATAATTTGTCAGCGGAATATCTTATGTCAGCTTCTCACGCTTTTAAATATGGGATTATAACCGATATAGGAATAGATCAGAACAAAAACTTAGTTATAAGTGGAGATAATGTATATAGAGCTCCTACAAATAAACAGATATTCATTGGAACATCTGTTGCCGGACATTTCAGAGCTGGAGATCTCGCTGTACAATTAGAGTTAGGTGCAGAGATATTATCACCCGAAACAAAGAAATTCGTGAAGAGACTCTATCAGAAACTCGGTCTAAGATACTACATTAATCATAAAGCTATTGTTGGTATAAGAATAAAAGCAAAACAATTTAGTGTAGCCAACTACATCGAATGGAGTATTGGATACAGAATATAACATGCGTTAGAACATACTATGTTTATATTGTTATCCAAAAGCTATTTTTGGATAAATGAAAACTGTTTCAGAGTGGTAGTATACTCAAACCCTGTTCTGTCAACGGAAATGGTTGGTGTTGTATCTCTCAGGTCGCTTAGCCCTTATTAATACTGTCTCAGGAACAATCTTAAAGTCAAATTCATCCAGCTCACGATACCATGACAGATAGTTATGTAGATATTTTGTGGCTACACCCCTAAAACGCTCCATCCAAACCTGTAA
>DKJY01000029.1 GCA_002454955.1 Bacteroidales bacterium UBA6680
AAATAGATATTCCACATTGCAGGACAAACCATGCAGACACTTCATTTAAGTTCTCATAAATTAATATCTGTTACAGATATTCATCTGCCTCATCATCTGTTTTTGGAAGAAACGGAGCTATGGCTCTGTTAAATATACCTTGCACATACGATATTGCCATACCATAATTTGTAACCGGAATACCTGCATCTATCGCCGGGCTTAATCTGCCAGACAGCTGCTTTTGTGTAATAACACATCCTCCGCACTGTATAACAAGTGCATAGTCGTTTATGGGTCGTGGTAATTTATCAAGCCCGGCTACTACATCAAATTGTAGTTTTTTCCCGGTATAGTTGGTTATCCATCGTGGTATCTTAACGCGCCCAATGTCGTCACACGATGTGTGGTGAGAGCATGACTCAAGCATAAGTACTCTGTCGCCATCTTTCAGGTTACCAATATGTCTTGTACCCTCTATATACTCCTCAAAATTACCTTTATTACGTGCCAGAACAATACTAAAACTTGTAAGCGGAACATCCTTTGGTATAGATGCATCTGCCGTTGTAAATATTTGGCTATCGGTTATTGCAAGTGCTGGTTTAATATCCGTTTTTCTAAGAAATGCATCAACCTCACGTTCTTTTAATACTATTGCTACAGCATCATTATCAAGAATATCTCTTACCGATTGTACCTGTGGCAGAATAAGACGTCCGGCAGGTGCCTCAATATCAATTGGCACAATAAGCAGAACAATATCGCCATACGATACAAGATCGCCTACAAGCGATGGGCTTTTATAGCTGCGTTCAGGTATTGTGCGCCTGATATCCTTTACAAGATCGTCCAGATTACGTGCATCTATTGTACTAAACTCAAACACTGATTTCTCATGTTCGCGTACCCAGTACTCTCTTGTCTGTTCAGATGCAGGTTCAATATCCGATTTATTATGTATTACCAGAAATGGTACTTTACTCTTTTTAAATGCCTCTACAAGCAGGTTTTCATATTCGCCATATGTATTCCCAGATATAACAAGCAGAGCCAGATCTACATTCGGAATTGTCTCAAACGATTTCTCTATACGCATATTTCCGAGATCGCCGGTATCATCAATTCCTGCTGTATCTATAAGTACTACAGGTGCAAATCCGGTAATCTCAAACGATTTCTTAACAGGATCGGTTGTTGTTCCTGCAAAGTCTGATACTATTGCAACATCCTGTCCTGCAAGGCAATTTATCAGAGAGCTCTTTCCGTTATTGCGTCTGCCATATATTCCTATATGTGGTTTTGTCTCTTTTCCTCGTCTCATAGTGCGTTTTAAATCTATTCTCAACAATCTATACTCAGCTTACACTTCAAATATCGAAAATCCGAGTTTAAGCAGATTCTGCGAGCTAAGTATCTCCTTTATCTTATCCTCTTCAAGAGCTTTCTTTATCTTGTTTGCTTCAAATATATCGCAACTATTCTCTCGCATAGTAAAAGCAATGTCTGAAGCTTTTTTATATCCTATATATGGTATTAGTGCTGTTGTTATTGATGCACTGTGGTACAATTTTTTCTCAGATGCCTCTTTACGTATTATAAGTCCGCTAAATAGTCGTTCCTTCAGGGTTCTGTTTACCGCTATTAACAACTTTATGCTCTCTATTACTGCATGTCCTATTGTAGGAATGTATGCATTAAGTTCAAAATTTCCCTGTGCACATAACGATGATATTAACATATCGTTGCTATATATTTTATGTGCAGAGCTTACAGCAAATTCGGGTATTACAGGGTTTACTTTTCCTGGCATTATAGAGCTTCCGGTCTGTACTTGTGGTATATCAAGAGCTTTATCTGTTATCACATCTGCAGCAAGTAGTCTGATGTCATTAACCATCTTCTCTATATTAACTGCATGCGATTTTAGTATTGCATGTATCTCTACAAATGAGTCCAGATTATTTGTTGTATCAGATAGATTCTCTGAGCGTGTTATTGGTAGTTTTGTTATTCGCTGCAATTCAGAAACCACCTCCATAACAAAAAAGCGTGGTATAGACATTGCGGTACCTGTAGCACCGCCACCCATATTAACGGTTTTTATACGCTCAAAACATTTAGATACACGCCACCAATCACGCGATAGTGCCTCATTGTATGTACTAAACAGTATACCGAACGATGATGGCACTGCCTCCTGAAGTTGTGTATAACCAATGCGCATTGCATGTCGGTTCTCAGACTCTATCTTCTCAATGGTTTTACGCAGATCGTTTATACTCTCCTCAAGTATTTGCAATAGTTCCAGTACAGCTATTTTAAGTGCTGTAGGTATTACATCGTTTGTGCTCTGGTATATGTTGGCATGTTCAAACGGATCTATAACAGTATAGTTACCCGGCTTTTTATCTATTGCCTGCAACGATGCATTTGCAATTATCTCATTTACATTCAGGTTTATGCTTGTTCCTGCACCTCCCTGTATTGCCGGCACAATAAAGTGATTAAAATATTCGCCAGATGCAACCAAACCGGCCTGTGTAGCCATTACCTTAAGTATATCTTCGGCAGGTATGGCAACAGGTAGTTTATCAATATCTATCTTTTTAGATGCACGTTTTCTGAATTTAATTGCTGTATTATAACATGCCTCTTTAACAAGTCCTATTGCTTTGTACCACTCCTTATGAAATGGTGTTGTATCCGGGAAATTATGTTGTGCTCTGTAAGCATTTATACCATACAGAGCATCATCAGGCAGTTTTACCTCTCCAAGAAAATCGTTCTCTTTTCTCATCTGTTATTATAATGCCGAAGAAGCATATGCTACAACATCCTTATCGGTAATCTCATCGTTTGAGAGTATTATCAGACGCTCTATAACGTTTCTAAACTCTCTGATGTTTCCGCTCCAGTGTTGTTTCTCAAGCTCTTTAACAGCCTTTTCTGATATCTTCTTCTGTTTTACTCCGTGCTCTTTACAAACAAGTTTAACAAAATGGTCGGACAAAAGTTTAATATCGCCCTTACGTTCTCTTAATGGCGGAACCTTAATAAGTATAACGCTTAATCTGTGGTAAAGGTCTTCGCGGAAGTTTCCTTTGCTTATCTCTGTTGCAATATCTTTGTTTGTTGCAGCCACAACACGCACATTAACCTTTATATCTTTATCTGAACCCACACGGCTAACCTTATTCTCTTGCAGAGCCCTAAGCACCTTTGCCTGAGCCGACAAGCTCATATCTCCTATCTCATCAAGGAACAGTGTTCCTCCATTTGCCTGTTCAAATTTTCCTTTACGCTGTTTATGAGCTGATGTAAATGCGCCCTTTTCATGACCAAATAGTTCGCTCTCTATAAGTTCAGATGGTATTGCAGCACAGTTAACCTCTATAAATGGGTTTGGTTTGCGCTCGCTCTTTTCATGCAGCCAACGTGCAACAAGTTCTTTTCCGGTTCCGTTTTCGCCGGTTATAAGTACTCTTGCGTCTGTTGGAGCAACCTTATCTATAATATCTTTTACCTTAGTAATAGCCTCTGATTCACCAACAATATCAAACGATTTTGATACCTTACGCTTAAGTACTTTTGCCTCTTGCACAAGATCTGTTTTTTCAAGCGCATTCTTTATTGTGATAAGAATTCTGTTAAGATCAAGTGGTTTTGCAAGAAAATCAAATGCACCATGCTTAATTGAATCTACAGCAGTATCAATATCGCCATGTCCGCTAATCATAACTACTGTTTGATCCGGATATAACTCAACTATTCTCTTTAATACCTCCTGCCCGTCCATTTCAGGCATTTTGATATCGCACATCACAACATCAAACTTAGATTTAGTTAGTAGTTCAAGTCCTTTTATTCCGTCCTCTGCAAGTACTACCTCGTGCGATTCGTATTCAAGAATCTCCTGTAAGGTATTCCTTATGCTTCTCTCATCGTCTATAACTAATATCTTTGCCATTGCTGTAATTGTGTTTTAATAGTTAATTATTCAAAAGTTACCTCATAAAGGTTTTTCCATCGTTTTCCGGTAACATAAAAGTGTCTGTTTACCGGATTGTAAGCTATTCCGTTTAATACATTATCTATTCTATCGCCATTTACCGAAGCAATTGAACTACAGTCTATCTTACCTGTAACCTCTCCGGTAGAGATATCTATCATGACAATATAATCTTTTTGCCACACATTAGCATACAGTACTCCATCAACATACTCAAGTTCATTTAGTTTGTCAACGCCTCCGTTATTGTCAAATACCTGAAACGATTCCAATTCAGAGAAATCATCAGTATTCAGAATTCGTACTGTAGCAGTTCCATCGCTTAAAATAATCTTATCTCCTATTGTGGCAACACCCCATGCCTGATAGAACTGGTAGTCAACAGTTCTCTCCAGAGCAAATGTCTCTATATTATATACAAATGCTTTTTTAGACATCCATGTAATCTGATATATCTTATTGTTTACAAGAGTAATACCCTCGCCAAAATAGTTAGATGCCAGGTTAACACTCTTTTCTGTTTTACCTGTTTTAAGACTATTCATTAATAGTTGCGATTCTCCGTATTGCCCGGTACCTTCATAAAGCATGCCATCTTTGTATAATAGTCCCTGTGTAAACAGATCGCTATTATGAGGATGTTTTTTTACTACCTTAAGCTTATACTCCTTAGGTTTATCTTTTGCACATACATCAATCTGACGACGTGTTTCAAATTTTTTTCCCTCTCTGAATCCCACAATACGCATACCGTAGCGTCCAACTCTCCAACTGTTTGTGTTTACTGTGTATGACTTTTTATTGGTTGTGTAAGTTCCTTTACCATAAATACTCACCTGCACAGAGTCATAATTGTCTGTCCATGCAACGTTAATATCGTTACCTCTGTTCAGAAGTGTTTTTATACCATTAGGGGCAAATTTAAATACTCCGGATTTTTCTCGCTTAACCTTTATTGCTTTGGTTTTTTTACTACTTTTTGTTGCATCGTCTCCGCACGAAACAATCAACAGAGAGAGAATTATTACTACTATCCCCCTCAATTTACCTATTACCATGTCTCTTTATCTTTCTAAAAAATCGTCCTTTAAAAAAGTTCTTCTCCTGCACAGAAACAGAGTCTTCCGGATGAATTGTGTTCCATACATCAGTCCACCCCATAAGCCCTCCTATATTTCTATCGTCTACATATATGTGCGCATCTATCTTACGCGACGACGGATTACATCTGTCTTCGCCCGGATAGTTTGCATTAACGGCGTAAAACTCTACACCGTTCTCTTTACAAAATACAATAGCTTCATCAAGTCGTTGTCCTTCTCGGCATGTCCACAATATTAAAATGTGACCTTTTCTGTTTAACATCTTTAATGTCTCAAACGCAAATAGCTTAGGTTTTCCAACGTTGGGGTATTCATTTTCAACAATTGTTCCATCAAAATCTACAGCAATTCTTAACATGTATATATCTGTATTTAAAGGTTAAAACTATATCGCAACGAGAATATATGCGAATATAAGTTATCTTTTGTATCAGTCCAATCAGTAAGTGCATAATCAAGTTTAAACTTCATATACTCTACTCCTACACCAAAGTTAATCTGATAGTCAACATACTCACGTTTATTAAACCCTACCTGATTCTGTAAATTATTTAATCCCAGTCTCAGATAAAATAGCCGGTTATAATCTATCTCTAGTCCTAGCTGAGGTTCTAAAGATATAAAATCAGATGATATCAGCTGGTTACTTTTTCCATCAAATGTCATCTCTACATCAAGCTCAGCCATGGCAGAGAATTTACGATAAACTTTAAATCGTTTACCCGCACCTAAAATAAGTCTTGGTGCCATCCACTCAAAACTGTTATCCGGTGCACTGTTTATTATTGTTCCGTCAGTGGTTACAATCTCCAGATTTTTTTTGCTGAAACTCCATGCTGTAAATGTCGATGTTGCATCTCTAAGTACAGCTGCAAAATTCCATCCTCTATATCTGTAGTATGCACCTAAATCGAATCCCATACCCCATGCATTTGCATATTTACCAACAGAACGGTACAGTATTTTTACATTTCCACCGTACGATAATCCTTTTATAGCCGACTGTTTTGCATATGATATAAACAGAGCATAATCGGCAACTGAGAATTTCTCAATATTGTCGTAATTAATGTTTCCATCCTTATCAATCAGGTTTATTGTTCCGGGTATATCATCAACTGCAAATCTGATAACAGATCCTGACAGAACGCTTGTTGAGTCTATTCTGTAGGCTGTTGCCAAATAATCGTATTTTGAAACACCTGCAAAATATTCTGAGTGCATAAGTGCAACATCCATATCTGTGTTCATTCGGGTTAACAGTGCGGGATTCCAGTAAGCTGAATATACTCCGTCATACGAGGCTGTAACAGCCCTACCCATTGCAAATGATCGCCCTCCAACACCAATATTCAGATAATCGTTACTGTATTTCCTAAACTGTGCAGATATCACTTCTGTTATTAACAGCAGCGATATCAATATCAAAAATCTTCGCATCTACATCTTTTGTTAAAACAAATATAATAATTTTTCAAGGTTGTATCTTGGTAATCTCTTTTTTAGTCTATTTTTGTAAAAACAACGAAAAATGATACGATACATTATAAATTGCATCCCGAATTTTATCACATCACTAAATATTATTTGTGGAATACTATCAATAATAATGGCTTTTGAGAACAGACTTGATATTGCCTCAGCCCTTATTATATGCGCTGCCGTGTTTGATTTCTTTGACGGAATGAGTGCCAGATTACTAAAAGCATATTCAGATATTGGAAAACAACTGGACTCTTTGGCTGATATGATAAGTTTTGGTACTGCTCCAACAGTTATTATTCTTAAGATGTTTCTTATTACATTTGGTAAGGATAGTTTTTTAGAGTTAACTGCCGGCGAGATTGCAATATCATCTACAGCACTGCTTATTGGTGTGTTCTCTGCATTAAGGTTGGCAAAATTTAATATAGATGAGAGACAGACATCATCGTTTATTGGGTTACCAACACCTTCAAATGCATTTGTTATACTGTCGTTACCATTAATTACAAAATATTACCCTGAGTATTCAACCATTATACATAATCAATTTTTTCTTGCCGCAGTAAGTGTAGTATTTGCATGCATGTTGGTTACCGAGATTCCATTATTTTCGTTAAAATTCAAGAATTTAAGGTTTAACGACAATAAAATACGCTTCGTTTTTATTGTAATTTCGCTAATTTTGCTGTTGATTTTTAGAATTGTGGCTATACCGATTATAATTGTTGTTTACATATTACTTTCGGTGATTGAGAACATTATTAAAAAATAGAGTATCAATAAAACATATTATCATGAAGTTCATTGTAGATATTAATGTTATGCCTTTAAAAGCATTACTTGACCCACAAGGTAAAGCAGTAACAAACACTATGCATAACATAGGTTTTCCGTCAGTTGAGAATGTAAGAATTGGTAAGCACATAACTCTTGAGTTAGAGGCAACCAGCAAAGAGGAGGCTGCCACTAAAACAGAAGAAATTTGTAATAAGGTACTTATAAACCCTATTATGGAAGGGTTTGATTACGAGATTAAGGAGTTAGTTTAATCCTCCTTTTTATTCATTACTTCAGCTTGTTGTTGTATAGATTCTTTATGGACAAGCTGGAGTAATTTTTTTATAAATACCTCACTTAATCCCAGTTTGGTTCCTTTAGTGATTAGCTTTCTGACCAAGCTTTCCCATCGGTTTAGCTGAAGTATCTTTACGCCGCTTCTGTTCTTAATATCTCCAATACGGCGTACCACATCCATTCTTTGCCACAGTAGATTAAGCAGTCTGTCGTCTATCTCATCAATCTGTTTACGATATGTGTCTATCTGGTCTTTATATGATTTATCTGCTGATCGGTTATCACGAATCACCAATCTATTAAGCAATCTATTAAGATCGGCTGGTGTTACCTGCTGTTTGGCATCGCTTTTTGCATTATCCGGATTGCAGTGCGACTCAATCATCAATCCGCAGAAATCCAGATCCATTGCTTTTTGGGCTACATCAAAGAGTAATGATCTGTCGCCTGATATATGGCTTGGGTCATTTATAATTGGTAACGACGGACAACGTAGTCTTAGCTCAATAGGAACCTCCCATAGCGGTATATTTCTGAATTCAGATGGTTCAAACGGAAAGAATCCTCTGTGTATTGCAGCGATCTTCTTTACACCCGCTTTATTAAGGCGTTCCAGTGCACCAATCCACAATTCAATATCAGGATTTATAGGGTTTTTAACAAGAACCGGTATGTTTGTTCCTGCAAGTTCAGATGCCAGCTCGGTCATTGAGAAAGGGTTTGATGCTGTACGCGCACCTATCCATAGTATATCTACATGGTTGCGCAGTGCTATCTGAACATGTTCTCTGCTCGCTACCTCAACAGCTATCTTAAATCCAAACTGCTCCTTTACCTCTTTTAGCCACTCAAAAGCTATCTCTCCAACACCCTCAAAACTATTTGGTCTGGTACGCGGTTTCCATACACCTGCCCTAAATACATTCACCTTTCCGGTTTTATGCAGTTCTTTAGCTGTATTAACCACCTGTTGATAACTCTCGGCACTACATGGCCCAGATATAATTACAGGGGCATTAGATATATCAGAAAACCAATCTGCTATAGGTATAATATCAAGCTCAACACCCATCTCTGTTCTTTAAAAATTCGAGCAAAGTTAGTTAATAACAATTAAACAATCTCTGATAAGAGAAAAAATAAAGCGGATTACCGGGAATCCGCTTATATGATCTATTTTTCGTTATTTAAATCTATATTATCATGGAATTTTTTAAGACTCCATTTAACAAATAAATAACTTGCTACTATAAGCACTGGCCATACAGCCAGCATTACTAATGAATATGTCATAACTTCAGTTTTTTATTAGTAAACATGTGAGTCTGTCTCCATCTCGTCCTGATCTATCTTCTTTTTATTAATGGCTTTCCATGCATACCATATATACCATGCAACAAACGGCACCATTAACGATACATAACTCATTGCTGTAAGTGTAAACTTACTAGATGAACTGTTCTCTATTGTAAGAGAGCTTTGCAGGTCGGTAACAGACGGATAGTATGCCGTATTGTTAAATCCTGATACAAGGAATAGTGCAAAAACTGTAAGTATTGTCCCTATACCTACAAACCATACACCTTTTGTTGAGAAGGTATCAAATTTAAGGTACGATTTTATTATACCAAAAAGTACTGATACAACACCAATAAGGAATAGTGATAGTACTATTGGCATCTCGATAAAGTTATTAAGGTACTTATAAGGTTCCATTGTAACCTCTTTTGTATCGGGATTAACCGCAAATCCATCTTTTAGTATTAATGCAAACAGAAACCACAGGAAAAACACCAGAAATGGTACTGTGTTGTATAGTAACTGCTTCTTTATTCTTGCTGATATAGCGCTATTATCTATCGAGTTACGGAAATATAGAGATGCTATAATACGTGCAAGGAAGAATACAGCAAGTCCTAGTGCAACATTTGTAAAGTTTAATACAGCCTCAAGACCTCTTGCAGCACCTGCCCAACGAGATATTACAGGCGACTCTACATTAGTGATAGATGTTTTATCTACAATAAACTCAGATCCTGTAAAGAATGTACCTACAGCAACTCCCAGAAATACTGTACCTATTACTCCGTTAATAAACAGGAACGACTCAAACGTACGTTTTCCAAAGAAGTTATTTGGTTTAGATCTGAACTCATATGATACAGCTTGCAGAATAAATGCAAACAGTATTATCATCCATACCCAGTAAGCTCCGCCAAAGCTTGTTGAGTAGAATAGTGGGAACGATGCAAAGAATGCTCCGCCAAATGTAACAAGGGTGGTAAATGTAAATTCCCACTTACGACCAAGAGAGTTAACCAGCATTGTACGCTCAATGTCGGTTTTTCCGAGTGTATATATCATTGTCTGCCCACCTTGAACAAACAGAAGAAAAACCAATGTACTTCCCAGTAGTGATATAATCATCCACCAGTACTGTTGTAGTAAAATATATGATAACGATTCAAACATAATTATTTCCCTTCTTTTGGTCCAATTTTTATCTGTTTAAACATAATTCTCAGTTCAGCTATCAGTAATCCGGTAAATATTGTTGCAAATAACCAGAATGTTGTTTGAACTGTTGTTGTACTAACCTGCGATACTGCTACTTTCACCGGCATCAGGTTTTGTATAACCCATGGCTGTCGTCCTACCTCTGCAACGATCCATCCTGTTTGTGATGCAACATATACAAGTGGTATTGATATTATACCAACATAGAACAGCCATCTCTGGTTCTTAATTTTATTCTTTATTCCCATATAGAGGAATAGAGCAAACATTATAACAAAGAATGATCCCAGAATCACCATTATATGGAAACTATAGAATACCAGTGGTACATTAGGTATCAGATCTTTTGTATTTGTAAAGTATCCGTATCCGAAATATTTAAAGTAATTCTCTTTAAAGTCTTTATCCTGAAACATTGCAATAAGCTCGTTCAATTTTTCGGTATCGTTATTTTGTTTAGCTGTATTAAGTGCTCTAAGAGCATCAATAGCCACTTTTCCTCTCTCAATTTTCTCCTGAGCAGGCATAAGTCCATGCTCCTCATTTCCTTCAATAATATCATCAATACCCGGAACAAATGAGTTAAAATCGTAATCTGAAAGGAACGATAACATTTTAGGTATCTCTAATTTAAAATGAAAGTCTACGTTCTTCTCTTCGCCAAACTCCTTTAGTATACCAAAAGCAACAATACTTTGTCCTTCAGATCCCTTTTTAAGTCCTTCCATTGCAGCAAATTTCATTGGTTGATATTTTGCTACATCTTTTGCAGAGCTATCGCCCGTACCAATAACCACAAGAGAGAATATAAGTCCGAAGGCTGCTGCAACAATAATGCTTCGTTTAGCAAACAGCACCTCTCGTTTTTTAAGCAGGAACCAACAACTAACACCTATAACAAATACAGCTCCCAAAATGTATCCTTGTGTTATTGTATGCAGAAATTTATTTATTGCTGTTGATGATAATGCAACATCCCAAAAGCTTGTCATCTCATTACGTGCTGTAACAGGATTAAATGTTGTTCCTACCGGATTCTGCATCCAGGCATTTGCAACAAGTATCCACAACGCCGACAGGTTTGCTCCAATTGCTGTTAACCAGGAGGCTGCAAGGTGAAATTTCTTGCTTACTTTGTTCCATCCAAAGAACATTATTGCAATAAAGGTAGACTCCATAAAGAATGCCATTATACCTTCAATGGCGAGCGGAGCCCCGAATATATCACCAACAAACCAGGAGTAGTTAGACCAGTTTGTTCCGAACTCAAACTCAAGAATAATACCTGTTGCCACACCAATAGCAAAGTTTACCCCAAAAAGAGTCATCCAGAATTTGGTAATGCGTTTCCATTCCGGGTCACCAGTTTTTACATAAATAGTCTCCATTATGGCAATAATAAATGCCAGACCTAATGTTAATGGCACAAATATCCAGTGGTATATTGCTGTTAATGCAAACTGATATCTGGACCAATCGACTAACGAGGGATCTAAATTTTCAATCATTACAGTTATTTATTTATTAATTGTTCTAATACGTGATTACTTCTTCCTTCATCATCCTTATACTTTGTTTTAAGTTCGTTAGGAAAAAAGAACATCTTCATCAACACAAAAAATATAAATAGCTTAATAAGGATAATCAGCCATAGTTTTTTCCCAACCTGCATACTCTTAAATCCTTCAACATAAAAATCGACAATTCGTATAAAGATATTCTTCTTCATATGCCTATAGTTATTTTATAATAATTAAACATAAAGAGCTATATGTAATAGCCAACTTAGTTAGTTTAATTGTTTTTAATACCTTATTCATAAACGGGTTTAAATTGTATCTGCCAACATATACAGCACCATCTAAGTATACAGGTTGATCAGACATAGAGACAACATTGATATTTGCAAATTGTTTAAAAAAAGGGAGACTAAAATTTAGTCTCCCTTAAATATATATAAAAATTATATTAATTCCCTATCTGTAAATATATATATATGACTTCTTTACCTCCGGATTCTTACCAGATATCTCTAGAATATAGTAGTATATACCAGCCGGCAAATCATCTCCCTGAATATTATCGCCAGTCCAGGTAATAACCTTTCCGGTAATCTTTTTTACCAATGCACCGTGTTTGCTAAACAGTGTAAATGTCATTTCGTCGTTCGATGGATTGATAACCTTAAGTTCATCGTTAACACCATCGTCATTAGGTGTTATTACATTCGGAATATCGTATGTTTTATCAATAGTTACATCAATATCGGCAGCCGGGGTTATACACATCGATCCGTTTTTTCTCTCTGCCATTAACGATACAGTATAATCGCCACTCTCGTAAAAGTATGCTTCAAAGTTGTAGCTACGCCCCTCTGTATCTCCATTAATTGTCCAGTAGAAATCCCAAAGTTTTGAGTCAGCAGGAACAATACTTGATATAAAGTTACGCTGATAATATGCAAGGTTAGATGTTTTAACTTTATCGTCGATATATTTATCAACAGTTGTTTTCATCTCTATTGTCATGGCTGGTATAGCCTCAATATTTATCTTCTTTTTTACCGTTGTTCCATTATATGTAAGGCTAACCTCATACTCACCGGGTCCTGAATATTCATATACAGTATTCTGTTTATTAACAGCTACAGGTGCCGATCCTCCGGCAACATCAAAAACCCACGATAGTGCAGATCCATCAGGCAAACTGGCCTCAAAATGTACAAAATACTTACCGCACTCTTTTACTCCAGCTGCATTTTCGCTCTTCTGAACAAATGTAAAATCAACAACTGCTGAGAATGCAGATGAACAAAATATAAACAATCCTAATACTATTATGTAGATATTCTTCATGTGTTCACAATTTAATATTCAATAGCCACATGCAAACGATAAACAAATAAACAGTGCTAAACCATTTAGTTGTCACGTTCCTGTTCTTTTAAATTATAAGACTTTATTAACCTCTCTTACCCTCCAAAAATAGTTGAGAAGTTTCTAAAAAACTAATAATAACCAATTATATTTTCTTGGTCAGCTCCTTAACAACCTTAAAATTATTAAAAAACTCTTTTGCAAATACTCTTATTACTGTATATGCCGGTATTGCCAGTATCATTCCTACTATACCTGCAAGGCTACCAGCAATAAGTATAACAAGGAATATTTCAAGCGGGTGTGCATTAACACTGTTTGAGTATATAAATGGCTGAAAGAGTATGTTGTCTATTATTTGTACAATAAGATATACCAGTGCCATATACGATAATATTGGAAGTATTCCGGTATAAAAATCCATATGAAGGTTAACAGCTATACCTATAAGTCCGCCCAGTGCTGTACCAACAATTGGTCCAATATAAGGTATCACATTCAGCAGTCCGGATATTAATCCTAATACAACAGCTGTTTGAAAATTAAGACCAACAATCAGCATGCCCACTGTTACAAGCAGTGCAACTCCCATTACCTCAATAACAATACCTATAAAATATCTTTTAAGGAGTCCGAATACAGATGTTAGCGCATTTACAACTTTATCTTCATATTTTGCAGGAACAAATACCAATACTCCTTGTTCAAACAGCTTCTGATCTTTAAGAAAAAAGAATGATATAAATGATATGGCAAATATTGCCACAAATATGTTTCCTACAAAACCGGTAATGCTTCCAAATATACCGGCAAATGCACCTCCTTTAACATATTCGGTAACATTCTCAGATACCACCTGCTTAAGATCTACCTGCTGAGCTGCCAATACATCTTTCCCAAAAAACGCCTCTATTCTGTGTAGAGGATCGCTTATACTTGATACAAATTTGTTGATATCAATTGTTGATAACTCGCTTGCCTGATTAACAACAAGAGGAATAAAGAATCTGAATGCAAGTAATATTACAGACCACATTGCAATAAGTGTTATTGCAGCAGCAAGACCTACGGGTAATTGCCATTTACGTATATGTATTCGTGTAAGTTGCTGAACAAGTGGTTTTCCGAGAATAGATAAGAATGCCGATATCAGAAGATATGACACTATTGAGCTGAAATACCACAGCAATAAACCTATAACAGTAATTGATATTGTAATTATAAGATATCTAAAAAACCTATCCATAATACTAAAGTTAGCAGTTTGTTGTTGATATAGTTTTAGTATATCAACAACAAATATATTTACGTTTACAATACATTTACGTTACAATGTACTCTTAATTACAAAATGTAGTTAAGCAGATATAGCACTGACACCACCACTGGTGCAGCTCCTAATACAGCATCAAATCTGTCAAGGAAACCACCATGACCCGGCAGTATAGATCCTGAATCTTTTACTCCAAGATCTCTCTTTATAAGAGACTCAACAAGATCGCCAAGAGTTCCGAAGATCACTACAGTTACAGCCAAAGCAGCCCATATATATAGTGTTCCAAAACCTGATAATGTATAAAACAGATAGCCTATACCAAGTGCAAACAGACCTCCTCCAATACTTCCTTCCCATGATTTTTTTGGCGAGATACGCGGAAACAGTCTGTTTTTTCCAATCAATGAACCCACAACATATGCACCTGTGTCGTTTGACCACAGAATAACAAAGAAACCCAGTAACAGATACCAGTTGTACTCCATTCCTAATGTCTCTGCCGGATAGTATCCTATAAAATGAAGAGCAGAGAACGGAAATGCAACATACATTACTCCTCCTAATGTAATCATTATGTTCATCAATGGGTTATCTTTCTTACGGTATAGTTCAATAAAGAATATAATAGCCAATGTAAAGATATTACTCAACAATAGTACAGGAGAGAAGCCATCAGCTACTTTGTACATTGTAAGAAACAAAATTGATCCGGCTATAATTCCCGGAACCGCTTGTGGCGAAAAGCCTTTTTTACGCATTAACCCGTAAAACTCATTAATGGTAAAAATTAATATAATATTAAAAATGCCGGCAAACAGTGCCGATCCGCCAAGGATCGACACTATTATAACGGCAACAAATATTATTCCTGTTAACGTTCGTTGTATTAGATTCTTCAATTTATTCTATTTTTTTATCCTCTTTAGCCCCTTTTCTAACATCTTTCTCTGGTACTCCCCAAGGGCGCTCACCAAAAATCTCTACAAGATCGTCGCTAAATATCACCTCTTTTTCTAATAGTCGTTGTGCAAGTTTAGTTAATCCCAGATTATTCTCACGCAGAATCTTTTTTGCTCTATCATATTCTGATTCAATAAGATCCTTAACCTCACCGTCTATAACCTCTGCCGTTTTTTCTGAATAAGGCTTTCCGAATGAGAACTCACTCTGTCCGGTACTATCATAGTAACTGATATTACCAATCTTATCGTTCATTCCAAAATATGATATCATTGAGTATGCCTGCTTTGTAACTCTCTCCAGATCATTCAGTGCACCTGTTGATATTTTACTAAACATTATCTCCTCAGCAGCACGTCCTCCAAGTGTAGCACACATCTCATCGCGCATCTGCTCTGTTGTTGTAATCTGTCTCTCCTCTGGTAGATACCATGCAGCACCAAGTGCCTTTCCGCGTGGTATAATAGTAACCTTAACAAGAGGATGAGCATGCTCCAACAACCATGATACTGTAGCGTGTCCGGCTTCATGAAATGCAATAGTCTCTTTCTCTCTCTTGGTAATAATCTTATTCTTACGCTCTAATCCACCAATTATTCTATCAACAGCATCAAGAAAATCCTGACGGAACACCTCTTTATTATTCTTACGTGCAGCAATAAGAGCTGCCTCATTACAAACATTTGCAATATCTGCACCTGAAAATCCAGGTGTTTGCTTTGACAAGAAATCTGAACTTATATCAGATGCCGTTTTTAGCGGCTTCATATGTACATCAAAAATCTCTTTACGTTCATTAAGATCAGGTAACTCTACATGTATCTGTCTGTCAAAACGTCCGGCACGCATAAGTGCTTTATCAAGTATATCGGCTCTGTTTGTCGCAGCAAGTATTATCACTCCGCTGTTTGTTCCAAAACCATCCATCTCTGTAAGCAACTGGTTAAGCGTATTCTCACGCTCATCGTTTGCTCCCTGACTAGGATTGCGACCCCTTGCTCTACCTATTGCATCAATCTCATCAATAAATACTATACAAGGTGCCTTCTCTTTTGCTTGTTTAAACAGATCTCTTACACGCGACGCACCAACTCCAACAAACATCTCAACAAAATCAGATCCTGACATTGAGAAGAATGGTACGTTTGCTTCGCCAGCAACAGCCTTTGCCAGTAATGTTTTTCCGGTTCCCGGAGGTCCTACCAATAGTGCTCCTTTTGGTATCTTTCCTCCTAAATCTGTATATTTCTTTGGACTCTTTAAGAAATCTACAATCTCTTTAATCTCTACCTTAGCCTCTTCAAGACCTGCTACATGTGAAAAGTCAACCTTTACGTTAGTATCCTTATCAAACAGTTTTGCTTTAGATTTACCAACGTTAAAGATATTTCCTCCACCAGGGCCTCCTGCTCCACGATTCATTCGTCGGAATATGAATACCCATATTGCTATTAGTAATAGCAGTGGCCACATAAAACTAAGGAAGTTTCCAAAGTAATCTATATTATCGTCGTACTGCGGATATATCTTCTGAGCTTCCGGAACACTCTCCTGTGCTTTATCCAGATTTGTCTGAAATGTCTCTATCGATCCTATATTAAATACAAAATGTGGTCCACTCGATTTTGAAGTAAAGTTACCATCACTTATCTTGTATTTCTCCAGAGATCCGTCTTTTATATATACCTCAACAGTACCTTCGTTCCTGATAACAACAATTTTACTAACATCGTTATTAGCCAGCATTGAATTCTTAAATTCCTGCCATGTCGTCTCTTTAGGCTCACCAGATGTAAAGTACTGGTTAACGGCAAGTATCAGTAACAGGATGATACCATAAACCCAAAATACATTGAATTTAGGCTTCTTTCCCTGACTACCGCCAGACTTGCCTCCGGGCATATTCCCAAAGAAGTTTTTATTATTGTTTTTACTATTATCCATGTTTGTTTTAATTGATATTCTACTCTATGGTTTTTGTTTTAGCATCGGCCCAAAGTGACTCTAACTGATAAAATTCACGAGTCTCTGTCTGAAATATATGAACCACAACATCTGCATAATCTAATATAATCCATGTTGAGTTCTCAAATCCCTCTTTACGCCAAATACGTTCTCCTGTACGCTCTTGTACTTCTTCCACAACCGATCTGGCAAGAGCATTTACCTGAGTTGTTGAGTCTGCACTACATATCACAAAATTCTTACACACTGCTGCCTCAATTCCGGTTAAATCCATACTCAGGATATTATTACCTTTTTTACTAAGCAGTCCTTCATATATAGCCTCTAACAGCTCCTGATAATTATTTTCTTGCACTATTCCTCCTTTTAAACTTTTGCCACAAATATATTCATTATTTTTTCTAGGTTAATAAAAATAAATAATACATACCTTTGAAAACAGAAATTTTGTCAGTTTTTATTGTAATTATACTCCAAATATTAACAGCTGCATATGGAACAAATACCAAGCCAAATAGTTTTATGGACAGATAAATGCGATAGTACCAACGCAGAAATTAGGAAACTATTAAAACAATACGATCAGGATATTATTACTGTAGCTACTAATAATCAGGAAAAAGGACGAGGTCAAAGAGGAAACAGCTGGTTCTCAGACACCAATAAAAACCTTACTTTTTCAATAGCAATATCACCTGACAAACTTGAGATTGAACAGCAGTTCTATATATCGATGCTGACAGCCCTTACTGCAATTGATACATTTAAGAGTATTGGACTATCTGCAACAATAAAGTGGCCAAACGATATCTTTATTAACGATTGTAAAATTGGAGGCATACTTATTGAACATGATATCTCTGGTGCGTATATAGAGCGATCTATTATTGGTGTTGGCATAAACGTTAATCAGGAGGCTTTTCCGGACTATCTTCCAAATCCTACATCTGTATATACAGAAACCGGAGAAACTAATGATATCAGCACCGTTCTGAACAAGTTTATTGATATATTTAATGATAATATCACAAGGCTTAATGAACCCAGAGATCGTATACGTAACGAATACAAACATAACCTTTTTGGTATAAACAGAGTGTTAAAATTCAGAGATTCAGAAGTTGTGTTTAATGGAAAAATAGTTGATGTTCTGCCTACAGGTGAGATAAAAATAGAGGATACAAATGGAGATACCAGAGGATATTTCTTTAAAGAGGTAGAATTTATTTTATTGCAATAAGCCATAAAACAAACTATCCCATAAAGTTGTGATAACTCTAAAGTATAGTATGTTCAATTAATATCTTTGTACCAATAAATACCAAGACTACACCACCAGCTATTGTAACCCACTGCTTTACCAGCTTACCCAGTATTTTACCTGCATACAAACCAATAAGCGAAAATACAAGCGTAACCACTCCTATTATAACGGCAGGGAATAGTATCTCATGTTTTAGCAGAGCAATACTCACTCCTACAGCAAGCGCATCTATGCTTGTTGCTACAGAGAGTCCTATTAACGTTGATGTTTTAGTTGGATCTATTCCTTGACAATCATCACTGTTACGCACACCTTCTACTATCATTTTACCACCCAAAAACAACAACATAACAAATGCTATCCAGTGATCAAAAACTGTGATATATTTACTAAAGCTACTACCTATATACCATCCTGCAACAGGCATTGTTCCCTGAAAGAATGCAAAAAACACAGAGATTTTTAAAGCCTCTGTTTCGCGCATTGTTTTCATTGACATTCCACTGGCTATAGACACTGCCAGACTATCCATAGATAATCCTATAGCAAGAATCAGAATAGATATTACACCCATTATTAATAGATTAATTTTTATGCAAAGAAAGCATTTTTCTAAAAACCCCCAAAATATGGTATTTCAGTATAGAAGTACCTGAATTATTTTTGCTTACGCAATTAACAGTTAAAACAAACACAAATTTTACAAACCTGTACTCTGATTATTACCATTAACCAACATACAGGTATAGTCAGGTACAACAGAAACACTTTTATTATGAAGCGTATTTTATTATTAATCAGTATTGTTGCATTAGGATTAAATGTAGCTGCTCAGGGAGAGAGTAATGCTCAGCTAAACACAGCTGATGTATTGATGCAGAAAGAGGGAAAACTTACAATTGGAGGCTACGGGCAGATTGATTACAACCAGCCTCTTAACAGCGATGTAAGAAGTAACGGGAAACTTGACGTACACAGACTTGTTATGATGTTTGGTTACAAATTTAATGAACGTACACAATTTATTACTGAGCTAGAATTTGAGCATGTAAAAGAGGTATACGTAGAGCAGGCTTTTCTAGACTATAAGTTTAACGAGTATATTCACTTTAGAGGAGGATTGTTACTAATACCAATGGGTATAATAAACCAGTATCATGAACCAACAACATTCAATGGAGTTGAGCGCCCAATAATTGATGGATATATTTCACCTACAACATGGAGAGAGATAGGTGCCGGATTTGCAGGAAATGTAAAAGAAGCTTCTCTAAAGTATCAGCTTTATGTAGTTAACGGCTTTAATGGTTATGCCGACAACAGCGCTAAACTAAATGGTAAAAAAGGATTTCGCTCCGGACGTCAAAAAGGTGCTGAATCGTTTATGAGTTCACCAAACCTTACAGCGCGTATAGATTACTATGGAATTAAAGGACTTACTTTAGGTCTTTCAGGATATGTAGGAAAGAGCCAGAGCGATCTGTATAATGGTATTGATAAAGACGATGATATGGCAAAGGCTAAAGCAGATAGTTCATCGGTTGGTTTAAGTATGATTGGTCTGGATGCAAGATACAGACTTGGCGGACTGGCTCTTAGAGGACAATATTATTACAGCTCTATAAGTAATGCCGATGAATATAATGCATTCACAGGAAAAGATTTGGGTGACAGTATGACAGGTTTTTATATTGAAGCTGCATACAATATTCTTCACTCAATAGAGACAACAAAATCAGAATTAATTCCATTTATCAGATATCAGGCATTCAATACACATGCATCGGTAGGAAAAGGCATGGTAAAAAATGAGGCTTATAAGAATCATGAAATTGCTTTTGGTCTTGGATGGAAGATGTCAAAAGGGGCAATGTTAAAAGCTGACATGCAATTTTTAAAAGCAAAAAATGCTGATGACTACAAGAAAACCCTTAACCTTGGTGTTGCTGTATGGTTCTAAACATTGAACAATATATTTACAACACATCTAGATTTTTGAATTAGACTGATAAGCAAACATATATAGATAAGCCGGTTTTGTAATAATTAAACCGGCTTTTGGCAAACATTAAGACTTATGAGACCTATAATAATCCTGTTATTAATGCTGGCTTGGGGTTCCGGAAAATTCTCGAAATCAGCAGAAAAGAAGATTGATAAAGTGATTAAAAAAATGTGGGCAGACACAAAAATAGAGAAATCTATTATCAACCTGTCTGACATTGAAATACCAGATGATATAAACATTGATAGAAAAAAGGTATATAAGGTTACTACCAACAGTAATAGTACTTTTTTATGCATATTATCAAAAGCAAAAGGTAGGTTTGATTACTTTGAATATGTTGTAATTATAGACAAAGATTTGAATATTATTAATACAAAAATACTTGTATATAATTCAAGTCATGGTTATGAGATATGCAATAAACGATGGTTAAAACAGTTTAACGGATCTGTAAAAGTATTTAACTATGGTAAGAATATAGATGCTGTATCTGGCGCCACTTACTCTGGTGAATCAATTACTACAGATATAAACACAATAAACCAAATTGCAAAACACCTAAAAGATAAAGCTTTAATATAAAAATAATAAGGGGCTAAAGATATGCATCTCAGCCCCCTATTATATATCTTATTCTTTAAATACTATCTGCGTGCATTAAAAAATGTTGTCAAGCCATCAGCAATTGCCTCAATACCATTCTGTAGTGGTTTTTTAGCAACCATCTTCATCATCATATTAAGTTCAGCCTTTAATGTAAGCTTCATTTTTGTATCATACGGAGCAGCCTCTTTAAGCTGTACCCAGAAATTAAACTCAAAAGGGGCTTTTCCTGCCGAACTAATTTTTACAGTCTTCTTTTCAAAGTCCTTCTCAACAAATTTCAACGAAGCTTCGCCCACATTTTTTATCTTAAAGCTACATACATCTCCTTCAACTTTCCAGTCCTCAACCTTATCCTGAGGAATCATTGCTGTAAAGTTATTAAAGTCAGACACAAAGTTATACACATCCTCTGCAGTAGCATTTAATGTTTTTATTTTGCTCTCAAATGTTGTCATAATCTATTTCTTCCATTTCTCAGGAGCTTCACGCCACTCCTTCAATGTGTTTATATCCTCTTCTTTTATATAATCATCTTTGCGTGCAAGATCAATAAGAGTATGATAGTTACTTAAAGTATCAAGTTTAACATCTGATCTTTTAAAGTTTTCTGTAGCAAGATCAAATCCGTAAGTAAATATAGCCATCATTCCTAATACCTCACATCCACGCTCTCTAAGCGCTTCAACGGCTTTCAGGCTACTTCCTCCGGTTGACACAAGATCTTCAATAACCACAACCTTGCTTCCGGGCTTAACCTCACCTTCTACAAGATTCTCCAGACCATGCCCTTTTGCTGATGAACGCACATATATAAAAGGAATATCCATCTGTTGTGCCACAAGAACCCCCTGAGCAATTGCTCCGGTAGCTACTCCGGCTATAACCTCAACCTCAGGATAAAGCTCTTTTATCCGCTCAACAAAGCTGTCACAGATAATTGTTCGTACTTCCGGATACGATAAAGTTTTCCGGTTATCACAATAAATAGGCGAATTCCAACCCGATGCCCATGTAAAATGATTTGTCGGGTTTAATTTTATTGCTTTAATTTGCAATAGTTTTTGTGCTATAATCTCTTCTTTATTCATCATAATAACGCAAATGTATAAAGTTTTTTTTAACGATAAGATTATTTTTTTGACAGACAGGAATGAATGGGGTAATAATCCTCATTATAAGGGTATGTTCTTAAAATACGATAACGAAGAGGAACTATTCAGAGCTGTCAACTTTTTTATCAACTCCGGTAAAAATCCATCACTGTATGTATATCATAACGATGTTGATGAGTTATTTAATGTTTTCAGGATGATATTTGAATACAGAGAGGCTGCCGGTGGTTTTGTAAGAAATAGTAACGACGAGTCTCTTTTTATTTACAGATTTGATAAATGGGATTTACCAAAAGGTCATCTTGAGATTGATGAAACACCTGAGAAAGGAGCTATACGTGAGGTTGAAGAGGAGTGTGGAATCACCTCGCCAGTAATTATTGATGAATTACCAAGTACCTATCATATATATAAGATAAATCAGCGTAATATTCTTAAAAGAACACATTGGTTTAATATGGAGTACACCGGAAAAGAGAAACTTACTCCTCAGATTGATGAAGATATTGTAAAAGTTACCTGGGTTAAGAATGAAGAGATACCAAATATTCTTAGTAATACATATCCATCATTAACTGATATTATAAAGCAGGCACTATTGTATTAAACTACCTTCGTCTTCTTCGGCTTGTGCGTCCAAGGCTTGATCTTAAATCACCCTCAAATCCTTCTGACATAAGTCTGGTAGGCGATTTAATCATTACCCCTTCTCTGTTAAGAAGATAAAATGTTGGATACGATTTTACATTGTACTTCTCAAGTAATTCAGGATCTTCATCGCTATAAACAATCTGCCAGTTCTGATTAAGAACATCACCCCATTCTCTTATCTGCCCTCTGTCCTCACCTCTGAAAACAAGTATCACCTTAAAGCTTCGTGCGTACTTGCTATACATCATATCAAGCAACTTAAGCTCATTATATATTTCGCCTTTATATGTATTACAGAATCCTATAAGAACAAAATACCTCCCTTTATACATATCAGGAGTAACCTCTTTACCACTCTCATTAGTAAGCTTAAATTTATATGGCTTATAACCATGTTTTACTCTGGTAAGTTGTTCATATATACTACTACACAACTGTTTACAGTTCGCTTCCTGAGTTCGTTTCTCTATTGACTGCAACAACTTAATAAGATCTGGAAAAGCGTACAGTCTCTGATAGCTCTCATCATAAATTTGTTTAACAAGTATAAGGTTCTTAAGTTCTCTGTTTTTGAATCGTTTAACCTTATCCATCTCTATCACAATACCATCCAGAGCATCATCTCTTTCAAGAATTTTACCAATATTCTTTCTGTCAATCATACGGCTATTCCTGAAATATTCATTAAAATATTCGTTGAATATAGCCATATAACCTTCGTTATATATATCTGGTTTATTACTGTTAAACAGATTAAATGCTTTTTCTCTGTATTTACTCTGTTTAAGTTTATAGTTAAGCAGAGTTATCTTACTATTAAGGTATAACTTAAAATAGCTGTTATTAATCTCTGAATATTTAAGTTCAAGCGAATCTATCTTATTCGGAAGATCCCCGATATTCATATTTCTGAAAATCTTTACCGAGTACTCTGAGTAAATTCGCATATAATCAATATCAAACCCTAACAGAGCTGTGTTAAGATCTTTTTTAGTGGCATTACTGAATCTGGCTGGAATAACCGTATACTGAAAATATGGATTCAACTCATCAAGCACTGTACGCTCTTTAACCGGAGGCAATAATAGCTCGTACTCTTTACCGGGCTCAGCAACAAATCGTAACTTATAATTATCAACCACAATACGCATTGGTGTGGTTCTGTTTATCTTAAATGCAAATTCAAATCTACCTACTGAGTCAACAACAAGTTGTTTTACCTTAATCTCTCTTCCTGATATAGCATCTGATGCATCATTCAGATAAAATGTAACACCTGCATAACGTTTATCAACACCAAATACCTTTGTGGTATCAGATGCAGAAACAGTTATACTGAACAGAAATAGTATTGATATTATAAGATATCCTCTCATAGGTAAATTCTGAATAAAAGTTTTCGGTAATATTACAACGTAAATATCAGTAAAAGATTACATACTTTAACACTACTGTTCAATATCATCTGTTGTTATGACAAGACCCTTTGGCAAGAACATAGTTGCATCGCCACCATGTCTTATTACATCTCTTACTATAGTTGAGTTAACCGGCGTATGCTCAGGCGATGTAAGTAAGAATACCGACTCTACATCGTTATTCATCTGTTTATTTACCTGTGCTATTGCCCGCTCATATTCAAAATCGGCAGCTGTACGCAATCCTCTTAAAAGATACTGTGCGTTTATCTCTTTACAATAATCAACTGTAAGTCCGGTATATGAATCAACAGTAACCTTTGGTTCATCAGCAAATACTGTCTCAATCCAATTAATACGTTTCTCTAAAGAGAAAAATCCCGATTTAGCAGAGTTATAACCTATTGCTATAACTACTTTATCAAACATGTTTAATGCACGTCTTACTATTGCTTCATGACCAACTGTAAAAGGATCAAATGACCCCGGAAAAACTGCTATACGTTCCATTTCTGAATTATTTTATAGAGGTGTCGAAGGTAACTATTTTCATTAACAAATCCTCGTATCCGGATACTCTATAGCAGAAAACGTATGTTCCTGAATTAAATAATAAACGCCGTATAAATTAGCTTTACACTGTGGATAGCACTAATGAGTGTTAACACAAATAAATCATACAGTTTTATATATACCACTCTAATTCTGAATTTAATAGTTAGTATAATATTGAAAAACAGGAACAAAACTTACCACACAAAACTCCCTATTCATCAATTAATTACCCATATGCAGTATATTAAGGCATATAAAACATTTAATATTGAATTGTTTTAATACCTTTGCGCACTTATACAGAATCACATGAATTTCCGGCGGGGCATCCGGGAGGGATGTGCTTCGCAACGATAGAAATTGATATGATTAAGTTTGAAGAATTGGGTCTTAGCACGCCCGTAATGAGTGCTATTAGTGAGATGGGGTATGTTGAACCATCTCCTGTGCAGGAAAAGGCGATACCATTTTTAATGGCAGAGGATCGCGATTTTGTCGCTCTTGCACAAACAGGAACAGGAAAAACAGCCGCATTTGGTCTTCCGGCAATTGAGAAGACTGACGTAAAGAACAGAAAAGCACAAACCCTTATTTTAAGTCCTACCCGCGAACTATGTTTACAAATTGTCGTTGAGCTTAACAAGTTTTGTAAGAATATTCCGGGAATAAAAGTGGTTGCAGTATATGGTGGAGCTCCGATATACGATCAGATAAGAAAGCTGAACGACGGTGCACATTTTATAGTTGCTACTCCGGGACGTATGGTAGACCTTATTGAGAGAAAAAAGGTTGACCTTTCTCATATAAAAAGAGTTGTTCTTGACGAGGCTGATGAGATGCTTAACATGGGTTTCAGAGACGATCTGGACTCAATTCTTAAGGATACTCCAGAGACAAAAAATACCTGGCTTTTCTCAGCTACTATGCCACGTGAAGCTGAGAATATAGCAAACAGATATATGAATGATCCGCATACTATTACCATGGGTAAGAAGAATGCAGGTACTGATAATGTAAATCACCTTTATTACAGAGTACAGGCAAGAGACAGATATCTTGCTCTTAAACGTGTAATGGATATTAATCCTGATATATATGGTATAATATTCTGTCGTACGCGCCAGGAGACAAAAGATGTTGCTGAGAAACTTATTAAGGATGGTTATAATGCAGATGCTCTTCATGGTGACCTGTCGCAGGCTCAGCGTGATCTTGTAATGCGCAGATTCAGACTTAAAACACTTCAGATGCTTGTTGCTACTGATGTTGCAGCCAGAGGTATTGATGTTAATGACCTTACTCATGTTATTAACTACAATCTGCCGGACGATGTTGAGAACTATACTCACCGTAGTGGTAGAACCGGACGTGCTGGTAAAAAAGGTGTATCTATAAGCATTATACATAGCCGCGAAACATCAAAAATCAGACAAATTGAGCATATCATTAAGCAGAAGTTTGATAATGCAAAGGTTCCAAACGGAGAAGAGGTTTGTGAGGCTCAGTTATTCAGTCTGATAAACAAGGTAAACAAAGCCGAAGTACAAGAGGAGAAGATTGCTCCGTATATGGAAAAGGTTATGGAAACCATTGGCGAACTACCAAAAGAGGATCTTGTAAAACGTTTTGTTGCAGCTGAGTTTAACCGATTCCTTGAGTACTATAAAGATGCTCCGGATCTTAATATACCAGATAAGAGAGAGTATGACAGAGATGGTGGCAGAAGAGGTAGAGATGGTGACAGAAGAGATAGAGACAGAGGAAGAGGCAGATCAAGATCAAATGATAGTAACTATACTCGTTTCTTTATAAATCAGGGTGTAAAAGATGGCATGACCAAAAGAGATCTTATGGGAATGATCAATCGTGTTACACGCAGAAGAGATATTACTCTCGGACGTATTGATGTTATGAAGAACTTCTCATTCTTTGAAGCTGATAAAGGTATGGAGAGCGATATTCTTAAATCGTTTAAGAATGCCGTAAACGAAAACGAGAGACCTGTTGTTGTTGAGGTTGCTGGTGATCGTAAAGACGATAAGAGAAAAGGCAATAACGATTCAAGAAGAAAAGGACCGTTTACCGGAGGACGCAGTGGCGAAAGAAAAGATTACAAAGACAGAAGGTCTGGTAATAGCGGTGGACGAAGAGAGTTCAGAAGAAAATACTAAATGATATATACCTGTAGCGCTTTAAGTACTACAGGTTTTTTTTGCTGTAATCTGTTCAACAAAAAGTTTTACTTTTTGTATTACTTTTAAGAAACTGTTTCTGAAAATTTATAATTATGAACAGCAATAGAGTAAAAGAGTTCTTGTCTGGTGTATATCCAGAACTGTCAGATCTGTTTAACAGTACAGATACGCCCGGTATGGTTACAGTTAAAACAGAGAATATTCCGGAAGCAATGGTTACTGTAATTGCAAATCAGATGCTATCAGGCAAAGCTGCAACAACAATAATTGGCAGAGTTAAAAGTTGTGCCGCAGAAAATAATAAACCTGTTTGGCAACTAAGCTATAACCAGTACAGAGAGTGTGGATTGAGTAATAGTAAAGCCAATGCTATAATTGAGTTTTCTGATTATTACGTAAACAATATAAACCTCATTAATAACTGGTTTAAAACAGATACAAATGAGGTTATAAAGCAGATAACATCCGTAAAAGGTATTGGTATATGGTCTGCAACAATAATTGCAATATTCTATCTTGGCAAAGAGGATCTGTTTCCATATAACGATGGTACCCTGATCAAGATTTCGAAACGTATAGAAGATAAGTACAACATTGTGTTTGATCCTGAAAAGGCATCACCTTATAAAAGTTATATGGCAATGTATATGTGGCAATTTGAAGATAAAGGGTTAATATAGGTCTGTTCATAAAATAAATTTGCTTTTACATTCCATGGAATATATCTTTGCTGTAAATTCTGTGGTGTTAAGCACATTGATATTTCATCAATTTAACATGTAAATAATAAAAGAATAAACTATATTAAGAGGTTTTTAGAAAATTGTAAAGCAATCAAATGGATTCAATTCAATATATAGAAAGGCAAAGCAAAAAGATAAGAAAAGAAGAAGTCCCTAGCAATAAAACACTAAGGTGGCTCTATAATTCCAATTCCGGACGCTTGTCGCTTCACCTGATGTTTAAACGCAAAATGATGTCGTCTGTTGTTGGAAAATATATGAGCAGCAGTTTATCAAAAAAACGTATAAACAGATTCATTAAGCAGTTCAATATAGATCTTACACATTATAAAAAAGAGGCTTTCTCTGATTACAAGAACTTTAATGATTTTTTCTTCAGAGAGATAAAACCAGAAAAGAGACCACTTGGCGAGGATATTGTATCGCCTGCAGATGGTAAAGTATTGGCTTTTAAGAAGATAACTGACTCTTCGTTGTTTTTTGTTAAGGGTTCTGAGTTTACACTTAATGAATTTATAAGAGACAAACATATTGCCAGTAAATATGCAAACGGATCAATGGTAATAATTCGCCTTGCTCCCACTGATTATCATCGTTTTCATTTTCCTGCAAACGGGACTATAACAGAGTCTAAAAAGATAAAAGGACGTTATTTCTCGGTATCGCCACTTGCTCTTAAAAAGAGTTTAGAGATATTCTGCCAGAATAAGCGTGAGTATAGCATATTAAAAACCAAATCTGCCGGCGAGATACTAATATCAGAGATTGGAGCAACAATGGTAGGGTCAATAGTACAGACCTACAATGCTGGTGACAAAATAGAGAAAGGTAAAGAGAAGGGGTACTTTGCATTTGGTGGCTCAACAGTTGTTCTTCTTTTTGAAGAAGAAAAGGTTGTAATTGATCACGATCTTATTGAGAATACAAGAAAAGGATACGAAACCACTGTTAATATGGGCGAGAATATTGCCCGTAGTATATTGGAGTAGTTAAATCATAAATATTCTTTATACCCTGATACAATGCATCAGGGTATATACTATATCTTAATATGTCTGCCTCATCATATATATAAAAAACAGGGCTCCCGAATAGTTTCGGAAACCCTGAATGGTATTTACACACTTTTAGACTTTGTCCGGTTAAGGACTATCACTACATTTACAGTTCAGATATATTACAGATTATAACTAAACTGTAAACAGAGCTCTACTCTATCTTTGTATATTTGTTAATAATTGCACTCAGTGTTCTTTTTACATTGCTTTTTGTATATGCTGATATTAAAATATCCTCTTTCTTATCGCCATTAATATCTGAGACTACAATAAAGTCATTACCATGTTTTAGAGGTATTTTATTGTCCGGGAATAGTGTCTGTTTGTTATCCTGAAATGTATCTCCATTTTTATTATCATATATTCTTACATAATGCATAAAGTCTTTGCAGAAAGACGTTATTAATTCAGCTCTGTTATCACCATTAATATCACACCACTCAGCACCACCATTCTCCATTACCGGAAGATCAAATATCTTTATAATCTTACCCTTAACTTGTTTGTATATTCCGCGATCAGCCCCATCTCCTATCAAAGCAACATCTATACTACCATCATTGTCAATATCTGAGTAACATGCTTTGTAAACACCTGCAAACGAGTATAATTTATTAAGCTTTCCTTTATCATTAGCGTATATGTAGTATTTTCTATCTGAGAAATTATATAACGACATATCAGGCAATTTATCTCCATTTATGTCCAAAATTCTGATATCAGATACTTTGTCTGTATTAATCAGCAATTCTGCGCTGCCGTAATTAGCATTTTCTTTACATTTATAAAGCTGTAAACCTCTCTTTGATAATATAACTATATCCTGTTTATTATCATTATTAAAATCATTCATCCAGAAACAGTTTACAACATCTTTAAATTTTATTGTTACATCATATTCAAAACTCCGACCCGCATTATTCTTATAAAATATTAACGCTTGCTGGCCTTCAGCAATAGAACCTGATTGTCTTTTCTGGATTACCAAATCTTTATACCCATCGTTATTATAATCAGCTACATCATAATTATGTATATTAAACTTTGTAAAGTTGTCGTTCATATCAACTTTGGTAAAGCTTCCATTTCCGGAGTTTTTAAAGACTATTAGCGTATTATTGGTAAAAAGGAAATTTTTCCTCTTTCGCTCAATCATAATAATATCGCTGTCTTTATCATTATCAATATCTGTAACAATAATATCTTCAGGCGATCCGGTAATTGCAAGATCAATATCCTTAAGAACAAGATTTGCTTTATATTTTACCGACTTATTATTACTATTACTGCTCTTATTATCAGTGTTGTCATTTTCTGTTTTAGGGTCATCCTTTTCACAGCCAAAAATTATAGCCATAATAGCAACCACAACTATTATACGTTTCATATGTTTATAATTGTTTTTCATTTGTCATATGGAACTCAGCATTATAATCATCCTCGTGTGTGTGAAGTTTGCTTATGAAACGAAGCATTAAAATAATCATTCACACACACGAGGATGATTATAAATGTGAGTTTCATATGGCAATAAAAAACAATTATAAACATATG
>DKJY01000118.1 GCA_002454955.1 Bacteroidales bacterium UBA6680
TACATTATAGTTAGGTTACATACATAACGCTCACATAGCACCAAAAGAAAAGCCGCCGCACCCATCAAAAAGATCTCATAAACAGGATTATAATACTAATCTATTAATACAATTTACATAGCAAAGAGTTTATATACCTTCAAAAATTAAAATAATCATTCTGATATAGCTCATAAACAATACTACACCTCTTTATATTTCCATTTTCCTGATCTAAAAACATAAAGCGCTATTAACGTCATAACAGCCTCTGATATTATTATTGAATAAAATACCCCATTCTCATTCATTCCTGTATAAAAAGCAAGAAAACATGCTAACGGTATTTCTAAACACCAGAAACATAAAATATTTATTATAGTCGGACTCTTTGTATCACCAGCTCCATTCAGCGAATTAACTAAAATAGAACCAAAACCAAAAATCACAAAACCATAACTTACAATCCTCAGGCAATCAATACCACTTTTAATAACACAAGGATCAGATGTAAATACACATATCAATGGTTCAGTAAAAACCACAAGCACAATTGATATCAGAATTAATATCACTGTATTAACTCTTGTTGCAAGCCACACAGACTCCTCAGACCTGTCTGGTCTTGATGCTCCCAGATTCTGCCCCACAAGAGTAGCTGCCGCATTTGCTAATCCATTACACGGTAATATTGCAAAAATAATTACCCTTATACCAATTGTGTAACCAGACAAAACATCACTACCAAATGTTGATATTACCCTAACCAATGCAAGCCAACTGGTAGTCATAATCAGAATTTGACCAATACTCCCTATTGATAACCGTATAAGCCTGCCCATTAAGTCTATACTCAACCTAATCTTCCTTATACTTATACTAAGAGCACCTGATCCTTTTAACAAGATATAAAGCTGATAAATTACAGCAACACCTCTTCCTATATTTGTAGCAATTGCAGCTCCCTCAATTCCCAATTCAGGAAACGGACCTATACCAAATATAAGGCAAGGATCTAATACAATATTTATCACATTAGCCAATGCTAACACCCTTAAAGCTATAGCAGCATTGCCTGCACTCCTGAATATCCCGTTTATAACAAACAGCAACATTATCACATAATTACCGCCAAGCATTATTGAAGTAAACGACGAATGTTCATTAACGATGATTTCTGAAGCACCCATTAATTGCAAGATATCTTTGGCAAAAAACATTCCAGGAATTGCAATTATTGTTGAGAAAGCAAAACCTGCAATAATACCATGAAATGCAGTATTTGAAGCTTTAACATTATCTTTCTCACCTATACGACGAGACACCATAGCCGATGTTCCCAAACTCAAACCTATACCAATTGCATATACAAGAGTAATTATACTCTCTGTTAATCCAACTGTTGCTATAGCTTCTGAGCCCAATCTGGAAACAAAATATATATCTACTATAGCAAAAACAGACTCCATCAACATCTCCAGCACCATAGGTATAGATAACAAAAACAGAGCTCTTTTTATACTTATCTTAGTATAATCTACATCACTACCCTTTATAGCATCAGCTATATTTTTAAATATATTACGTTGTTTTAAACTTATTCTATTAAACTTTTCAATCATTTCTTTTAATTAAATCATTCATCCGATTTTTTTGGTTATGAATTAAAGTTTTGTAACTAAAATTCATCTCTACAGGTATAACAATACCGCACTCTACTCTATCAAAAACAGTTTTGGCGCACATATACGCATACAAATAATCTCTCATAATTATAAGTTCCAATTAAAATGTAAAACATTAGAAAACATGTACAACACACACCAGTTGTACTTTTATGTGAAAAAAAGTATTAAAAGACAGAAAGATATTTCATCTTTTTAAAATACCAGATATGTAATAACAATTAGTTTCATCGTAGTTATCTTATACTCTTCAAATGTAATACTTATAATACAATATCACAAAAATTTATATTTACACATCTAAAAAGTCCCATAACCAATCATTATAAGATATAAAAAAGCGGATTACTCCAACAAGAGCAATCCGCTAAAATATTTATAAAATAACTACTCTACTTTGTATCAAATTTGTAAAATCCAACAGGAGCAGTCATTGGTTTAAATTCAGATTTACCCGAAGCTGATTTTGCTGTAAAATAGTATTCAACTGTTTTACCAGACTCTGCAACAGGTATATCTGCCACATAATAGTTCACTCTATCTCCTTTTATTATCATAACACTATTCCATTCTGAATCACCTGATAATCTCCAGAAAAGCTTTAGATCTGAACCAACAAGTCCAGCATTACTATAATCAATAATATTTACCTCTATACTATATCCATTATCTGTTTTTACAGGTTTCTTACCACGCGCAATATACAACATCTTAGGATCCCACATTGCTCTTGTTCTACAGTGTAGAGCATCTCCAGAATTCCAGCCAAAACCAGAAGCACGACGCTTAAGCACTCTAGGATGAAGAATAGGCTCCTCATGAACTTTATAAACAAACCCCTTTACGCTATATCCAGGTAAAGCTTCAGACCACTGCTGCAAAGCTATAGAATCCTGAGGAATACCAAATAGCGGTACATACACGTTCTTATTAAGGATAAGCGAATTAGAATATGCTGCAAGCTCCTCTCCATGATATCTACTTGTATTAAGACGAATAATCTCATATGGCTCTCCAGCAGCATTTCTAAGCTTAGACAACTCATTATTTACAATATCCTCATACACCTGATACAGTTCATGATCAACAGGAGGTTGCATAACAAACAATCTATTCTCATCCAACATCTTAAGCAAACAGTCAATATGTTGAATTCCACTATGTTCAAAATTAGATATAAAATTATACATATCTATTCCCAGCATCTTTTTTGCATCAGAAACAAGCTGCTCATCATTACCTCCAATATATCTGTTTTCATTCTTTATTATGCAAGTAGATATAGCACTTCCTCTTCCATCCATAAACACATTACCCCCAGTATATGTAAACGGAAGTTCAACTCTCTTATATCCCATATGTTTTGCTATATCAGCAGGTGTTTCATCATCATCTGTTGTAAGAATAATCTTCTTTTCTCCTGTCTTTTCATCCTTCTCTGTAAAAAGCATCTTAAGCTCCTCATCACAGCCCATACCTGTAACAGGAGTACTATATTCATACTGTCCGTCAGCAAGATGCATATTGCCTACAGAATCAAACACAGCAAATGCTCCCCAATCTCTTGCCCACCAAGAATCAAGCCCCTGAGCAGAGATAATAAACTCAACATTATTAAGATCAATATTCCACTTTTTATACCATTTTATTGCCTCTTGTTTCTCTTTCTCGTCAGGTACCATAGTGTATAACTTCGCATCCTTTGCAAGTTCAATAACAAGCTTATGAGGTATATCAAGTGGCCATACCACAATTGTCCCCATTGCCGGTTCCCATTCAGCTGCTACACGGTTTGTTGTGTGTTTTAATAAAGGCTGCTTAATTATCTCACTCTTTTTCTCCTCTGCCGTACACGAAACTAAAAAAATAGTTAACAGTACTGCAAAGAGCTGCAATTTGCTCAATCTCATGTTTTTTTGTGTTTTAAGTGTAAGTAAAATATTTACAACAGTATTGTAAAATAGTGCCTGAAATTATAAAAAATAGCGAGCAGTAACAATTAATAATGTGTTAATATTTAGTGCACTTTGTTAAGAGGTCGCTTTCTATACAAAATAAAGATATCCTATTCTTAATACAAAAAAAGAGAGACATATAGCCTCTCTTTCTCATATATATTTAGCAAACTGTTACTTCGACACAAAATGATAGTGAGATCCAAAACGCTCAAAGGCATCCTTATCTAAATCTTCTCTATGATCAGGATGAGCAACACTTATAATAGCCTTTGCTCTGTCTTGAAGGGTCTTTCCGTATAGATTTACCGCACCATACTCTGTAACAAACCAATGCATATGCGGACGAGTTGTTACCACTCCTGCTCCCAGATTCAGTACATTTGCAATCTTACTCATACCTTTATTTGTAACCGATGGCATAGCAATAATTGGTTTTCCTCCATTACTCTTGCTCGCACCTGTAATAAAATCAACCTGACCACCAACTCCTGAATAGAATTTAGTTCCAAGAGAATCAGCACAAACCTGACCTGTTAAATCAATCTGCAATGCTGAGTTGATAGAGGTCACTTTTGGGTTCTGACTTATAATATCAACATTATTTGTATAACCAACATCCATCATTAAAACACCTGGATTGTCATCAATAAAGTCATACACCTTTTTAGATCCCATAACAAATGTTGACACAATCTTTCCTCTATCAAGAGTTTTATTAGCACCATTTACAATACCTTTCTCAACAAGAGGAAGTAAACCGTCAGCAAACATCTCTGTATGTATTCCTAGGTTTTTGTGACTTCCAAGCTCTGCAAGAACAGCATTTGGTATTGCTCCAATCCCCATCTGTAATGTAGCTCCATCATCAACTAAGGCAGCAACATTCTTACCAATAGCAGCCTCTATCGGATCTGGTTCTGTAAAAACAGCCTCAATAAGAGGTGTATTATCCTCACAGAAAATATCAATAAGATCTATTGGAATCATAGCATCACCCCATGCTCTTGGCACATTAGGATTAATAACAGCAATTACTGTTTTTGCATTCTGTACCGCAGCAAGTGTTGAATCAACTGAAGTACCCATTGATACATATCCGTGTTTGTCTGGTGTAGAAACCTGTATCAATGCAACATCAACCGGAAGTACATTATCACGAATTAAACGCTGTGTTTCATGCAAAAAAACCGGTATATAATCAGCATAACCTGCCTGTGTTGCCTTACGTACATTATGTCCTACAAAAAACGATTCCATCTGGAAAACGCCTTCAAATTCGGCTTCAGCATATGGTGCAGGTCCCTCTGTATGCAGGTGCTGAATCTTCACACCTTTCAATTCACCAGCTCTGCCTCTATCACACATAGCACTGATAAGCCCTTGTGGTGCTAAAGCAACACTGTGAATATGTATCCTGTCGCCACTCTTAATAGCTTTAACTGCCTCCTGTGCAGAAACAATATTAATATCCTTCGAAAACATATCAATAAATTTTATTTATCCTCTGGTTCAACATCAAAGCTCCAAATTTATTGTAAATTCTCGTACCATCCGCACAGCGTTGTTTAACAACATAATGCTTTATGACATAAATTAAGATGTTATATTTAATGTCTCATCTGATAATCAAGCTTTAAAACTTCATCCTTACGTTTACGAAGCTTATCTCTATACTCCCTGATTATATCCGTACTCTTTATCTCTTTTGATTTAATAAGGTATTCAAAGGCTTTATCATAGTCTCCTTTTACCTCAGAAGCAACTGCAAGATTAAAGAAACAACTTGCTTTCAGCTGTTTGTTACTTCTCTTTGCCAGCTCTTTCCATATATGCTCTGCTTTACTCCACTCATTTTCCTGTGCAAACGATAAAGCACGTCCCATCTCAATATGTCCCTGATAATATATCTTTCGTGTCTCAACACCCCAATACGGAGCTATTCTTCGCGCGTACTCAACTCCATTATCAAATGATTTTCTGTCTAAACCACTAAGTACAACATATTGTACAAAATCATAATATACCAGATCACCCTGATATCCACGTATTGTAATAGAATCTGAGAAACTATGCGTATCAATTATATCCCCGGTATTGGTATCATACAGTCTCCATAACCCCTCTATATAACCCTGTTCAACATTTATTGGTTTCTTAGTATCTCCGGTAAATGCTAACCCCGGTCGCATATAATCGAGACCTATAATTATATCAATATCGTATTTTTCCTTTATTCCCCTGAGTGTCTCTACAGATAAAAACGGTATAGTATCACCATTCAGTTTTCGGTTTAGTTTAAACAGAGGTACATATTTAGTCGATTCAAAGGTATATGAATAGCCTATAGATGTCTTTACAGCTTCACTACACTGCTCCAGATAAGAGTCTGTAATATCTTTTGTAAACATCAATGCCTCTATTCCTGTATATTTCTGGTCATTACTATAAGATGATACAACAACAGCTGCACTTCTGTACCTCTTTGGGAGTTTTATTTCGGCAGGTTTTAATACCTCAACATTAATATACGATACAGAGTTGCACGCAGCAAACAGTGCAACCACAACAGGTAATACAACATAAAAAGCAATTCGTTTACAAATAGTAATCATCTTATAATTAATTTAGGTTTAATCACAAAAATACAACACAAACTTTATGCCATTAAAGTCTATATACAACAAGAGGTTGCAATATAGCAACCTCTTGTTGTAAAATATAATAGTAATATAAATTATACATCAACACGAGCATACTTTGCATTCTGCTCAATAAACTCACGACGAGGCGCCACCTCATCACCCATAAGCATTGAGAATATTCTATCTGCCTCAGCAGCATTCTCAATTGTAACCTGACGTAACGTTCTGTTTTCAGGGCTCATTGTTGTCTCCCAAAGCTGCTCTGCATTCATCTCTCCAAGACCCTTATATCTCTGAACATGAACACCTGACTCTTTTCCTTTTCCTAATTCGTCAATTGCTCTTAAACGTTGATCTTCCGACCAACAGTACGAAGATTGCTTACCCTTCTTTACCAAATATAAAGGAGGTGTAGCAATATATAGATATCCATTTCTGATAATATCAGACATAAACCTGAAGAAGAATGTCATAATAAGCGTTGCAATGTGGCTTCCATCCACATCGGCATCGGTCATAATCACAATCTTATGATATCTCAGTTTCTCAAGGTTAAGAGCTTTGCTATCCTCTTCTGTTCCTATTGATACTCCTAAAGCAGTAAATATATTCTTAATCTCCTCATTCTCGAATATTTTATGCTGCATAGCCTTTTCTACGTTCAGAATCTTACCTCTAAGTGGCATAATAGCCTGAAACTTTCTGTCACGTCCTTGCTTAGCAGTTCCACCCGCTGAATCACCCTCGACAAGATAAATCTCACTCTCACCAGGATCTTTAGATGAACAGTCGGCCAACTTACCCGGAAGCCCCCCTCCTGAAAGAACAGTTTTTCTTTGAACTAACTCACGAGCCTTACGTGCAGCATGACGTGCCGTTGCAGCCAGAATAACCTTCTGAACAATCTGCTTGGCATCCTTTGGGTTCTCTTCAAGATAATTTGTAAGAGCCTCACTTATCGCCTGATCAACTGCCAGTGAAACTTCAGAGTTCCCTAATTTTGTCTTTGTCTGCCCCTCAAACTGTGGTTCCGCAACCTTTACCGAAACAACAGCAGTCAAACCTTCCCTAAAGTCATCACCAGAGATATCAAACTTAACTTTTGACAACATCCCAGACTCCTCTGCATACTTTTTCAGTGTTCTAGTAAGTCCTCTTCTGAAACCTGTTAAGTGAGTTCCACCCTCAATAGTATTAATATTGTTTACATAAGAGTGGATATTCTCTGCAAACGATGTATTATATTTCATGGCAACCTCAACAGGTACACCATTCTTCTCTGTCTCAATATTAATTGTATTCTCTATAAGGCTCTCACGAGATCCCTCTAGAAAATCTATAAACTCACTTAAACCATCCTTTGAGTAGAACTTAGCACTCTTGAATGCCTGTGTACCATCCTCAAGTTCTTCCATATCACGCTTATCTGTGATATTTAATCTGATTCCTTTATTAAGAAATGCAAGCTCTCTTAATCTAGATACAAGAATATCAAATTTATACTCCGTAACAGAAAAAATCGAATCATCTGGCTTAAATGTTATAATTGTTCCTGTAATATCAGTTTCTCCAACAACAGTTATATCTGATTTTGGAATACCTTTACTGTACTCCTGAACGTGTATCTTACCATTTCTGTGAACCTCAGCTCTAAGCTCAATAGAAAGAGCATTAACACAGGATACACCAACACCATGCAGACCTCCTGATACTTTGTATGTATCTTTATCAAACTTTCCCCCTGCATGAAGAACTGTCATAACCACCTCAAGAGCAGACTTCTGCTCTTTCTCATGAAAGTCTGTTGGAATACCCCTACCATCATCCTTTACAGTAATAGAGTTATCCTCATTTATAAATACATCTATATTGTTACAGTGCCCTGCTAAAGCCTCATCAATAGAGTTGTCTACAACCTCATAAACCAAATGGTGCAAACCTTTTACCCCAATATCACCAATGTACATAGCAGGTCTTTTACGAACTGCTTCCAATCCTTCTAATACCTGTATGCTATTTGCCGAATAACCGGTTTTTTGATTTGCTAAATTTTCCTGCTCACTCATATTTGATGTTTTTCATTCTCATTTAACATAAAACAATCTGAGTTTATGATAAACTCAGATTAATAAGCTGACCGTCTTCTGTTCTGGTCAATTTTAACAACCAAAGATAGGAAAAAATAGGCTTTTTACATACTTAAAAGACCACTTATTCACAAAACTTATCAACAAAACAGTCTTTAATCAGGATTGGTATCATTTAAAATAAAAGATTAAAAAAATAATACAGATATCCGACACAAGGTCACGAACATCAACAGCTGTATCTCAACCAATTACCAACAACCAAATTCTATTTGATAACTTAAGAAAAAGTTAAAGCATAAAAAAAGAGTTTCAGATCTATCTGAAACTCTCTGCTTTTGGTGATCCAGCCAGGACTCGAACCTGGGACCCACAGCTTAGAAGGCTGTTGCTCTATCCAGCTGAGCTACTGGACCAGCGTCAAATGCGATGCAAAAGTATGCAACTTTTCTTTATCTCCAAATCTTAGACACCATTTTTTTTACAAAAAAAACAACACAAGTCGCTAACTACGCTACTTGCAACAACATACAACATCAATTATTTTTCATAAAATCCACCTCTCCGATTCATATTTCAGATATTACAGACCAATATCTAATCATCGTAATTCAACAAACCTCCTCTTTGGTATATATCCATCTGCACATCAGAAAATGGTTTTATACAAAACTCTTTACCTGTTGATTCATTTTTTACCAAACCTGTAAGCAAGTTAACAGTTACAGTATCATCATTCCTAATATACGTTCCGGATTTTGTATTGTTAATCATTATAGGTAATGCTGAATTTATTGCATCACGCTCATAAGCATTACCAAAACTTTTTGCAATAATCAGAGATACACCAAGTCCTCTAATACAATCAACTGCCTGCTGCCTCCTTCTTCCTGATCCAAAATCAGTTCCTGTGAATATAATATCACCTTGCTCAATCTCAGAAGCAAAATCCTCATAACCTTTAACTCCTTCAAAAGCAAATTGAGCCATCTCTAAAGGTTCCGTAATAGAGAAGTAACGTTTATTATAAATCTTATCTACCCCAACCTTATCTCTCTTCAGATATTTAATCCTTCCTTTAATGATTATAGGTCTGTCATAACCTTTTGGCTTAACCTCATCTTCTTCCGGTATCAACATCTCTCCTGGCTCACATATATAACCTGCTATTGCAGAAGCAGCAATTATATCGGCAGAGGCAACATACTCTTTATATTCTGATCTATCACAATGCATATCTGAACCTACACTACACAGGGTTACATGACCTAATACATCTCCTCCATCAGCAACCGGATTATATTCACTATCAGATACTATTACTCCTGATTTTTTCAGTATATCTACATAACCAACATCAACAGCTCTCTCCCAAACAGATTTTGTTACAGGAATAACCCTCATTACAACATCTTCTGATACCTTTTTACCTTTCATTACGGTTGCAATAGTGGCAATATCTTTTATTCCGGCACCAATTAAACCTCCTACAAAAACCGAATCAATCCTTATCTTTCTCTTCTGTTCTAATCCAATAGCCTTTACAACCATCGCATTCTGTAGCACTCTTCTCTTAAATTCAGAACAGTCAAGCACTATCTCACTACTATACTCAGCCTTATCATCGGCATAAACAAAACTATTTTCAACAGAATGTTTACCAAAATACGACTTCACACTACTATTTGGTGGTATAATAACCGATAAAGCATTAAGCTCTCTTGAGAGTGCAGCAAAAGTTAAACAATCATCAACAGAAAACCCCTCAACTATATCACCATACAACTCAACAACATAGCCAACAAAGGTATACTTACCGTACCTCTCAACAATATTAAAAACAATATCATAAACACTAATCCCCTCTGGCAACTCTCCTTGCAAAACCAGTTTTATTGTTTCAGGCACCTTAAACCATATCTTACTCTTTGCAAATGCACCTGCTACATCAACACTCCCCATTCCTTGGCCAAACACTCCTAATGCACCCAAAACATTTGCTCTGGGATCAGATGAAACAACAACAGAACCAGACTTTACTATACCACTATCAATAATATTCATCAACCCGTTTCCTCTATCAATATCAATGACAGACACTCCATATTTTCTTGAAAATTCTCTACACTTTTGCCTCCCGATAGTATTATCTTCATCGTTGTGCTTTAACGCATCAAATGTAAAACATACCGACTCAGGGTTACTAACATGCAAATCTGCTTTATCTAAAGCATTAACAACATCGGCGCCCTCAGAATCTCTACAACTACATATATCAACACTTACATCAACATAATCTCCCGGTTTCAGATCGCTATTACCACTTGAGGCAATAAGAATCTTCTCAATAATAGTATTACCCATAACTTATACTTTGTAACAGAACTTATTTTACTATATATCAAAACAGTTATACGACATTTAAATAATTCCGTTTCAGAAAAAAGAAACAACACGTCAAAACATTGATTGCAAAACACGAACAAACAATCATTTTTATATTTAGTTTTTTTTACTCGTTCTGTTTCTTATTTTTATATACAAAACAAACATATGCAGTTATGAGAAAGGTTATGCCCCTGATATATATTACACTTGCCATTATTTGCGTACAGTGTAATGCTCAGGAACCAAAAGAAGAACAACCTGAGAAATCTGTATTCGAATTCCTCAACAGAGATCTTTACAATCAGAACAGTAAGATAAACGATTACGATGTACACTTCTATCACATAAATCTTGAAGCAACAAACACAAATACATATATTAACGGATACGCAACAACAGAAGCCACAATACTTAAAGATAATTTCAGAGAGTTCATTCTTGAACTATCCTCAAAGCTATCTGTAAGCAAGGTTATAGTTGATGGTAACAATAGCAGCTTTGCACATAAAGATAATACTATTGAAATTACTCTTACAACAGAGAGACACAAAGGGGACAGAATAAAAGTGCAAGTATATTATAGCGGAACAGTTACAGAGGCAGGATACTCATCTGCATACAGCAGTAGTTTTAATGCACATATATCATGGACCCTGTCAGAAGCCATTCATGCACGCGATTGGTGGCCATGCAAACAGGTTCTGTCTGATAAAGCCGACTCTACATTCATATACATCACTGTTCCGAACGATCTTAAGGTTGCATCAAACGGACTATTAAAAAAGGTTATAACCAAATCAGGTAACAAGAAAGAATATCAATGGGAAACGCGTTACCCCATGAACTACTACCTTGCATCTATGGCAATATCTAACTACGACGAATACACAATATACGCTAAACCAGCGCAACTAAACGGAGAGTCTATTCCAATACAGAATTTCATTCTAAATAAAAACAACTATCTAAGTCAACACAAAAAAGCTATAGACAAAACCGCTGAGCTGATAAATTTCTTTTCAGATAAGTTTGGGCTGTACCCTTTCTATAAAGAAAAATACGGAAATGCTCTTGCATACTTTGGGGGCGGTATGGAGCATCAGACAATGACAACAATAAAGAATTTTAACTTTACATTAAACGCACACGAACTTGCACACCAATGGTTTGGGAATCATGTAACATGTAAAAGCTGGCAAGATATATGGATAAACGAAGGCTTTGCCTCTTACGCCGAATATATGGCTCTACACCATTTCTATGGAGAAAACTTCTCTAAAGATTGGATGATATACGCTCAGGAATACGCTATGGAAAAACCTAACGGAAGCGTTTTTATACCATTCGAGGAGCTTACAAACGAAGTCCGAATATTCAACGGACAGTTATCTTACAAAAAAGGAGCAGCTATTATACACACCATGAGATGGATTATTAACGACGACAGTAAATTCTTTGAATCACTAAGAACATTCCTTAACAGATACGGAAACAGTGTAGCATCAGGACAAGATCTTATTGATGTTGTTGAGGAAATAACAGGCAAAGACTTAAACAACTTCATTAATGAATGGTACTACGGTAAAGGGTACCCAAAATACTCCATAAACTGGAGTCAGAATAGCTCTACACTTAAACTTACACTTAATCAGACATCCAGCTCCGACACCCCAAAGGTATTCACTACACCTGTTGAGATTCTAATAAAAACAGACAGAGAGAACAAATATGTTATAATCGAGCCACAATCAGCATCAACAGAAACCTCATTTCAGGTAACAGGTAATGTAAAAGAGATTACAATAGATCCTAACAACTATATTATTGATGGTAAGTCTACCACACATCAAAAAGATCAAAACAGAGACAGCAGCAAAATCTCTATGTTCTATTCAAAGAGAATGCAGACAGTTAAGATGATTGCTCCGGAATCTTTAAACGGGTCGTCATACACAATTATTAATACCCACGGAAAATCTATAAAACACTTTACTATAAACAATACCAGAACCGACATAAACTGTTCCAGTTTCTCACCAGGAGTCTACGTTATCATCTCAAACAAAACCGGATTAAATATCGGCAAATTTATTACAGTAAGATAGAGAGCATACAGACACTAATCGGTCCATATACTCCACGATGCATCAGCCTGAATTTCAAGCATACGCTGACCATTTATATAACGAGCACCTTGAGCTCTTGCCCTCTTTATAAACAATGTCTCAGCAGGATTATATACAAGGTCAAATACCAGATTACCAGATGTAAGTATATCATATGGGATATCCGGACAGCTATCCACATCTGGAAATGTACCAAGCGGCGTAGTATTTACTATAATACTTACACTATCCATCAACTCCTTATACAGATCTGCATACACAATACTCTTGTCTCTATTGCGAGAAACAAACAGGGTATCAAATCCCATATCCTTAAGTGCAAAATCTACCGCCTTTGATGCTCCTCCCGTACCAAGTATCATTGCTCTTTTTCTGTCAGTATCCTTAATAAGAGGTTTTAACGACTCTGCAAAACCAATATAATCGGTATTGTAACCTTGCAGCAACAGCTTGTTATTTTCAAACGTTGCCTTTACACTATTTACTGCACCAATTACCCTCGCTGTATCATCAAGTGTATCAAGATACTCTATTATACTCTCTTTGTAAGGTATTGTAACACTAAATCCCTTTATCCGGTTTTGCTCTACAAACTCTCTTATTACAGATATATCCTCAATAGGATACAGATCAAAACAGCTGTCAACAATACCTTCTTCAGAGAATTTCTTATCAAAATATATCTTAGAAAATGAGTGCCCAAGCGGAAAACCTATTAAGCCATACTGATTCATAACACTATAGTTTAATCTCTTTTAACCAATTTATTGGCAATATACTCAACAGCAAATATCAGAATAAATCCTGCAATCATACATCCTACAGCAGCAAAAACCTGTGCCGATTCACCGTTCTCTGCAATCCAGTTACCCGGTAATACATTATTCTGAATATAAGGCACCTGCTCACCATGACGTCCTGTAATCCACTCTGCCGTATTCTTCCATGGCCAAACCTTATTTAACGATCCAAGCATAAAACCAAAAAGACAGGCTACAGTAATATCATGAAACTTACGTAGTAACCACGACAATATATTAGAGAACAACACTAACCCAACAACAGCACCAGCACCAATAACAGCTATAATATCAAGTTTAGGGTTCTTAAAATCTATAGCCGCAAGCACTGTTTGATATTTACCTAACAACAACAGAATAAATGCACCTGAAATACCAGGCAGAATCATTGCACATATTGCAATTGCCCCGGTAACAAACAAAAACAGATAATTATCTGGTGTAGACGCCGGACTTACAGAGGTTATAAACCATGCTATTGCTGTAAATCCGAGTGTAAACAAAACCTTTACAACACTCCACTTCTCAACCTTTTTAGCCACAAGAATTGCAGATGCTATAATAAGGCCAAAAAAGAAACTCCAAACCAATACCGGATATGTATCAAGAAGAAATTTCAACCCTTTTGCCACACTGAGTACACTGGTTATTATTCCCAAAAAAAGTACCAATAAAAATGTTCCGTTCACAGCCTTCCAGAATTTCACAAATCCACCCTTACTAAACAGAAGCTTAACATTTTTAAGGTTAAATGATTTTATTGAGTTTATAAGTTCCTCGTAAATACCAGAGATAAAAGCAATAGTACCCCCAGAAACACCCGGAACAATATCTGCTCCTCCCATAGCCATACCTTTTAGGAACAGCAAAATTTTATCCTTCATATCTTAATTTCATTATATTTCTGATAACAAAAACATTAATACACACCTACACTAAGCCACATATTAATCACGTTCAAAAATAACAGAAAAGAGATGCATCTGAAACCTAAACATAAAAAAAGCGGGAAAAACTTCCCCCGCTTTTAGATTGTGTACGGCCAGACATTTTACAAATGTCAATTAAATATCTTACTAGAACAGTCTGATTAATTCCTGTTCTGATATATTGATAATACATCTTTTATCTTCTGATCTTCCATTGCATCTGCTGCATACTTAATAAACATATGATGCCCTGAGTAATTTTGCGACAAACCTTTTTCAAAATAGGTAACCGTCGTATTAAAATCATCCATCTTATATGAACATGCAGCAATCAGGTAATTAACATCGGCATCCTCACTAATCCTGTCATAATTCATCTTAAGAAACGTATACGCCTCAATAAATTTACCAATCTCCACCTTAAGAGCGCCAATCTTTTTATAAGCAGCAACCTTATTAATATCACACATAACTGCACTCTCAAATGCAGTAATAGACTTACCTAATTCCCCCTGCCTTATATAAAGCTCACCCATAAGCATCCAGTAGTCTGCATTTTCCTGATCAAGACCAATTGCATTCTCCAGATAGTGAAGTGTTTCATCAAACAGATCTTTATTAAACATTATCTTAGCAACACCATACCATGCTTCAGGAAACTTCTCATCATAGCGTAAACTCTTCTTAAAAAGCACAAGAGCCTCGTCATGTTGTCCCATTCTCTCCAAACACTCGCCAGCATAGCAGTACGCCGCAGCATTTGTTGGCTCAAGCTCAATAAACTCATTAAACACCTGTACAGCCTCTTCAAATCTAGACAGACTCATAAGTGTATTACCCTTATTAAAATATGCCGACGGATGCTCTGGTGTAATTGCCAAACAGTAATTGTACGACTCAAGAGCTTTATCCTGATCGTTTATCTTATTGTATATAAACCCTATGTTAAACCAGGCATTATCTGAGAATGGCTCCTCATCAAGGAAAGCCTGATAATGCTCAAGAGCACGATTATATTTACCAATACGGTCGCAGCAAAAAGCTATATCGTTGTGATATGAATACTCTTCAGGATCTGAGTGCAATGCTAAAAGGAAATACTTTAGCGCATCCTTATATTTACCATGACTCTCAAAAATTTCAGCAACACTGGCAGCATAGCTCGAAATATCATCTTCACAAAGTGCCAATGCCTTGTCAAAAGCTACCGATGCATTTGCATATTCACCTAACTGTGCCAATGCAGAACCTTTTAAAAGAAATACATCAGGGTTACTCTGCTCTACAGATTGCAGTAAAGCCAATAGCTCATTAGCCTCTTCTGCCTCATTGTTCTTTAGCAATACCTGAGCCTCTTTTATTCTGATAGACATTGAGTGAGGGTGAATTTTATTAGCCAAACGCAACACTTCTTTAGCCTTCACTGTATTTTCTTCTTCGATGTAATAGCCGAGAATATCCTCAAACTCATTTACGTCAAAAAAACAAGACTTTCTCTCTTTCATCATGTCCTCATATTTGCGAACTGATGCAAAAAAATCGTCTTCACTGAAAAAATCTTCTATCCTTTCGTTCATAGCTAATTTTTTAACCTATACAAACTTAAAAAAAAGTTGATATATATCACCCTTGTTTAATCAATACATTTCAACATTTTACCAACACTATTTATAAGTTAATCAAAACCACCTGTGATTTTCAAGCATATACACCCTGTAGTTATCAACATTTTTTCAACAATTAACAGAAAAACAGTTAATACCAACTAACATTACAACAAAATGCACACCCTGTTCAATAAACGCAATGTTATTTAATTAAACTATACAACAGAAAAAAACTTGATAATTAAAGAAGATTGTTTTCTTTGTAGAATAATTGTTTAAACAAATACTACAAAATGAAGAATCTGATTTTAGGTTTAAGCTTATTACTATTAATGAGCCCAGCCATACTAAACGCACAAGCAAAGAAAAAAGAAGAGGGTTTCAACTTTAAGGTTGTTAAGCAGGTAAAGTCTACTCCTGTAAAGAACCAATACAGATCAGGTACTTGTTGGAGTTTCTCTGGTCTTGGTTTTTTTGAGAACGAGCTTCTGAGAATGGGAAAAGGAGAATTTGATCTTTCTGAGATGTTTGTTGTAAGAAACTCATATTATGATAAAGGTATTAAATATGTAAGATTCCATGGTAGCCTTAATTTTGGTGGCGGTGGATCTTTTCAGGATGTAGTTGATGTTATTGCTAACTACGGTATTGTTCCTGAGAATGCATACAAAGGACTTAACTATGGTACAGATGGTCACGTACACGGAGAGCTTGACGCGCTTCTTAAAGGTTATGTTGATGCTGTATTAAAAAACAGAAACAGAAAACTTACTCCGGCATGGAAAGAGGGTATGAATGGTATTATTGATGCTTATCTTGGTGATTACCCAAAAGCATTCACATACAACGGAAAAGAGTACACTCCTGCATCGTTTAGAGATGAGTTAGGTATTAACCCTGACGATTATGTAATGATATCGTCGTACACACACCACCCATTCTATGAGCCATTTGTAATTGAGGTTCCTGATAACTGGTCATATGGTGTTGTTTACAACCTGCCACTTGACGAGATGATGGAGGTTATTGATAATGCAGTACAGAACGATTATAGTGTTGCATGGGCTGCTGATGTAAGCGAGAAGGGATTTAAATATAATAAAGGTGTTGCTCTTGTTCCTGAAAAGAAAATAGAGGATCTTTCAGATTCAGAGAAATCTAAATGGGAAGAGCTTTCGGCAAAAGAGAAGGCTAAGCAACTATATAATATTACAGGTCCTGCAAACGAGAAAAAAATTACTCAGGAGATTCGTCAGGAAGCATTTGATAACTACACTACAACAGACGATCATGGAATGGTAATAGAGGGTATTGCTCTTGATCAGAATGGCAACCACTACTATATAGTTAAAAACTCTTGGGGTACAACAAATACATATAAAGGATACTTCTATGCTTCAAAGGCATTTGTTGAGTTCAAAACAATGTCGATACTTGTTAACAAGAAGAGTATACCAAAGAGTATTCGCAAAAAACTTAAACTATAATATATAGCTTAAATAATATAAAAGAGATCGCAATCACAGCATTACGATCTCTTTTTTTATAACAAAACCCTTTAAGTCATTAATATACTATTACTTCTGTTTTATTAAAACAGCAATTTACAATCTATTTACTGAGGTAACTATACTGTATTAAGAATCGTTTAAATAGTATCATATAATATATCTTAGTCAATAGATAATAAAACTACATGTAGTTTTACACCATCAAATTTTAGAAAAAGAAACCCTATAGGTTTAATTTTTTTAACTATTTTTGGCTTTGAGTACAAAACAGCGATTAATGAAGAATTTAAACAGTATTCATATTAAAGGCACTTTTAAGACCCCTGAAGTGGTATTCAAACCAGGATTAATTGAATTCTCCGGAAGATCAATTCCTGTTGACAGCTTTGAATTCTACGAACCTATTATAAGATGGCTTGATGAGTACAAACAACATCCGGAAGAGATTACTGATGTAATATTTAAGATTGAATATGTAAATAGCGCATCAAACAGGTTTATATATAATATACTTAAGATTTTAAACTATATATATGAACTAGGAAAAACCGTAAATGTAAAGTGGTATTACGAAGAAGACGATGACTCAATGAGAACATTAGGACTCGATCTTAAGAATCTGCTTACAATACCAATTGATATTATATCTGTAGAGGTAGAAAGATAATAAAAAGGTTGCTCAAAAGGCAACCTTCTCTATTTCTTATCTATTCATCAATTTTATCAAAATCATCATCGTTATATCTGTAACCGCTCATCTCGGCCGATTTTGCATAGTACATTATATTTAATCTGGCTATATCGCGCATATAATCTATCCTTATAACCTCTATCCTCTCAATCTTTAATCCGGTGCGCAGTTCAAGATCGCGTTTAAGTTCATCCTCTTTACCAACCTTAACAAGTTCTATATTCTCATAAATAATCGTTTTACGAATAAGCTGTCGCAGCAATACTCGTTTCTCAAGAATATATGTTATCAGAAGAACCATAACATTTGCAAATACAAGCTCTACATAGCTAATCTTTTTGTTTGCAAGCGCATTTACTACCGATATACCAATTACCATAAACAGATAGGTCATTTCGCGTATGGCAATAGTGTTGGTTCTGTATCTTATTATACCAAATATGGCAAACAGACCTAAGGCAAAACCTATCTGCAATTTCACATTCTCTAACAAGAAACATAACAGGAACACAATAGTACCTATAGAAAGATATGTAAACAGGTAATCCTTACGTTGAGTAATGGTATAGTACAGAACCCTAACCAGAACCACCAATACTAATATGTTAAATGAGAACCTGACAACCAGTTCTAAAAAATCAGGCAGATCCAATAACTTAATACCAAAAAATCTGATATTCTCTTCTGCCGCAACCTGCATCTTACTAAACATAGTTAACATAGCTTATCTTATTTAATAGTCTTATTCCGGGTAAAAAATTATTACGCTTAACATCTGTTTTAAGCAGACTTACCCCCATACAATATTTACTAAACCTCATCGGGAAAATTCTCTCTTGTCTTAGCGCTTTAGAAAAAACACTATTTACATATCCTCTCCCCCTCTTAAACTCTATTACTACAACATCTGGCAACGTAACACCCGACTCTCCGTTCAACATCCGCACATCTTTATCTATTGTAATGCGCGATTTCATATCCTTGCTAACAAGTGTAATACGTTTAAAACCCGTATCCATAACACTCCTTAATTCACCGGGTTCATATGCAGAGTATTTACCAAGAAATGCTCCTCCACCAATCAATACTCTGTTGTCTGTATCAATCTTTAATCTGCTCTTTATGGTGTTACCTTTGTTTGTTTTGCGTTTAACCTCAAGAAATATATCGCCTGTGGTCTCGTAACGTCTGCAGCGTATCTTCTGCCTGTTAAGCATACCTCTGTGATGCGCATAATACATGCTATATCTGTCGGTATCAAAATAGGTAGAGCGATAGCTAAATATCCTGTTGTTATCAATTGTAAGTATAAAAAAGTGTTCCCACACACTATTTAGTACATTCACAATTTTATCCTCAGTGGTAATATATTTAGTATCAAACCTGTTCTGCAACGTTACATCATTAATATCCTGCAACGATATTGACCTAAACTTGTCTAAAACCGATTCTAACTTGCACATATTTTAAAAAAATAAACAGATACAATTTACAACAAAAGATTAGAAAATCAAGCAGATAAGAAAATTACAGCGTAATTACCCTTGTTACACCTCATCAAAGTCATCCTTAGTAACTCCGCATATCGGACACCTCCACTCTGGTGGTAAATTATCAAACCCTGTTCCGGGCTCTGTTCCGGATAACATATCCCCGTTTTCAGGATCATATATATATCCACAAACCTTACATCTGTGCTTCTTCATAATACCATTTTTTATTTGTTCTCTTAGTAAAAACATATGTTTTTATAACGGTATGTATAAGATACAAAATAGAGCGATAAATAAAAAGCAAAGCCTCTGAAAATTATATATTCAGAGGCTTCAAAATATCTTATGGCTTGCTATATCAACACATAATGCCGTGCGATACTACTTTCTTTTTTTCATACACTTTAATATAGTATGACTCACACCCATATCATCAATCTGATCAACAACTTCAAGGCCTGCAGCCTCAACAAGTTTATACATATCTTCTGAGTGATACATACGGCTAGTTCCGTTTGCCAGTGCAGTAAAGTAAAGCGATGTATGGTGCAACGAGTATGTTGCTGGCTCATACTTCTGCTTATCCCAATATGTTTCATTAATAAACAGAGCTCCTTCGTCGTCAAGTGCAGCCTCAGCTCTCTTAAGCAACTCCAGAATATCATCCTCACCAAAACAGTCAAGGAACTGACTCATCCATATAACATCGTGTCCTTTAGGAAAAGCATTTGAGTGATCAAGAAGGTTTATTGGATGCCCTTCTACTCTACCCTCAAAACCATTAGCCTTAATGTTCTTTGCAGCCATCTCTAACTGACCAGGAAGATCAAGAATGGTAACCTTTACATCAGGGTTGTGCTTAGCACAAGTGATAGCCCATTTTCCGGTATTACCACCTACATCCATAATGCGCTTAGGACTGTTTTTAAATACATACTCAAGCGCATGCGGGAAAACAAGATCAGAGTAGTAGTGGTCAAAATCAAACCAGCTCTTCTGTACATCTTGTGGTAATTTAGATAATCCTTCATATATAGTATCCCAGTCGCCAAAAACCTCAAGACCGGCAGCTCTGCCCTCCTGAACCGACTCCTTAAGCTTAAACATACCCTCATAACAAACGTCGTTTGTAAAGTCCATGTTAACCTTTGTAAGGGTATCATTCAGAATAAAGTGTCCTGTTTTTGTCAGGATATATTTGTCATCCTTTAACCAAACAACATTGTTACTTAGTCCTGCCTCAAGCAAAACCAATGCTCCGTATCTCGACAAATTAACCTTCTCTGCAACCTCTTCAACAGTTAATCCCTCTTTTCCACTTGCCTCAACTACAGTAAGAATGCCAAGATCTCTAAGTGCCTTAACCGCCTGAAAAGCAATTGCAGCAAACGCTAACTTCTGAGCCTCAAATTTAGCCTCAAAAGCCGACTTCTTATCATTTCCGTAATTTCTCATATTAATTATTACACGTTTAGATTTTTGGTATTATAAACTTCCAATTGAACCCCGAAAGTACAAAAAAAAGCTTTACACAATAATAAATCATTCCTGTTTAAACTGGTTCTTATTTAATAGTCCCAAAAACATCATAATGCATTATAGTAAAAGACTCTTAGTGCACTTAAATACAATATATATTGTTGCATTATCTGAACTATATTGAAATTATTTTCAAATAAAATTATAATCTATATGCTACAAGATCTTCCAAAAACAGTTGAGTATAAAACAGATATTTCTATTGATAAAATATTTACTTCTGATATAGTGTATTGTGATAGTTAACCCAAACTTTCTATTCTCTATAATAATTGTATATTAAAAAATCAGGTTTACCCTAAATATCAGATTCTCAATAAAAACTCACATATAAACTTTACTTACATTAATTAAATGTGTAATTTATATCTACTAAAACACAAATTATGAACAAATTTCTTCACAATTCGCCCGAGAGAGATAATCAGAACAAAACCCTACATAATAATAATGTTACAAAGCAGAATAACCTACTACAATTTAATGATAATCGAAAAGAGTCTGCAACATTACGTAATCTGCAACAGAATATAAACAATAGCGAAAGGGTTTTAAGCTTAAGAAGGATTAGCAATGCTATAAATAATATAAACACAACCCAACTAAAAATAAAGTCTGACAAATGGGATAAGGTAAAGAAGGGTGAATTGGTTATGAAGAATGGCAAATTAGTCTCGCCAGATACAAATGAAAAAAAAGAGGTTATAGAAACTATTGAGGATGATAAATACGAATATATAATAAGCCTTATAGACAATCAAGATAAAGCAAACAGGGTACGAGAAATTTTCCCCAAGGGTGAAAGAGGTGATATAACACCTAATATGAAAAAAAAGTTAAAGACTATCTTAATGCAATCCAACAAAATACAATTTGATAACTCATACGATGTTAGAGAAGGTAAGAATGCTCTAAATTGTACATTGGATTTAACTTATAAAAATAATATATTGGACTTAAAGGAGATATGCTGTAACCCTGCACTATATAATGACAATACAGAGGTAACCAGAATTGATCCATATGCCGATATACTTGTAAAAGAGGCTCTGAGAATAATCTCAGAACAAGACAATTTAATAGCCAAAAATGCTTTTATAGAAAGTTTAATAAATAAAGCAGCAATAGAGGGTTTAGAAGCTATGATAATGAAACTAAACAATTTTAATACTCCAAATGATACTTTTAATTCAATATTCAACAACCCAAAATATCCAGAAGATTCAAAGGACATAAAAAATAATATAATAACCGGCAATATTGAAATAAAAGGTAAACCATCAGATAGAATACTGGAAGCTATAAATAAAGGCCCTGTAAAAGTGCTTAAATCTATAAATAACAAATTCACACTAAAAAGTATTAATATATATTTAATTAACTACGAGTTTAATACTGATGAGAAAAGATTTACTAAAATAGGAGAATTAAAGTGTTTTTATTTAGATTTTGAAACAAAAAATGATGAGTAATATGATTGTACAAAATGTTATTTATCGTCTTAAAATACTGATTAATATTGCCCCACTAAAATTAAATCTCTGCCTTTTTAGAAAAAGAAGGTGCGCAACTCTTAAATATTACTGCGCATCATAAAAAAAGAGAGTTTTCTTCTTTTATGTCACTGCCAGACAAAACTATAACGATATTTTAATTTTTTTAGTGACAAATCAGTGCTACAAAGTCACAATTTTATAAATCTGATGGAGTGTTTCATTAAAAAAATTCGCTGCACAGAAAAAACAGTCTACCCCGCAGTAGTTCTAATCAATAGCCCCAAAGAAATATAAGAGTGCGCACTAAAAAAAATTATAGCTTTCTATTTTCATATCACTGCCAAACAAAACTATAACGATGTTTTAATCTTTTTAGAGACAAATCAGTGCTACAAAGTCACAATTTTATAAATCTGATGGAGTATTTCATTAAAAAATTTCGCTGCACATAAAAAACAGTCTATCCCGCAGTAGTTCTAATCAATAGCCCCAAAGAAATATAAGAGTGCGCACTAAAAAAAATTACAGCTTTCTATTTTCATATCACTGCCAGACAAAACTATAACGATATTTTAATCTTTTTAGAGACAAATCAGTGCTACAAAGTCACAGAATATTGAACAATGTCACATACCCCCTGCTATACTTTTTTCAGATCCTCTTTTAGTTATGAATAAACAGACAAACGCCCCTTACTTAGAGCATAAGAGGCGTCTGTTTTATATATTAATGTATAATTACATTACTCCTGAACCGGTGTTTTGTCAAGAACCTCAATAAGCAGATCCCAGAACTTTTGAGTTGTCTCAATATCAAGACGCTCGTCTGGTGAGTGTGCTCCGCGAATGGTAGGTCCGAATGAGATCATATCTAAACCCGGATATTTCTCAAGGAATAGTCCGCACTCAAGACCAGCATGTATAGCGCGTACAATTGGTTTTACTGCAAATAGCTTAACATATGCCTCTTCTGTTATTCTAAGAATCTCAGAATCGGTATTTGGTGCCCAACCCGGGTAACCATCTGTATGTTCAACCTCAGCACCAATAAGTTTAAATGTTGCAGCAGTCATGTTTGCAATATCAAAACGTGCAGTATCTACTGAGCTACGCTGACTTGTAGTAACAAATATCTTTTTATCGTCGATAAATTTAACCGCAGCAAGGTTTGTAGATGTCTCTACCAATCCTTTAATCTGCTGGCTCATTGCATATACCCCGTGCGGACAAGCATACAGTGCATTAATAATGTCGCGCTGAGTATCTTTGCTTAGTACATACTCTGGCTTATCAACGCTTGTTAGAGTAAGCTCCATGTTTGGCTCTGTAGCAGCATATTCAGCAACAACAGCCTCAGCATATGTAGCAAAATACTCCTCTAGAGCTTCCATACGCTCCTCTTTTACGGTAATTACAGCATATCCTTCACGTGCAATTGCATTACGCAGGTTACCACCCTCAATTTTATGCAGTCTTATCTTAAAACGCTCTGTTGCTTCAAAAAGGAAACGATTTACAAGTTTATTTGCATTTCCAAGTCCTTTATCAATATCATCGCCAGAGTGTCCTCCTTTAAGTCCTTTAACATCAATACGGAATGCTACGTGACTTTCAGGTACATCTTTCTGCTTAAATTTAAGTGTTGCAAGGGTATCTATACCACCTGCACAACCAATAAATAATTCACCCTCATCTTCTGAATCAAGGTTCAACAGCAGTTTACCCTCAAAGAATCCTGGCTGAAGACCAAATGCTCCTGACAGACCTGTCTCCTCATCAACAGTAAACAGGCACTCTATTTTACCATGCTTAATATCTGTTGCAGTAAGAAGAGCCATCTGTGCTGCAATACCAATACCGTCATCGGCACCAAGTGTTGTTCCGGTTGCTTTAACCCAACCATCTTCTATTCTTGGTATAATAGGATCAGTATCAAAGTTATGCTCAACATCGCTATTCTTCTCACAAACCATATCTATATGACTCTGCAGAACAACAGTTTTTCTGTTTTCGTATCCCGGAGTAGCCTCCTTTACAACAAGTATGTTTCCACACTCATCTGTTTTTGTCTCAAGGTTATTCTTCTTTCCAAAGTTGACAAGATACTCTATTATCTTCTCCTCTTTTTTTGATGGACGCGGCACCTTGCATATATCCTCAAAATATTCGAATACAGCTTCAGGTTTAAGCCCCTTTAAAATTTCCATATCTATAATTGTTTCTAAATTATTATTTATTGTGGTATCACAAATCTATAAAAACAAAAATCAAAAAACAGAAATACAACAATTTTTTGCAACACTATTAACCAACCTTATTTAGAAATTATATCGGACGGATACTAAGAGCAGCATATTATTTTCTCTTCAAACACTTTCTGCATCTCTCTGGCAGAGCCGAGAGCTACTCATATTTCGAATTCGTTCAATATGACAAAACTCATACTGTACATTTAATCATTCTTTGTCAAGAATCTATTGTTCAGCAAACTATGCATAACGCACAAAAAAGACGTTATAGTTACTGTAGCCAGAGGCTACAATTATCTTCTCTGCATTTATTAAGAGCCCCGTTAATATAAGACTCGTAGAGAAGACTCTACGAATATCGGTTCTTTTCTATTATTGTTATTCGTTGGGAGAATGACCATTCTCATGCTCGTTTCAT
>DKJY01000028.1 GCA_002454955.1 Bacteroidales bacterium UBA6680
GAAACGAAGCATGAGAATAGTCATTCACACACACGGAGATGATTATAAATGCGAGTTCCATCTGGCAAATGAAAAAGTGGGCTAAACAAGGATGAACAGAGTGCCAGATGGAACTCGCATTTATAATCATCTCCGTGTGTGTGAATGACTATTCTCATGCTTCGTTTCATCTGTTAAATGTTTGTTTATCGGGAAACAAGCATATGTTTCCTGAATATGTTCTGGTTAATGTCTCATAATTTATGTAGTATTTAAGTTTAACTGTTTTGTTTTTTGATGTGCTTGTATTTTGCGTATTAACTTACTTACATCAAGAACAAGAGCTATGCTGCCATTACCGAGAATAGATGCTCCGGAAAAGAAGTCTTTATTCTCGTATATGTATCCAAGAGGTTTAAGTACGGCCTGATATTCACCAATTATATTCTCTACAATTAATCCGAACTTATCCTCTTCGTTCTCTACAATAATAACCTGAGCTTTGTCATTTTCAGGGATATAATCATCGTAAAACTCTTTTATAATATCGTAATATGGTAATCTTTCGTTGTCAATCTTTATGGTTCCGTGAAAGCTTTCTGAGTATTTAGAATAGGTTATAGGGTATATCTTAAATACACTAAACAGCGGTATTATGTACGATTCGTTTTTTACCTGAACAAGCAGACCATCTATTATTGATAGAGTTACAGGTAGCTTTAGCTTTATTGTTGTGCCAATACCCTTTTTAGAGTTTATTACTATATCTCCGCGAAGGTCAGATATTCGTTTGTATACAATATCCATACCTACGCCTCTGCCTGACAGTTCTGTAACACTATCGGAGGTTGAGAAGCCTGGTGTAAACAGCAGCTCCATTATCTGTTTCTCTGTTAGTGTTTCATTTGAGCTTATTAACCCTTTCTCTACGGCTTTGTATTTAACCTTTTCAGGGTCAATACCTCTTCCGTCGTCACTAACTTCAATAACAACATGAGCTCCTGAGTAGTACGATTTTAAGGTTAGTTTTCCGGTAGGGTTTTTACCTATCTCAATACGCTCAGATTTACTCTCTATTCCGTGATCTAAAGAGTTTCTTACAATATGTAGCAGCGGATCAGACAGACCTTCGATAATAAATTTATCAAGTTCGGTGTCGTTATCTACCACCTCAAGATTTATATCCTTTTCAAGCTCAACAGATATATCTCTGACCATTCTTTGGAATCTTGAGAATAGACTTTTAACAGGAATAAGTATTAGCGAGAAGGCAACATCTCTTAACTGACGTGTAATCTTATTAATATTCTCTGATATATAGAATAGTTCAGGATCTTTCTTCTCTTCGGCATTTGATAATAATCTTGCCTGAAGCACTACCTGTTCACTTACAAGATTCATAAGATGATCTAGCTTTTCAGAGGTAACCCTTACGCTTTTTATAATCTTTGATCCTGTAGTTGTATTGGTTTCAATGGTTTTGCTCTCTTGTTTTTTTGCAATAAAATGTTTCTCTATATTCTCAAGACCAAGTTTGCTCTCGCTGTTAATGCTGTTTATTATAAGATCTTGTACTGATTGACTTTCAAATATGTTGTCGTCGGTAATTTTTACAATGTCAATATTCATCTCTGTTTCAACAAACATGAACACCTCTTCAATCTCTGTTTTACTTTTATCAGTATATACAAGAATCTCCCATGCTATATAACTCTGCTCAGGGTTTATTGTGTTCCACTCCGGTACCTTGCTGGTTATTGGATGAATCCAGTTCTCGCCCATGTCAGCTATCTCTTCAATAAGAAATATTGGATTGGTACCATTTTTAAGCAGATCAGGAAGCGATTCGAGGGATATATAATATGACTTATATGTTGGCTTACTTGCGTATGTTGGTTTGGTTTTAGGTGTGTTTGTATCTGTACCTGACGATAGTGCTCTAATAGCTTTTATCAGTTCTTCATGGATGGTAAGATCATGTTCGTCGCAATGATCATCTTTGTCAATAAGAACCCTAAGGTGATCCATAGAGTTTAATACAGAGCTTATAAGTTCAGATGTAATATCTATTTTATCTTCTCTTATCTTGTCAAATAGTGTTTCAAGTACATGCGAAAGTCTGTCGATGTTTGTAAAGCCAAACATTGCACTGTTTCCTTTAAGGTTATGTATGAACCTGAATACCTCTCTGACTAACTCTTTATCAGACGAATCTTTCTCAAGTTTCATCAGGTTAGTTTCAATAGTACTTACATAATCCAGGGCTTCCGATTTAAACTTTTCGGTTAACTCTTCAATCATCGTACTACTCTGTTTACTGCGTTAAGTAATTTTTTTGGCATAAAGGGTTTTACAATCCATCCTGTAGCTCCGGCATCTTTAGCCTCCATTTTCTTCTCTAGCTGACTCTCTGTGGTAAGAAATAGTATTGGAATTCCGAGAAGCGATTTTTGTTCACGTATTCTTTTAATGAATCCGATACCGTCAAGATTGGGCATATGAAGATCTGTAATGATAAGATCAACTGATTCACCCTCCATTACATCAAGAGCATGAACACCATCGTTTCCGGTAATAACATTAAAGCCTTCATCTTCAAGGGTGAGTTTTACAACTTCGCGAATGCTTTCTGAATCATCAACAACTAAAACCGTTTTTTTCATACGTTTAGAATTTATCTTTATAAATAACCATGATGCATAATCTGATTGCATTTACGGTTATATATTGTTAGTTATTATGTGTACCAAATGACTATTTAAATGTTATAGTATGATACAATTGTTTAGGCTAAATGTATGTTGGTTTATTGTGGTTTAAAGGATATTATAGCGTTGTCAGGTTAGTATGTTGTAAAGGCCTACTTTTTTTAGTAAGTCTTTATCTTCATTGCCTATGTCAAACGATACACCTCCCCATAAGTCCTCTTTCTTTAGTGAGTTTTTAAGACTTATTACAAGGTTAATTATCGACAGATCAATTTTTTTAATATTGTTTAGTGATATCTTCACTTTATTCTTCTTCATAAGACTCTTTTTGAGCATAAGATAAACCTGATCTATATATCGTATAGACAGATCGCCACTGAGCTCAACAAACATAATATTGTCTTTTAACGATGTTTTAATATTATATGGTAGAGGTTCCATATGTTTTAGTTTTGAATATTATAATAGAAAAAACCTGTATTTTCAAGTACTTCATTATTAGAGTCAAAGAAATCTAAATTGAACTTGATTTTTTTATTCATTCTTACGCTAAGTTTTTTTAGGGCTTCAATAGCGTTTATGAGCGTAAAATCATAATTCTTAATGCTGGCAAATTTTATCACAAACTCTTCATAGTTAGAGCCATTTCTGTTAAAAAAGTGATTCAACGTCTCTACACTTTTCTCAGAAACATAGCCTTTTATTACAATGGTTGCAACCCTTGTCCCTTTTTTTACCGTGTGGTTTATAGAAAATGACGACTCTTTCATTTTATTCTATTTGGTTAAAGAGTTATTTACTTTATTGTTAATCCTAATAAAATTCATCTTTTTAGAGAGTCCAACTACTTTTATGTAGTATACCACCCCAAATTCAAAATCAGAAGACGTGTTGTTCAAGTAGATAGTAAGCATAATTATAAAGTATTAGAGTTATACACTTATTTTTTATAAAATCAAATACAGTCTAACGTGGTTTCAAAGATACTGTTAAAAGTTATTAGTACTGGTGTAATGTGCGGTGATATAGGATAATAGATTTGGTGATATAAATCACCTTTATGTTAAATTTTTTTTGTATATTTAATATAGTTAAGGTTTATTATTTTCTTTAAAATATGACTATGAACTGTAAAATTCCCTCTTTTGATAGTTTGTCAAATAAAGAGATATCGGCTATAAATAGTAATAGTTATACTGCATCCTATAATAAAAAGGATCTTATATTTAAGCAGTATAGTAAGATAAACGATATTATGTTTATCAACTCTGGTCTTATTAAGATATATAAAGAGGGACGTCAGGATAAGAATCATATATTACGTATTGGCTCAAAAGGAGATTTTATTGGAGTATTAGAGATGTTCTCTAAAAAACAGCACTGTTACTCATGTGTTGCACTTCAGGACTGTGAGATTGTACATGTTGATGTTGACGTTATTAGAGACATATTTGCAGATAACGGAAAATATATCTCATCAATATTACGTAAGGTTACTGACGTTAATAATGCAACAAACGACAGATTGATAAGTCTTACATACAAACAGTTGCCCGGACGTATAGCAGATGTGCTGTTATATTTTGCTGAACAAATATATGGCGATTATACATTCTCGTTTCCTTTGTCGAGACAAGAACTGGCAGAGATTGCGGGAACAACAAAGGAGAGTTTTATTAGAACATTAACCGAGTTTAAGAACGATAGAATAATAACCCTGAGTGGAAAGAAAATTACTATTGAGAGTGTTCAAATTGTAAAAACACTAAGTAAATTAGGATAACCCTTTTTTGTATATATTTGATTTTCATTAAATTTTAATTTAACTTGATAGAGATATATTTTTAGTTTAATTAAAATATATATATGGAGTAATATTTTTTAATAAAATATGTTATTGATGTTGAGTAATTGTGTATAATTGCAATTGCATTGACGCCAATTTCATATAAATCACACAAACAGATAATATAGGCATACCTGTGCTTTATATTGTAGCATATATTTAAATTATGCTTGCATTACAGTGTATGTAGATTGATGTTTTATACATTAATTACAAATTGTAGTAGAATGAAGATATTAGTTGTTGATGATATATTGGTAAACAGACTTTTACTAAAAGAGATATTAAAAAAATTTACCGGTGTGGTTATTAAAGAGGCCGAAAACGGTAAAGAGGCAATAAAGAAACTCCAGAGCGATGACTTTGACATTATATTTATGGATATTGAGATGTCTGAAATGAACGGACTTGATGCTACTAAATATATCAGGAATCAGATGCCGGAACCTAAATGCAATACTATTATAATTGCAATTACAGCACATAATCCTAATAGCTTTGCTCATATGTTTGCAAAAGTTGGATTTAATGACCTTATGGTAAAACCTTACTCAATTGATAAAATTCAGAAAATGATAGATAGATACAAGTAAAAAAATATGCAATTTTGCAACCTATTAACCACACTAACGTTAAACACAAAGCGGTTCACTATTTATGTCTTAATTTGAAATTTAATTGTTATGATGCAGAAATATATAATAAGCCTTTTTAATACAAATAACAGGATAATAATTCCTGGATTTGGTGCGCTTATAAAAAGAGAAGGTCTTTCTCCTGAAGCTTCTACAGTTACGTTTAGTCCGTTTTTGAAATATAACGATGGTCTGTTAGTATCGTATATTTCTAAAAAAGAGGACATTCCTAAAGATGAAGCTCAGAAGAAGATAGAGACCTTTGTAGAGGAGTTAAAAGAGAAGCTTAGTAAAGACAAAAAATTCCCTGTTGAGGGGTTGGGAGAGTTTAAGGTTGATGAGAAAGGGAATATCTCATTTGTAAAAGATGGAACTAAGGCGGATAAAAAAATAGAGCCTACAGCAGCAAAAACTGATGATAAGAGCAAGGTTGTAGCTGCACCGTTAAAAACAGATCCATTAAAGAAGAGTACTCCTCAAACTGCAGATCCTAAAAAAACTCCAACATCTGATCCTGCTAAAAAGGATGATGTTAAACCAAAAGATCCTGTAAAACCAAAACCAGAGAGTAAACCGGGATCAGGAAGAACAACATCAACATCGCCTCTGTATTCAAGTCCGGGAACTGAGAAAAAACCATTCTCAATGTCGTACGATGCAGATGCCGACGATTATGATGATACGCTTGATTTAGATGAAGGAGGTAAGCGGAAGAGAATAATTATAAACTCAGTAATTGCGCTTGTTTTTATTATTGTAATATTGATAATACTTAATCAGCTTGATGTAATTAATATCTTTGGCGGAAAAGATAAGATTGAGGTAGAGCCTGTAGCTACTGAACAGACAGATAACGAGATGGATAACGATACAAAACCTCAGGATATAACATCGGAAGGGACAGAAGCTAAAGAGGGCAAAGAGCTGAAAATGCCAACAGATATTAATCCTAAGACGGGCGAATTAATGCGTTACTACATTATTGCTGGTAGTTTTAGAGTTAAGAGTAATGCTTACAGATTCTCAAGAAAGATGAAACGTCAGGGATATGAAGGGCGTGTAATCCTTAAAGAGAATAATATATATTCGATCTCTATGAAGAGTTATCCCGGATATACTGAAGCAAAAGCCAATCTGATTATTTTCAGAAAACGTCAACACGATTTATGGTTGTATAGGTACTAGAAACATTGATTAAATAATTATATTAGCCTTCTGAATATTCGGAAGGCTTTTTTTATGAAAGATTTAATAATACCATTTGGAGATCGTAATATAGTTGTAAAGAAGAGGAGAAACTTAAAGAGCTTATCATTAAGAATAAAACCTTTCTCTGATTTCAGCTTGAATATCCCATATGGAGTTTCTTTGAGTGTTGTTAATGAGTTTATCGCCTCTAAAGAACAGTGGATGGGTGATGCATTGATAAGGATAAAAGAGATAGAGAATGAAGACAGGTTTATAATTGAGGAGGGGAGATATAAAACCAAGTATCATATAGTAGAGGTAAAAAGATCAGAAAGGTCAGAACATATATCGTTCAACATGAGTGATGATTGTTTTACAATACTATTTCCGACTAAATATGATGATCTGAATGATGAACATATACAAGAGGGGCTGAAATCTTGTATAATTGAGCTGTGGCGATATGAAGCAAAGATAAATATTCCGCAAAGGGTGAATGAACTTGCTACACAGTTTGGTTTTAAATACAACAAGATATTTATTAAGAACCTGAAATCTAAATGGGGTTCGTGTTCAGCAGTAAATAATATTAATCTGAATTTGTTTCTGATGAATATACCCGATTATCTGGTAGATTATATAATTTTGCATGAGCTGGTTCATACAAAGGTTAAGAATCACTCAAGTGAGTTCTGGAGTATGCTTAACAGATGTGTACCAGATGCAAAAAAGATTGATAAAGAACTCAAAAATTATTCACTTAAGGTAAGATTGGAGAAGATATGAAATTTGAACTTGAAACCGAGTATATTGAACTAAATAAGCTGCTAAAGATTACACGTATTGCTCAAACCGGAGGTCATGCAAATATTATTATAGAGTCTGGTGGTGTGATTAGAAACGGAGAAGTAGAGATGCGTAAAAGAGCTAAGCTTGTGAAAGGAGACTCTATAACAGTTGAAGGAACAACTATTGATATTGTATAATCATAAGCTACAACTCAAAATCATTTAATCTGTCAATAAGCTCAGTGCTGGTTTCAAAAATATCAGCAGTAAGTGTTGACAGATACTCCTTTTTCTCTTTATCAGAAATCTTTTGCGATCTGTTTATCAGATTCAGAAATTCGTTTTTCTTCTCCAACGCATCAGCCATAACAGATATAACATGCTCCTGATACACCTCTGGCGAATAATATAGTGTAGAGTAACACTCATCAATTATGTGACTGAATATGTAGTTAACATCTTTTTTTAAATCTCTTATCTTCATATCTCTATGTTTCTAATTTATATTAAATATAACTAAATTTGTTGCATTACAAAATAGTTTTTACGCTAAATAAGATTAAAATTTTATAGTTAATATGCTTCAATTTCAAGACGATATATTCAGACTAAAAGAGCGGTTAGATAAGCAGGAGAGAAGACATGAAAAAATTGTTGCAGAGCTTTATACTCAGATAGAGCACCTGAAGAACAGAGTAAAGAAGCTTGAAGCTAAAAATCAGCCAGATTCATAACAGTATATTACAGTATCTCATCTCTGGTTATATAGTTACCAGATGGACTTATTAACACAACATTAAGATGTATGTTCTTATTCAGAACATTTATACAGTGAAGATGGCAAAGTTCAATTATCTTATTGTAAAATAAAGAGGTATTATTAAAAGATTCAATCTCTACTAATTCAGATGCCATATTAATAGAGTCTATCTTAGATACCTTTTTTTTGTGAAGTCCACAACTCTTTGCCAGGCCAGATATAAACTCTCTGTTCATTACAACCTTTCTACTATGGGTATCAAGATACCCTTCGGCAAGTTTTACAGCTTTGCCCAGCATTATACCAAGTGTTACCTTCTTAATGGTATCATTTCTGTTTATGAACTCTAAAGTGTCGCCAATATAGTTGCCAAACTGCACAAATGCAATGTCTTTGTAGTTATCAAATATTGCCTTAAGATACCTCTCACTTCGTCCTCCGGAGTTTAGTATTACATGATTTTCATTATTGGCCGATGCAACATCAATGTTCTGTTTTATTGACGCAGTAAATGCTTCAGATGAGTATGGCTTTACATAACCTGTTGTTCCAATAATAGATATGCCGTTAATAATACCTATTCTTGGATTAAATGTCTTTTTGGCAATCTCTTTACCAGCCGGAGCGTATATTTTAGCAATCAAACCCTGTTTAAACTGATAGCTCTTTCTGATATTACTTAACTCCTCAATAATCATCTTTCTGGGAACAGGATTTATTGCATCGCCGCCGGGAGGTATAGATAATCCGGGTAGGGTTATCTTGCCAATGCCTTTTCCGGCAGCAACAAACTCACCCTGATTTAACGATATTAGTGTTTTGCAACCAATCTCGCATCCGTGCGTTATATCCGGATCGTCTCCTCCATCTTTAAGAACAGAGCATATTGCTGTATCAAATTCAAAGTGCGAGTATAGGGTTTTAAACCTAACACTATTGCCATCGGGTAGCTTAATATCTACATTCAGAACCTCTTTCTGTTCCATTAATGAGGTTGCCGCGGCTTTTGTTGCCGCAGTAGCGCATGCACCAGTTGAGTAACCTGTTCTAAGGTTATTCTCATTCTTTACACGTGTATACATTACCTCCAGATAGTGCTGTAGCCCTGTAATCTGATTTATAGTTATAAACACCTCATCAATCTCAGGTCGTTTTACAATAAACAGATCAATATTCTTTCGTTTAACAGCCTCTATCTTCTCCTCAAGATATCCGTTATAACCATTCTCTTTTGTGATTATAGCATCGGCTCGTGTATTGCTTATAATATCACACATAGATTCCACAGTCTCTCTCTTGTCAAGGGTAAACAGTCGGTTCTCCGGGATACCAATAGCAATAGCTTTTGCAATAGACTCAATTGTATTTAGTGTACGGTAGTATACCATCTTAACATCCGATAACTTCTTGTACTTATATAACGTATTGACTCCGGTAAGTGCAAGTATATTACGGTGCATATGCGACCTATTAAGATGATCTATAATATCGTCTATAGAATCTTTATATATTACATTCTTGTGCTGACGAGGCGGGAATTTACGGATAAAGCGTATAGCCCTTGTTGATGTACTTTTTGCCGCTTTAGCTATGTTACTGTGCAGATTCTCAGCAAAAGGGTGTGCGGCATCAATAATTATTGATACCTGATGTTGTTTAATATAGTCAGATATCATAACATCGTTAAGATCGCCGAACCTGTACAACGAACCCTCTGGTGGTACAAAACTGCACTTGGTTTTAGTTGAATAGATAAAATCAAGATTCATTATGCTGAGTAACTCAGCTACATCCTTCCCCTCTGTAGTACCACCAAAAAGTAATATCATATTTTATCTGTATAGATGTTTAAAATCGTGAGCGTAAAGTCTTGAGTCGCCTTTTCTGTTCTCAATAGCATCTCCAACAACCATCATTGTTGTAAGAGTAAGATTATTGCTGTTAACTATCTTGGCAAGATCTTTCAACTGCCCTTTAAATATCTTCTCCTCTTTCCATGTTAACTTATGACATACCGCCACAGGGGTTTCTTGTGGATAATGGGTTAGCAGTTTCTCCTGTACCTTATCGGCAAGTGTTGCACTCAGGTATATACACATTGTGCTTTTTGACTGAGCAAGCTTCTCTAACTGCTCCGAATCAGGCATAAGCGTTCTGCCTTCGCCACGTGTAAGTATTATAGTTTGTGTTCCGCCCGGTATCGTGAATTGAGCCTTAAGTCGCGATGCCGCTGCCTGAAACGATGATATACCCGGGGTAATAGCATAACTCCAGCCATAATCGTCAAAATACCTCATCTGCTCCTGAATGGCACCATAAATACAAGGGTCGCCGGTATGTAATCTTACAACAAGCTTCTTTTTATCATAAAACTCTTTCATAATCTCAACCTGTTCTTGCAGATTCATAGATGCAGAGCTACGAACAGTAGCACCTTGTTTTGCATAGTGAGTAAGCTCTTCCGGCACAAGGCTACCAGCATATAATATCAGGTCGGCTCTCTTAAGAAACTCTTTGCCTCTTACCGATACAAGCTCCGGATCACCTGGCCCTGCACCAACAATCTCAACATGTCCGTTATATTCGTTAAATACATTTACCGCTGCTGCAAATGTATATTGCAACCCATCTGGTAATGTAGCTTTTTGTTTATCAATGATTAATCTGTTTGTTCTGGCACTAAACATAGCAGAAGCCTCTGAAACGGAGTGCAACCCTGTGTTTTCGTACACCTTATCTGAGTGTTCAGCCTCAGCTATACTGTTCAGTTGTTCGTTATTAAAGCAGTTATACTCTACATTCAGACTATTTGCAAGTGCTATAATAGCCTCCTCTTTTGCTTTAATCTCTGTACTGTTTATAGAAAAAACAGATTTCTCACTAAATCCGGCATCATTAAGCTTTGTGATAAAATCAGGAACAAATGTATCTTTATTGATATCTTTTCTGCAACCAATACCCAAATGAAGTATAGCCGGACGGTATACTAAACAAGCTGTATTTGTTTTAAATATTTTATGCGATACCGCAATAATAAGTTTATAGTGATTATGATCAAAATCATCTGCAGAGTAGTATACATCTACAAATTCAGGAGATGTTCTCAGAAGCTTCTCGGTTCCGTTATCTTTTGCATCAAGAATAAGGGCGGTCTTTTCCTGATTAACAAACAGAGCTATAGCCTCATTAAGCGTTGTATTATATATATCTGTTTTCCAGTTATACTTATCTGCTAATGTATCTAAAGCCCACAGGTTCATAGAGTCAGATGCAGTGGTTATTATAGCCTCGCCACCTGTTATTCTGGCAAGTCTCTTTGCAAACTCATTAGCACCACCTACATGACCCGATAGTACCGATTGTACATAGAGTCCATTAACATCTACATTTATAATTGCAGGATCGCTCTTTTTATCTACAATATGTTTGGCAATGCTTCTTATACATATGCCAAGAGCACCCACAAAAACAATAGCATCGTAGTTATTAAAGTTATCATTTAGCCACTCTGCTGTTGATGTTATTTTAGTAACCGATTCACTCTCACGTACTGAGAATACCGATATCTCAGATATATCTGCCTTAACTGTTTTAGCCAACTCTACACCGGCATCGGAGTGTGCAATAAATGCTATATTATTCATCTGTTTATAATAATTTCTTTTCTTTGTATAACAGAATATCAGAACTGTGTATAGTTCTGTTATTTTGTTGCAACAATTATTGTTATCGGATTGTCGTTATTACTCTGTACAACCTGCTCACGTATCTGTTTAAAGCTAAACTCTTTTGTGAGCATAATAAACTCCTGTCTACTCTTTTCAGAAACAGAGTTTATAGCCAGTACACCTCCGGCTTTAAGTTTACTGTATACCTTGGTAAATATATCTCTCATTTGTCCGCCATGACCCCCAATAAAGATGGCATCAGGCAGTTTTATATCATCTAAACAGCAATCTATAAAATCGGTTTCATAATAGTCAATCCCTTGTGCACCGAATTTAATAATATTACTTGATATAAGCTCCTCTGAATTTACTCTTTTTTCCCATGCAAAAATATCAAGATGAGGAAACTGTAAACGAGCCTCTATTGATACCGATCCGGTACAGAATCCAATATCCCAGAATACCTCTCTTCTGTTCAGCTCCATCATTGCCAGTGTTGTTAACCTTACCGGCATCTTGGTTATCATCTTTGGTCTGCCATCTAGTATATTAAATTCCGTTTCCGGAATACCAAAATAGCTGTTGCGGTTATGCTCTTTTATCAGGATAAGATTATTCAGATCAGAGAATATTCTGTCAGCAGCTTCATTAAGCGTAAGATTAAGAATTGCTTCGTTATCGTTACCAAGTTGTTCGCCAACAATAACTCTGTAGTTGGTATATCCGTACTTAATCAACCTCTTTGCAATAGCATCGGGCGTCTTCTTTCTGTCGGTAAGAACACCAATCTTCTCTTCGCCTTTTATAAGTGCATTATCCAACTCCTTCCAGGGGCGACCGGTACAGCTTACAATTTTCATATCCTGATATGGCATTGGTATACGGTGTGCCAACATCTGCAAGCTATTAAAGTATGGCTTAACCACAACCTCTGCATCTGGCATACGGCTTAATAGTGTATTTGCAAAACCGTAGAATAGCGGATCGCCAGAAGCAAAAACAACCATATCACAATCTATCTTACTGTATCTGTCAATAAGACCATCTATTGGTACTGTTATCTCAATCCATGTATGATCTTCTGGTAAGATATGCCTTACAATATTGTAGTGTCGTTTTCCGCCGCTAAAATATTTGTTAGCTGATATTATATCAGATACCTCGCTATTAATCTCTATAAGTTTGTCAGGAATGCCAACTACAGTAAATTTCATATGTTTATAATTGTTTTTTATTGCCATATGAAACTCACATTTATAATCATCCTCGTGTGTGTGAATGATTATTTTAATGCTTCGTTTCATAAGCAAACCTTTTGTCAACAGTGTTAAAGATCTCTTCCGGGATTAATCTCCTGAGCATCATCATAGCATAAAATAGAGTTAACTATTGTTGCTGCCAGAGTAGATCCTCCTTTATTTCCCTCAATTATTACACTATTAATATCATTAAAACATTTAACCCTGTGCTTAGATTCGTTTACATTTACAAACCCAACAGGAGCAGCAATTATACCCATTGGTTTTGCTTTACCCTTTCTTATTAAATCTGTAAGCTCTATAAGTGCAGTTGGGGCATTACCAAAAACAAATAGTGCATCAGGATGCTCCTCAACAGCCAGTCTTATACCTGCCTGAGTTCTTGTAATACCTTTCTGGTTTGCAAGCTCAGTTGTTTTAGGATTATTCAAATAACACTTTGTCTCAATACCAAGGCGTTCAAGAGCACCTTTTCTTATACCAGACTGTACCATAGTAACATCAGAGATAATTACACTACCTGGTTTTATTAACTGATTATGTATACTCTCAACTACACCATCATTACAAACAAGGATATCCTCCATCTCAAAATCGGCCGATGTATGTATACAGTGCAAAAGCGTCCACAGTTTTCCAATTTCATGATCTGTAGACTTCATCTTACCAAGTATAGTTCTGAAGCTCTCAGACATAATCTTCTGTCCCGGTTTCTTATCCTCTTCGGCAGGTTTGTAATATCCTCTTGGTGTTATTATCTTATTATTGCTTGTATATGTCTGACTATTTCCTATAACAAGGGTAGTAAACATATCAATAGTATCAATATCTATCTTATTAAGTGTAGTAATTGTAACCTGCTGATCTTCTCTGCCCACTTGTCTTGCAATACCAACAGGGGTATCACCATCTCTATGTTTCAGGAATATCTCAACAAGTCGGTTTAGTTGCCAGTAACGTCCTTTCGATTTAGGATTGTATATAGCCGTAACAAAATCGGCTATAGCAGCGGCCTCAATACGTTTCTCAATTTTCTCCCATGGCGTTAACAGATCCGATAATGAGATTGCACAAAAATCGTGACTTATAGCGGCTCCAAGTGCTGCCGATGCTGCCTGAAAAGCACTTATTCCGGGTAGTATCTCAACATCAATATCGCTGTTCTCTTTTGTCTGCATCTCAACAATTAGCGGAGCCATACCATATATACCAGAATCGCCGGAACTAATAACAACAACACGCTCTCCTTTTTTTGCAAGATCAAAAGCAATGGTTGCTCTCTCAAGCTCCTTTTTCATTCCGGTATCAATACACTGCTTACCATCAGTAAGATCTTTGTCAAGAAATTCAAAATAGTATTTATATCCTACTATTGATGTAGCCTCTTTAAGAGCCGCTGTTACTGCTGGTGTAATATGCTTTTTATCTCCCGGACCCAGTCCTGCAACTATAATATTTCCGTTCATATCCTGTTTTATATGTTTATTCTTTTTTTCAATGGTCAGATAAAACTCGCATTAAGATTGTTACGTTGCGTTCGTAAACCTTTATAATGTTCGTTTTTTGTGTGTAAAAACCTCTCTCATGCTCCGTTTTATACGCTATAATTCATCTGTTTATAATTGTTTTTTCAGTTGTCAGATGGAACTCGCATTTATAATCATACGAAGCATGAGAATAGTCATTCACACACACGGAGATGATTATAAATGCGAGTTCCATCTGGCAAATAAAAAACAATTATAAACAGATGAAAGATAGGTT
>DKJY01000187.1 GCA_002454955.1 Bacteroidales bacterium UBA6680
TTCCCGGAATCATGAGCGGGGTTGTGTGCATTGTCCTTGGCAAATGTTTGTTCAGATTGTTGAGTATCTGCAGTTCTCTGGTTGAATAGTTGCCGCGAATAAATTACTAACCTAAAAGAGTTTTGCTTGTTTGCTCTGTTCTTAATCACAACATACTGGAATTGAAATTCTTTCACCCAAGAGTGCCCGATCTCTCTAAAATATCCTCTTAATCACACCATGTTGGAATTGTCCTTCGTCTTCGCTCAGGACTGGTTTTGGTATTAAAGCGGAGTTTCGGCGTTGGTTCCCGGAATCATGAGCGGGATTGTATGCATTGTCCTTGGCAAATGTTTGTTCAGATTGTTGAGTATCTGCAGTTCTCTGGTTTAATAGTTGCCGCGAATAAATTACTAATCTAAAAGGGTATAGCGAAAAGTTAATTTATCATTTTTCGTTTTTCTGTATTTTGCAATGTAAGGTTATTATATCGTTTATGTTATTCTGAATTTAATCTGTGCTTTCAGCACGCCTGTATACTTAACTTATTGTACCCAATGTGTTGCATCGGGCTAAAATAAGCTGCCATTTCGTGGCGATTGTTTAAATCTTATATATAACGTTATTGCGATACTGTAGTGGAGTTGTTATTTGTTTTTGTTGCGGATAAATTATCAAACTAAAGGTAAGTTAGAATCTAAAAGAGTATAGCGAAAAGTTAATTTATTATTTTTCGTTTTTCACTACTAAAATTACCCGCTCTACTCTGAGCGAAGTGTGTTTTTATTGGAATTATAATTTGCTGGTGTTTATGCGGATATAAGATTCTGAAAAGGCAGGTAGTTTAATACCTGCCTTTTTATTGAGTTATTTATGTAACGTATTTATACAGCGGCTATCTCTTCTTCTACATGATATGTTTCAAATTTTCCGTTTTGTTTAACTAGTATGGCTTCGAATTTAACATCCTGATTTACTCTGGAGATACTCATAAACTCCTCCAGGTTCTCTTTGTTATCGTCAAGTAAAACCGCTTCGTGATATTCTCCGTATGCAAGATATTTCTCAACAATTGATTTTTTTGCCAACGCTACACTTCCTGCTTTTTCGGCAATATCTCCAGCAAAATTAATATCTATTTTTTCTATAGGTATTTTGTTGTCAATAAAGGCCTGTTTGAATGTTGCCATATCTTCAAATGATTGTCTGGCTGTTAACAGAGCAATTTTAGATCCGTTCATTACAGCTGTTTTAGACATTTCAATTATCTTATCAACAGTTTGTTTAATTGGTTTTGAATCATCTTTAAATATATCGGCATCTCTGAATTGTGTAAAATCAAAGCTTTCGCCATGCATTAGTTTGTAGGTATTAAACTCCTGATTACTTAGTTCTCTGATAACCTTGCCATTCTTTTTAACCAGTACCTTTGCAGAGGTATGGAAAAGGGTCTCGTCGATATCAAAGAAAGTGATACTATAACCATTATCGGCATCGCCTCTGAATCTTATACGCTCTTTCCAGTGCACACTTCCTTCCTGATAGTATTTTTTAGCCCATGAGTTGTTCGGGCATAAGTATGCCTTTTTTCTCTCAGTACTACCTTTTCGTTTTCTTAATCGGTTATACACTTTCCTGAAGTAGTAGTGTTGAAATAGTCGCATATATTCGCCAAGGTACATGTCTGTTACTCTGGTATTTCCTTTAATGATAAGCATATTCTCATCATTACTCTTTGTTGATGCATCGCTAAAGTTAGCAGAACCGGTAATTAACATTGGTTCAGGACTTAGTGCGTCAAGTATCATGTATTTTGTGTGAATAAACTTTACATGTTTGTTCAGATCTGTTAACTCTTCTGGTAACATTCCAGGGAAGTTGGTTTTTCCTAAAACAGAACCTATTGCGACTTTGTTATCAGGGTTTGCCTCAATTTTCTTAGTACGCTCTTTTGTTGTTTTGTTTCCTCTGTTATCCAGAACAAGATATCTTAGGTACTCTGTTGAGTTACAAAATACCTCTGTTAATCTTTTATTTACACCAAAAGCGGCAGTGAAGTTAACCATCATTCTGGCTTCATCTAATTGATTTGCATACCATTCTATTGCGTAAGGATTATCTGCTGAGCTTTTGGCTTTGCTTAAACGAGGGCTGAATACAGCTTTCAGGAAGTCGTCGCTCTTATTCTCTATATTTGGCATTGGAGAGTGTGCACAGTTCCACTCTCTGAACATATTAATTTCAGGATCTGTAGATATCGTTTTCCAATATTCGTGATATATATTGGCTATCTCTAAGTCTCTTACAATATGCCCTACATTCGATTGTCCGAATATACCGCCTCCTGTAAAGTTTGTTGAACCAGTAAATACCTCAATAGGTTTATTGTTTTTTAGAAGGATAATAAACTTATTGTGTGATATCTTTGATACTTTGGCAGATCGTTTTATCATCAGATCCTGAATACCGGCATTGGCAATGCATATATCGCTGGTTTCTCTAGGTCCTCCTTTAAGATGATCGTATACAATCTTTACATCTGCACCTGAATCAGCAGCTTTTTTAAAAGCTCTGAGAACAGGCATATAGCTAAATTCATAAACAGAGGCTCTTATGGAGTATTCGGAGCTGTTAGCTTTGCCAATAAATTCTAACATAGACTCTTCAAGTCCTCTTGATAGCCATTTTTTAGCTTTATCAGATAATTTGCCTTCTTCATGTCCGAATTTTCTTGAGAATGCCTGACTGCCGGCAACACCTCTGTTAAAATATACAGCATGTGTTCCTATATCTTCGTTCTCTGTAGATATTGTAACGGCAACAGATTTGCCCATAATCTGTTTTGTTGGTTTTCCGTGTACCGGAAACAACTCATAGGTATACTTATGTGCAGGCTTGGCAGTATAGTCGCCCCATAGGAATGCTTGTATAGGGTGTATTTGGGTCTCTACCTCTTTACACTCGTTTGCATTTTCTGATGTCTCTTCAAAGGTTTTAAAGCCTTTTAACCAATAGGTTTCATTCTCTGTATGATCTGTTCTTTTTATGGCAAATCCTAAAAAGCCTTTAAGTTCAGATTTGTTAATATCCATTCCTAAAAGGACTACATGGGTTCCGGAGATTAGGTTCAGGGATATTTTACCATTTGATTTTTTACTACGCATGATCTTATGTTTTAGTGAAAATAATATTTGATATAGCACAGATTTGTTTTGTATATATTTATGATGCACTGTGCTATATCTGGTTTGTGATAAACGGTTTTTTAATTTTCAGAATCTACGTTAATTCCCAGGCGTTTATTGTAATCAACTTGCTGTATATCTGTTAATGTTATGTATGGACCGTTCCATCCGCCAACTCTAACATTCAGATCAGCAAACTCCTTCAGTTCTTCCTGAGTAGCTTCCTCTTTTCTGACAGCCTGACATACTTCGTACGCTGATTTTACTCTGTTTTTTGAGTCAGGAATAGTTAAAGAGAGAATACTCCCGTTTGACTCTATGAATTTGTCATATGCGGCTATTAATAGATCCTGACTATAGGCCTCTCTTGGTATACAGATATCTACAATTGCTCCAAGTGCATATTTGTCTAATTTCAGATCCTTCATAGACTCAATAACAGATCCGATACCGTGTGTTGCTGTACCTGAATCAGGTGAGAAGTTTGGTGCTACAGGTTCTCCTCTTAAGCGTCCGTCGGCAGAAGCAGCACAACCTGAACCGAACATTGCATACTGTGCAAATGTACCACAACCGGCAGAGAAAGAGATACTAAAATCGTATTTGTAGTTAAGATCTTCTCCTGAGTTTTGGAATCCTGCCATTCTTCTTAAACGCCTGATTCTTCTTTTCTCATTCTCATCAGTCATCTGCTGAACCTTTGATAGATATATATCATCGCATAACTTCTCTGCTTTTTGTATCTTATTATAAGAGATGTCCAGAAGATACTGCATCTCTTTATCTACATACTTATCGTTGTTTCCGAATTTAGGTGTTGATCTGAATAGTTTTAGCATCTCAGTCCACATCTCTTTTTTAGAATCATCAGGATTGTTATTGTTTATACCAAAATTATTTCTGAGCGCTTCAGCAACCTGAGTTAGTGTATATTTTTTCTCTTCGTAAACCCATTTTTTTATTGATGCAAATGCGTTTGCAGTATTAGGCATTGCAATGTACACTACCCCTCCTAGATTATATTCGCAACCACCACTGGTTTTATCTATACCTCTTTCTAAACAGGTGCCAAGTAATGATGAGAATAGAGGAACAGGTGTTACAGATCCTTCAAGGCAGTAATTGTCATAGAGTTGCATGCATACCTTGTTTACAAAGTATTCAAGCTGCTCTTCAAATACCTGTTTAAACTCACTGTACGATTTTATATTATCTGGCTTCTCTGATAAGAAACTCTTTTTAGATCCGCGCAGAAACATATTTGATGATGATAGTAATGCACCTCTGTTTAGCGTACATTCCATAACCTCAAGCATGTTTACCATGTTGTATGTAAAGTCGCACTTTCCGTTAAGTAGTACCTCCCAACATCCATCAATAATATAGTCAAAGGTCTCTTCTTTTGGGAGTTTTTTATCCAATTGCAGAGCCGGGATTATAGCCTCATCGTTATAGATTATAGGCAGACCATTGTTTCCGTTAATTGCAGCATTTGCAGCTTTTTCTATTAGTTTTCTCGGACTGTTTTTATGTAGTCGCAGGTTAACAACAGGTGTTATTATTCCCAGACTTTGACATGTATCAAGTATTAGATATGTTGTTTGATTGGTGGCATCTTTACCGTCTTTTGTCTGTCCTCCAATTACAATATTCTGCATAAACTGATTTATTGTAGCTTGTTGATCTACCAGAAACGGACTGTTACCCATTCCTGTGGCAAAGTCGGCAAAGTCTTGTTTAACAGCGTACTTCATTGTAGATGTTAAACGTTCGGCACACTTTATAAAGAAACACTCCATTAACTCCTGTGCTCTTTCAGTTGTGATTTCACCCTTTTTTAATGAGTATTGTAAACTTGGTTCAAGAACTTGATCAAGTCGGCCTAAAGAGAGGTGGCTGTTAGATGCATGAAATGCCAGATGCATAAAGTATATAGATTGCAGTGCTTCGTGAAAACCTCTGGCTGGGTTTTCCGGAACATATTCGCATATACGTGCTAACTCATTAAGTTCATCTCTTCTCTCTTTGGTTATATTCTTTTGCTGAGCTTTTGTTTTTAATATGTCAGAAAAACATTTTGCATAGCTAATTACAGCATTGCATGACTCTATTATGGCCTCATAAAAAATCTTTTTCTTTTTCTGGAATACATTGTTTTTCTGTTTATCATCTAAACTATCAACCTCAAGAATACCTTTTCTAGCTCTCTCTTTAATTCCTTTTAGCCCATGGTTTAGTAAGCGGGAATAGTTAGGTGCATTATGCCCAAGAACAGATGTTATATCTCTGCTTGAGAAGTAGGCAACCTGTTTCTCTTCATCGGTTAAATAGTTGGGGAATGTTTTACCAAATCCTAATGAGCCCATTGGAATATTACCAACTATTAGTTCGCCATCTTTTATTTCTCTACCATACTTGTTTGGACCATTCTCCATACACATTATCTCCAGCATTTTTTTTAATGCAGAAGATCTTCTTAATACAAGCGATCTGTTTTTTGAGTTTTCATCTTTACCCAGATCAGGTAATTCCTCTTTCTCATACCATTCATGTGTACGATCGGTAAAGCTTCGTTCATACATTATGTTTAACAGTTGTTGAACGCGGAGTGTACTTCCTCTGTGATTTGTTTTCATAATAATTGATTTAGATTTTTAAAACTTTTGTTTTTATATGTGCTTTGTTTAGTTGATTACAGATTTTGTTTATGTTTTTGTTGCTAAGACTGCGTTCTCCTTTAAGCGATAACTCTATTCCCATGGCTTTGTAGTAGTGGTCTGTGTAAGGATTAAAAGGAAGTAATTCTGCATATGTAAGTCTGTTTTTATGCATTATATTGATAATAGTATGAATCTGTTCTGAACTGTCGGTAACCCCTTTTATTAACGGAACTCTTATTGTTATTGATTTTGTGTATCTGCTAAGTTTGTTCAGGTTGTTGGTAACCAGATTAAAATCAGCACTGTTTTTTGCATATGTGTTATTTACCGGTCTTAAACCAAATAACCAGTCGTCAACATATTTGTGAATATCGCTAAAGTAACTAAATGGTACCGAGGCAGATGTCTCAATTGTTGTTGGTATAGATTTTGATTTGCATAATTTAAGGAACTGTATCAGTGCTTTATGTTGTAACATTGGTTCTCCTCCCGATATAGTTACTCCTCCGGCATTACTTAATAGCGATAGTTGTGGTAACACCTTATTGAAAAGCTTTTCAGGAGTAATTTCTGTAGTAGGAAGGTTTAGTGCATTTAAACTGTTATGATATATGTTTTGGCTCTGATTACAATGCTCTATACACTGTCCGCACGATGTACAGGCATCGATATTTATATAGTGAGTATCTGATTTAAAGCTATGAACATTCTGCTGACATATTGATACACATTTTTTACATTGTATACAGTTCTGTTTATTAAACAGGATAGGAGAGGTATAAGGTTGGGAATGTGGTGAGTGACACCATGGACATTTAAGATTACATCCTTGCAAAAAGATTACTGTTCGAACTCCTTTTCCGTCGTTTTTAGAGCTCCAATCGATGTTAAAGTACCGTATTTTATTTAAGTTTTCCATAATTTGTTTATGGTAACCAGTACGTGTTAGGAGTAAGTTGAACTCTTATTAAATATTTTATCATCAATTCCTTAAAGAGTTGATGATAAATATAATAAAAATAACTAACTAAACATATATCAGTATATATTAAATAAGAAACGGAAAGAGTACTCTCTATTTTCCTATTAGTACAAAGCCTGCCCAGTCTATTGTGTTGTAGCCAGCTTTTTTGCACTCTATTTTTGTTTGTTTTAGCGCTTCGGCGTATGTTAGTTTATTGTTTATTACGTTTTTGTAGAATTTTACCATAAACTCTTTCGATTTTTTGTCGTTTACATTCCACAGTGATGCAATAATATTTTTTGCTCCGGCATATTTAAATGCTCTTGGCAATGCCATGTTTCCTTCGCCGGTTGCGTTTTGCCCTATGTTTGTTTTACATGCGCTTAACACTATAAGGTTTGTGTTTAGTTTTAGATTGTATATCTCATTCAGATGCAGAAGTGCATCGTTATTGTCCGGACTAAGAAACAGACCGGAGTTTTTGTAGTTCTTTTTATCAACAAAGCCATGTGTGGCAAAGTGCACAATATCGTAGTCAGACATAAGTGGCAGAATCTTACTTTTAGATACATTATGTGTTAAGGTTTTATATCTGAAGTGTTGCTGCGATGTGTATATACTCTCTATCTGTTTAATCTCTTCTTGTGCCATTGGTAAACTAGCCAGTGAATTACCTCCGCCTCTGTTTGTTGTATCGCTGCTGTTTATCCAGTAGCTGCGTACATCTGCTATAGTTTTATTATTGCCAAACTGTGGGGCAATTGCCAGAATATTATTACCTGGCGTAAGGGGCTCTTTTTTAATATATAGTGCTAGCGAGTAGTTGTACGATGTGTTGTAGCTTATCAGTTGTTTATCTGATTTGCTGTTTACATACATTGCCTCAAATGGTATTTTAGATAGTGTGTTGCCAATAATAAATACCAGATTCTTTTTGTCTGCTATCTTATCGGCAAACGGGTATATTATCTGACGCGATAGTTCGCGCATGTGTATATTGGTATTTCTGCTATTAACAGTTTTAATTGCTCTTAGTGCTTTAGTCATATCACGCTCTACTTTTATTGTAGAGTCTATCATATGGTATTTTATGGTGTTGTTGTCGGCATAGAATACAGATATGTACTTGTTCTTTTTCTGGTTATCTATTTTGTCGGTTCTTTCATCTATAAAGTACATGTCCTGAATAATAAATATACCTGTATTTTTATCTATGTTGTTCAGTATATTTTCCGGGTTTATATTGTTAATCCATGTATCAATGCTATTTACTATATGGCTTCTGGCTGATCTGTTGAATGTGTTTTTTATAAGGATATTCTTAAGCATTAATAGCGAATCGCGATATATGGTTTTGCTATTATCGGAGTTGTCTATTTTTCTCTCAAGAGTTCTTATATCTGATTTTATCTGTTCTGTTACTTTATCAGGAAATGAGTTACGGCAGCGTAGCTGATATTTAAGATAGTTAGATAGAGTTCTGTCTGTTTGAAATAGTGCTCTTTTTAGGCTTTTCTGATCGTTATATTTTTTGTAGTGGTTCAGGTTAAACCATAGAGCATATGATGCAATTGTCTTTATGCGTGCAGAGTTTTTTAGTCCTGCCTTTTCTGATACCGATTTATTATTTATTACATTAAGGATATTGTTAGCCTCTTTACAGTGGTTGAGTCCGTATTTGATATATTTATCGTCTTGTGTTTTTATATATAGAAACCTGTATGCCTGTATTTTCTCTAACAGTGTTCTGTAGTAGCTGATGTCCTTTATTTTTCTGTGTTTAGGTACAATATCGTTTACATTGTAGGTTTTATCTGTGTTGTGGTAGTTAAGGCGTTTGTTTGCAAACTCCAAACTTTTGTATGGTTTATTCCAGTTGGAGTATAGTTTAGACATCTCGCCATATAGTCTGAATTCATTCGGAAATTTATCTCCTTTCCACCCTGTTTTACCTATATAAAGAGCCTTGTTGTAGTTCTCTTCTGCTGTGGTGTGATTTTTTGAGTAACGGTGCAATCGACCCAGATATGTGTGTGCAAGCAATACCTCGTAACTGGTGTTGCCAAAAGATTTTGTAGCTATTCTGAGTGCCATATTAAAATAGAGTTCAGATTCTTTATATTGTTGTGCTTTACGATATGTTTCGCCTGTAACTATGTATAACGGATATGTTTTTGCTCCTTTGTATCCGTATTTATCTATGAATTGCTGTGCGTTGTTACTTGCAATTAGTGCCTTTTCTGTATTCTTTTCGTAGTTAGCATATTGAATAACTGTTTTTAACAGAGTAAGGTAGTTTAGATAACACGAGGGGTATCTGCTTTTGTTAAGCAGGTCTGTTGCAGCTCTGTAGTTCTCTGTTTTTATAAATGGCTGTTCGCGTCCGGCTCTCTCGGCAAGCAGAAAATACCTGATAGCTTTCTGATAGTTATTTTGTGGTGTACCCAGTATATTAATACCTCTGCTTATTGCTTTATCAGCAGATTTTTTATCCATTAGCTTTATGTGTATCTGACTTATATCGTAATATACAAGGGCTCTTATTGCTTTTAGGTTAGGGATGTTAGTGAGTAGCGTATCAATACTGTTTAGTTGATTTATTGATTTTTTGTAGTCTTTGTTGAGGAACTGTATTTTTGCCTCTAATATACGGTTCTCAATAAACTCTATATTCTGCTCAGAGCATCTGCTGTTTAATCTTGTTGTTTGTAGTGTGGCTATAGCCTGTTTTATATGGTTATTTTCAGACAGAATTTCAGCCTTTAGGTTGTTAAAGAATAGTATCTCGGTACAGTTGTTCTCTGTTTTTAGAAGAGAGTCTATAGCTGTTACAGCGCTCTTCCATCTGTTACTGTTATATCTGTTAAGAATTGTGTTTAATGCACTGTTTGTTGTTTTGTGTCGGTGCTGCGGATATCTGTATGGATATATACCATACAGTACATTTATTGATAGTATTACTAAAAGCGTTACAAAGAGATTTCTCATAATCTAATACAGGCATATGGGAGTGTTCTGCCGCAAATTTAATTATTTATGAGAATAATCCCTTGTTTTTTTCTTATTTGTCAAGTATATAAATAAGCACACCCGGTTTGTTTGTCGTTATGGTTATAGTATTGGCTTCAGCTTCATTAAGAGTACCTTGCCATGGCATTGGTATTGTCTGGTTGTTTAATGTATATTTTAACCCTTTGGTGGTTACTCTTGTATCCGGATGTGTGGTGAATATACTTATCTGCTGTTTGGGTTTTGTGTTAAATGTTAATGAATCGGATAGATTATATACCGTACCGTAATCGGTTACCATATTAATATTACACCACTCTGCATATAGTGTTAAGAGAAAGAAGTTTCCTATTGAGTGATCTTCTCTAAGACCTGTAGCACCAAGTATTGATATGTTATTGTGGTCGTTCTCTGTTGCCCACATCACAGCCTTTGTAAGGTCGTTAGTACTCTGATCCGGAATATGGTGAATTATATCTGCATATTTTTCTCTTATGTTATCTGCCAGCGAGTCAAGATCGCCAATAATTATGTTAGGTTCATATCCTGCTGCAATGAGCTTATGTGTAGCACCATCGCAGCTTATTATAAAATCTGCATTGTTTAGTATATCCAGACACTTTTTTGATGTAGGGAATAGCCCGTTTGCAAGTATTACAGTACTGTTCATTACTCCTGATTTTTATACTCTCTTTTCCATTCATAATAACCTACTACAGCCAGTACTGTGTAGAAAACAAATAGTATTGATGTAGGAAGCAGTCCTTTGTATATATATAGACCAAGCGATACCGCATTAACTACAACCCATACCCACCACTGTTCAATTATCTTACGTGCAAGCATCCATGTTGCAACAAAGCTTAGTGCTGTGGTAAAACTATCAAGAACAGGTATCTCTGAATTGGTGTATGTTTTAAGTATATACCACATAGCAGACCATAACAGAGCCGAAATAACGGCAAGTTTTATGGTTAGTGATCTTGTGATGCGCGATATCGGGAGCTTTGGTTTATTTTCTGATTTTCCTCCTTTAATCCAGTGTATCCATCCGTATATACTTATTATTATATAGTATGCTTGCAGGATCATATCGGCATATATACCAGACCTGTAGAACACCCAAATATATACTGCTGATGTTAACAGTCCAAAAGGCCATAACCATAGTTTGCCTCTTATCTCAAGTATGAGATATATAAATCCACTTACTGCTGCAAACAGTTCAATATAGTTTTGTTGTATCCACTCAATCATAATTGTACAAACATAGTTAAATAGTTGTTTAAAGAGAGCTTTGTTTTAGCAATTTTGCTCTATAAAAAGAGGGGTAGTACTGTATACCACCCCTCTGTGTATAATTTTATATGTTTAGAATTTTACTGTAACACCTGCAAGAAAGTTAAACCCTGCCTGCGGGAAGTAGTAAGGAGATGTTCCCCACATATATCCGTTACTCTCATATTTAGTATCGAATATATTGTTAAGTAGCAAACTGAATTCAATAGAATCAAATGGTTTTACTTTTGTAATAGTGTAGTTGATATTTACATCGAATACGGTGTATGCGTCAAGCTCAGATTCTTTAAGCTCATAGTTGTTCATATACTGTTTGCCAACGTGTTTTGTAAGCAGTGTTGCCGACAGATTTTTTAATGGTATAAATTTAAGGTTACTACCAGCAATAACAGATGGCGAGTATGCTATCTTGGTATCGCCCTTTTGGGTAACAGTACCGTCGCCATTGTCTAGAATGTAGTTTGAGTTTATGTTATTACTAAGTGATATATTTGGTTGCCACTCAATAAATTTATACGGGCGTATTGCAGCAATGAACTCAATACCTGTGCGGTAGCTTTTACCAACATTCTCTCTTATTGGCGATCCAACAGAGTTTATCTGTCCTGTTAGTACAAGCTGGTCTGTATACTGCATAAAGTAGTAGTTGAGGTTAAGGTTTATCTTATCTGTAATAAAGCGGTATCCTGCTTCGTAATCCTCAAGTTTCTCAGCTTTTGGTTTTCCGTTAGGGGCATCTATAAAGTCGTCGCGGTTTGGCTCACGATGCGCAATAGCATACGATGCATATACTGAGTGTTTGTTATCTATTTTATATGATGCTCCAAACTTAGGGTTGAAGAATGTCCACGACTCATTAAGATTGTGTTGTTGCTGATATTTACCAAGGCCGTTTATCTTGTAGTTGATATTACGCACCTGTAGATCAGCAAACAGGTATAGACCATTAATTACCTGATACGATGCTTTAAGAAATGTGTTGAAGTCGCGTTTTTTACCAACATTATCGTAATATTTATGATCTTTCTCTATGTTTACAGCATAACGTGCCCATGTAATCTCACCAAAATGATCGCCAGAGTAGTAGCTGTATGCACCACCAAGAGTCATGTTCAGTTTATCGCTTTTATAGTTGATGCTGTATATTGACCCTATAAGATCGTTATCTAACCATTTTCTTGTAACATTGTCGGTAGATTTTATAGTCTCGCTACCAATAACTACATCGCTTAATCCGTATTTAGAGAACTTCTTATTCTGGTTAAACTCCTCGTAGTATCCTTTACCTTTTGTGTAGTGCAGGCCTATGTTTGCAGTAATATTATCGGTAAATTGATGCGATACATGTAGCTGTGAGTGATGTTGTTGGTAATTGTCTGTTTGATTATCGTAGAATCGTTTGATCTTACCATCGGCACCATATATTGCGCCAGCAGGGTTAAATGTTCTGTCTTTCTCAAGTGTCTCTTTATCTATACCATACCATGCCTGATATGTTTTCTCTTTACCACCAAAAGCAAGTGCTTTAATAAGTGTTTTACCACTGGTGTAGTTTGCACCAAGGTAGTACGATTTAAGATCTGATGATGCTCTGTCGATATATCCATCTGATTTAATATTTGACAAACGTCCGGAGAACTCAAGTTTCTCATTAACCAGACCTGTACTGAATTTAACAGTCTCTTTATGCGTGCCAAATGAACCACCTGACAGATTGAACTCTGCCATAGGGTTGTTGCTAAGGCTCTCTGTTTGCAGGTTTACTGTTGCTCCAAAAGCACCAGCTCCGTTTGTTGATGTACCAACACCACGTTGTATCTGAATATCCTGAACTGACGATGTAATATCTGGCATGTTAACCCACCATACTCCATGCGATTCAGCATCGTTTACCGGAACACCGTTTATTGTAACATTTACCCTTGTAGCGTCGCTACCTCTTACCCTTATTCCTGTATAACCAATACCTGCACCTGCATCTGATGTAGTAACCATAGATGGTGTAAGATTAAGCAGTGTTGGTAAGTCCTGACCAATATTAACCGACTTAATCTCTTCTGCTTTTATGTTCTTAAAAGCAACCGGTGTGTTAACGCCGGCTCTGGTAGCTCTTACAATAACTTCTTGAACAGCAATAGACGAGTTTTTAAGAGTAATGTTAACAGTCTTGTCTGCTGTAAGATTAATATCAATAAATGTTGTTTCGTATCCAAGAAACGACACTTTTAGCGTGTATGTTCCGGCTGTAATTCTCTCTATTATATAATAGCCATCTTTATTAGCCGATACCCCTTTTGATGTACCCTTAATTATAACAGATGCTCCGGGTAATCCGTTTCCGTTGTTATCAGTAACCTTTCCGTTTATCGACAGGTTTGTTTGTGCTGCAATACTAATTATAGCAAGCAGCTGTGTAAAAACAATTAATAGTGTTCTTCTCATTATAGATTAAAGTTTGCATGCAGTACTTTATAGTTATCTGCATAGCGTTGTTAAACAATGTGGCAAAAGCCAAATAATAATTTAAATGAGGAGTGAAGATTAACTTACCTACGCCAGCATTATCCGGATCAGGTTAAGGGTATAATCTCAGCCCTTAGTATTAAGGCACCCCTGCAAATTAATTTTTTAAATTGCGGTGCAAATTTATAATGTTTTATATTGATTTTGTTGAATCCGGAAATTTTTTTGCAAAATAATTATTCTTAATAATGTTGAACAAATAGTGTTGATTAGTAGTTGATTATTGTGTATTGGAACATTTATGAGGATAAGCCTGTTTAGAACCAAATGTCTGATTTTATACCTCTGTTAGGTATATATACCAATACTGTTTAAATTAAGTATTTAATATTTATAACTAGTTGATAATAGATAAACTAAAAAAAATATTTATTCGGTTATAACACTGAGCTTATAAAGTTTATTTTATCTATTTTTGAAACGTGTGATGTAATTAAATTTATATAATCGTTGGGATTTACTTTATGTTATCTGAGTGAATTATTGAGAAATATGTAACTATAAAATATACGCCTATGAGAACTTTTACCAGATTTTTATTAACGTTTATACTTCTTTATTCGTTTTGTGATATGGACGCACAGGTTGGAGTATTGAAGTTGGGAAAAGAAGCCGGTTTTAATAATTCAACAGGGGATTATAACACTTATGTTGGAGATTCTACCGGATATGAGAATACTACAGCCAAATATTTGACCCTGCTTGGCTATAATGCTGGTAGATATAGTACCAGAGATGATGCAACATTTTTAGGTGCATTTGCCGGATATTTTAATACAACAGGTTTTGATAATGTTTTTATCGGAGCTTTTTCGGGGTATTCAAATGTTGGGGACGGAGATAATACATTTATAGGAACCAAATCGGGTTATTTTAACAAAGCAGATGACAATACCTTTGTTGGAGAGGAGTCAGGATATAATAATAATACCGGATATAGGAATACCTATGTTGGAGAAGACTCCGGGAGAGGAGGATACTCTGCAACTGGTCAGTCAACAGGGCATAAGAATACATTTATTGGAAGGTCGGCTGGATATAGTATAATTAGCGGATATCAGAATACCGGTATAGGTAATGAATCTATGTGGGATATTAAAGACGGGTATAAAAATACGGCAGTAGGAGACTCTGCCGGTGTTGATATAGGAAACGGAAAATATAACACAATGATTGGTGCCGCAGCAGGTGCTGCAACAGAGCATGCCGGATATAATACTTTTATTGGTAGTTATGCCGGATGGGATAATAACAGGACAAATCATACTAATGATGCTAACAGAAATACATACGTTGGTTATCGTACAGGTTTTACAAACAGAGAAGGAGAGGATAATGTTGGAATGGGAGCCTGGGCCGACTATAATAATAATAAACGATGGCGAACAACATTTATAGGAGCAGCATCTGATGCCGATAATAATGATGTTACTATTATAGGTTATAATACAAGAGCCACAGGTGATTATGGTATTGCTGTTGGATCTAATGCAGAGTCGTTATCGAGTAAAGCAATAGCTATTGGTAGTAACTCAGAGGCAAGAGGAAACTACTCTATAGCACTGGGTTATGGAGCTGTGCTTAATCAAAATAACAGTATGGTTATTGGAGGATTAACAGCAACAGACAGACTTTCTGTTGGTATTGGTACCTCAACACCAAGCCTTAATGCATCGCTTGATCTTGGTGAATCAGATAAAGGGTTTATGGTATCGAGAATGACCACAGCAGAGCGCAATACCTTTAAAGCATCGCTGACTAATACCGACGAGGGTATGATGGTGTTTGATAAAGATGAGGATGCTCTGTATGTATGGGGAGGATCGGCATTTACCTCTATTGGAAACCAGTCGTTATCTATTGTAAAGGATACATTATATTTGTCGGAATCTAACTATGTTAAACTTACCGATTATCTTGATAATACAGATACTCAGGCATTGAGTTTCTCTGGT
>DKJY01000027.1 GCA_002454955.1 Bacteroidales bacterium UBA6680
ATAATCATCCTCGTGTGTGTGAATGACCATTCTCATGCTTCGTTCATCTATTATATATTTAACTTGTCTTTTTCAAAGGAATTGAAACTATCACTGATTTTCAATTATTTTCAGAAACATTAACAAATTTAACATTTATAAACTATTGCTGTTTTAGCTTTGTTTTTATTATGGTGTATTAATTTTATCTTTGATCCGAAATAAATAGGTATTGCCATTTTATCTTTTTAGTAAATAAATTACAGGATAAAATATCTGTTAAGGATTAGAAGGTAATCTTATTGTAATAAAAATAACAGATGCAACGAAGCATGAGCAAGGATTTTTTCATACACAAAGATGACTAAATTATGCGAGTTCCATCTGACCATTGAAAAGAAAAAATAAACATATGAAACGAAGCATGAGAATGGTTATTCGCACACACCGAGAATGATTATAATGCGAGTTCTATATGACCTATTAAAAACAAATTTAAACATATGAAAGTTGCAGGATTTACTATAATAAGAAATGCAATAAAGTATGATTTTCCGGTAATTGAAGCTATAAAATCAATATTACCAATTTGTGACGAGTTTGTTGTTGCTGTAGGAAAATCAGAAGATGATACTTTACAACTAATAAAAGATATTAACTCTCCTAAAATAAGAATACTAGAAACTGTTTGGGACGATTCTCTCAGAGGTCTTGATGGTAAAGTGTTTGCTGATGAAACAAACAAAGCGTTAAGACATATATCAGATGATGTAGACTGGGCTTTCTATATTCAGAGTGATGAGATTGTACATGAGTCTGAGCTTGAATATATAAAAGAACAGATGCGTACCTATAAATACGATAAGAGAGTTGATGGTTTGCTGTTTAACTACAAACACTTTTACGGAAGTTACGACTATCTTGGAGGAAACCTGCATTGGTACAGAAGAGAGATAAGAATTGTAAAAAACAGATCAGATATATACTCATATAAAGATGCCCAGGGATTCAGAAAGGGAGATAATAAAAAACTGAATGTAAAACATATTGATGCAAGCATTTATCATTATGGTTGGGTTAGAGACCCCGAAGCTTTTGCACGTAAGGTAAATTATCAACGATCTATGCATCATGATAATTTTGATACAGTTGAAGAGGAGTACGATTTTTCAGATATCGATGTTCTTATTCCATTTAAGGGATCACACCCTGCAATAATGAATGAGAGAATAGAGAGAAAAAATTGGAAGTTTGATTATGATATATCTCAGAACAAGTATGTTTTTAAAGATAGAATAAAACTGATTCTTGAGAAATTATTTGGATATAGGATAGGGGAATACAGAAATTACAAAAGAATTTAATAATGATGTATAAAGAAATTATAGAAGCAGCCTGGAATGACAGATCATTGCTTAATGACGATAATACTGTAAGTGCAATTAACGATATAATAAAGAAGCTTGATAAAGGCGAAATACGTATTGCAGATAAAGAAGATGGTAAATGGATTGTTAATGAGTGGATTAAAAAAGCTGTAATACTATACTTCCCCACAAGAAAAATGGAGACTATTGAGGTGGGACCTTTTGAATTCCATGATAAGATTGCATTAAAACAAGATTATGCAGCGCAGAATGTAAGAGTTGTACCGCATGCAATTGCACGTTATGGCTCTTATCTTGCATCTGGCGTAATAATGATGCCTTCATATGTAAATATTGGAGCATATGTAGATTCAGGAACTATGGTTGATACATGGGCTACAGTTGGTTCATGTGCACAGATAGGAAAGAATGTTCACCTTAGTGGAGGTGTTGGTATTGGAGGTGTTCTTGAACCAGTTCAAGCTTCTCCCGTAATAATAGAGGACGACTGCTTTATAGGGTCAAGATGTATTGTTGTTGAAGGTGCTTATATTCAGAAAGAGGCTGTTTTAGGTGCTAATGTTGTAATTACCGGATCAACAAAAATAATTGATGTCTCCAGTGATGAGCCAAAGGAGTATAAAGGATTTGTACCAGAGCGTAGTGTAGTGATACCAGGATCATATACAAAAAAATTCCCTGCTGGAGAGTATCAGGTTCCGTGTGCTCTTATCATTGGTAAAAGAAAAGAGTCTACAGATCTTAAGACATCACTTAACGATGCGTTAAGAGAGCATAATGTTGCTGTGTAATAAATCTGTTAGATAGATGAGAATAGGATACGATGCCAAAAGGTTATTTCATAATAACACAGGTCTTGGCAATTATAGTCGCGACCTTGTAAGAATTATTGCAGAGAATAAGCCTGAATGGGAATTGCAGCTCTTTAACCCCAAACCAGGAAATGTAAAAAATTACAAGCTCTTAAATAATATGACAGAGCTACTTCCTAAAGGATTATTTTGGAGGAGCTTATCTGGTTTGTGGCGAAGAAAGAGATTGTCAAAACTTACAAATAAGTACGGAATTGATATATTTCATGGATTATCGGGTGAAATACCGTCAGGTATAGCTAATGAGAACTGTAAGAGTATTGTAACCATCCATGATTTAATCTTTCTGGAACATCCTGAGTTATATAAAACTGTAGATAGAAAGATTTATACACTAAAGGCAAAAAAAGCTTGTCAGGATGCTGATGTAGTTGTATCAATAAGCGAACATACAAAATGCGATATTATTAAGTACTTTAATGTACCGGAGGATAAGATAAAGGTTATCTATCAGGGATGTCATCCTGCTGTAAAGAACCCTGTTGACGATAAGGATAAACAAGAGTTAAAAGAACGTTTGAACTTACCGGATAAATTTATTTTAAATGTTGGTACAGTAGAACGCAGGAAGAATCAGGAGGTAATTATTAAAGCGCTTAAAGATGTTAGTAGTGATTATAAACTGATTATTGTTGGTAGAAAAACATCTTATTACACAGATGTACTAAAGCCATTAATAGATGAATCAGGGCTTAACGGTAGAATTGTTTTTCTGCAGGGCTTAACAATGAATGATCTTGCAGCGCTATATCAAATGGCCGATGTATTTGTATATCCATCGCTATATGAGGGATTTGGAATTCCAATAATAGAATCATTATTTAGTAAGACACCTGTAATAACATCTGAAGGTGGAGTATTTCCTGAGGCAGGAGGCAATGGTGCTGAGTATATAAAATCATCAGATTATAAAGCTCTTTCTGATAAACTGAATAAGATTATCTCAGATAAAGAGTATAGAGAAGAGATGATTAATAAGGGATATAAGTATGCTGACAGATTCAGAGATAACTATATTGCTGAGCAGTGGGTCAAACTGTATAAAGATATGATTGATGAGTAATTTCTGGAAAAAGGAGGGGCTGATTAAAAGATTTTCGCTGCTATTTATTCTATTTTTTGTAGCGAGTTTTTATCTGTCAACGGCAGGAATATACCTGAATTGGGGAATGATGTCGCTGTTAACAGTAATTTCATTACTTGTATTTAGAACAATACCATATTCAAGAAAAGATATATGGCTATTTCTAATGGCCTATCCAATAGGTGCACTTCTTAACCTGATATCTCCTTCTGGAATAGAAGGTATGTTGGGATTTTTAGAGTATGATTGTCAGGTATTAACACTGTTTATACTGATGGTTCTGAATCCTTCTAAAAAATTCTTTAAGATTGTTGTATATGTAATATTGGGTGCTGCAATAATAGGATCGTTATTTGCATTCTTTCTGAAGTTATTCCCCGATTATTATGTTAAGATATATAACGAACCATTATTATTACTTAGATATAAGGTCAGGAGTTTCAGAGCTGTAATAAATTGGGGAGAGGTACTACAGTTTGCTGTACTTATTAATATATCTGCTATTATATGGCAAAAAAAGATAAAGAGTAAACTTTTATTTACTGCTATATTAGCCATACTATTAATAGCCTTGGTATTATCAGGATCAAGAAGTTCTGTTCTTGCTGTAGTTGCCGGAAGCTTTGTAATATTCATGTACTATATAAACAGACGAATGATAATGATTCTGTCTACAATGCTTTTAATAGCAATTAGTGTTGTCTATATATGCAGAGATCAGTATTGGGCATCACGTTTTTACTCACTTGTAGAGGTTAATTCTGATACATCAAATGTAAAACGCATAAGAGCCTGGGAGACAGGATTAGATATTGCTAAAGATAAATTTGTAACAGGAGTTGGTGTAAGTGAGATAGAGAACACAACAGAGGTATACAGAAGTAATCTCTCTGAAGAGAGTAAAAAAGAGTGGGATTTTATGTTCCCTAAAGGTCTGTCAACATTTGAGAATTCATATATAAATATACTTGTACGTAGTGGGATATTTTACTTCTTATACTTCTTTGGATTTATATTCTATTTTATAGCTAAATGTGGCTTGCGTTTGCGCAAATTAAAAGTTGACAGATCATTGGCTGTTGGAGTATTCTCAACACTTATAGGATTTTGTGTATCAATGATGTTCTTTGGTATAGCAGAAGGGTCATCGTCATATTTATTCTTTTTTATGTTATTCTATATGATTAAATTCACTGATAAAGAAGAGTTAAACAAAAGTATTGAAGAGGTATAAGTTAATTAACTGGAGTTATTATGGACAGAAAAGAGATAATAAGACAAGAGATTCAGAAGAGTATTGAGGTTCTTGAAAAAGGTGGAGTTATACTATACCCTACAGACACAATATGGGGGATAGGTTGTGATGCAACAAACCCTGATGCAGTTAAAAAGGTATATGATATAAAACAGAGAGTAGAGACCAAGAGTATGTTGGTGTTAATTAACCGTCCGGAGCGAATACCTTCATATGTTAATGATATGCCTGATGTAGCATGGGATTTAATTGAGTATGCAGAGAAACCTCTTACAATTATATACTCTAATGCAAAGAATTTAGCAGATAATTTGGTTAGCGATGACGGTACAATAGGAATAAGAGTAAGCTCGTTTGATTTTAACAGAATACTTATCGACAGATTCAAGAAACCAATTGTATCAACATCGGCTAATATCAGTGGTAACCCCAGCCCGGGGTGTTTTGCAGATATAGATGATGAGATAAAAGATAAGGTTGACTATGTTGTAAATCTTGATCAGGATATACAAAACAGCCAACCATCTTCTATAATAAAGTTAGGAACCTCTGGAGAGATTCAGATTATCAGAGGGTAATAATTTTCTAAGAAACTGTTTAGAACAATACTTTTGTTTTAAGCAGTTTCTTAATATGTCCTAATCTTTCCGCTACCCGCAGATTCAAATCTTATTACAGGTTTTCCTGTATAATATATATTACCACTACCAGCAACACTTCCTTTAATTGTTCCAGTTGCATTAACATAGCAATCGCCACTACCAGCAATAGATATATCTGCAGTTTTTGATACCACACTTTTTCCATTGAAATTACCACTGCCCGCTATCTCAATATCAAGATCATTTATTGTGATATCTCCTCTGTATTTTACACTACCACTGCCGGCAATCTCAACCTCAATATCTGTCATGTCAGATTTGAACTCAATATTTACATCGCCACTACCTGCAATACTTGTTTTAAACGACTCTGCTTTAATTGCATTATCAGACTTTACACTACCACTACCAGCAATCTCAATACTTTTTAATTCTGGTGTTGTAATCCTTATTGTAACAGTCCCTCTTATTCTGTCTCTGCGTCTTTTTTTCTTTATTATTAGTTCATTACCTTCGTTCTCAACAACCATCTTCTGAATAATGCTATTATCGCCCTCAACAGTAAATGAGGTGCTATTTCCTTGTGTAATTATTACATTTGCCGGAAAAGCAAGAGATAATTTGTTGAAAGAGTCAACGTTGTACGTTTTGTTATTTTGCCCGTAGCTGTTAATAACCATCAACAGAAGAGCTGCAATAAGAAAATTAAGTTTTTTCATGTTAATATATTTTTTAATTTCATACCCTAAAGACGAGTTTATATTATTGTATGTTGCATATCTCGTATTTGTTTTTTAAGTTGTTATAAATCATATTAATGATATGTCAGAAAGATTCTTTGTAAATCATACGCCGAGGTGGATTGTGTTTTTGATTGATGTGATGATTTGCTTTATCGCGATTTTTTCATCGTTTTATATCAGGTTTAACTTTAATATTCCGGATAATTCAGACCATAATATTACCAATGTAATATCTGTTGTAATTGCAGTAAGGTTTGTCTCCTTCTTAATATTTAAGACCTATGCAGGACTTATTAGATATACCAGTGCAAAAGATACAGAGCGAATATTTATTGTTATTGCGTCAGGATCGTTTCTTCTGTTTGTGATAAATTGGATAACTTTTTTATATAAAGGTTTGTTCTTTATGCCAAATACGGTTCTGGTTATAGATTTCTTAATATCTGTATTTGCACTTACATTCTTTAGATTCTTAATAAAGTGGGTATATAATTATTTGGTTAATCCTCAGATTGCACTACAAAATGTAATTCTTTACGGAATAGATAATTTTGGACTTACAACTAAAAGAACACTTGAAACAGATACATCTTCAGATTATAAGGTATCTGCATTTATAGATCCTAACGGAAGAGATGGAGGCAAAAAACTTGATGGAGTATCAATATATAATCCGGACAAGTTAGAATATGTTGTTGAGAAACATGGCATATCAAGCCTTATTATTACAGAGAGTAAGATTAACCCGGCTGTTAAGGAGCAGCTTGTTGAGAAATGTCTTGAACTTAAAGTTCGTGTTCTTACAATACCAGATGTAAACTCTTGGATTAACGGACAGCTTAGTGCAAAGCAGATTAAGAGGGTTAAGATTGAGGATCTGCTAGAGAGACCACCAATTGAACTTGACACAGAGAAGATAAAGAATGAGATATTAAATAAAGTTGTTCTTGTAACCGGTGCCGCAGGATCTATCGGAATGGAGATTGTTCGTCAGGTATCAAGATTTAATCCTAAAAAGATTATACTATTTGATCAGGCAGAGACACCACTATATGAGGTTGAACTTGAGCTGAGAGAGAAGCTTAACTTCTACGATTTTGAGATTGTTATAGGTGATATAACAAATTCGTATAGAGTTAATAAGATGTTTGAGTCATATAATCCAAATATAGTATTTCATGCAGCAGCATATAAACATGTGCCAATGATGGAGAACAACCCTACAGAGGCTATTCTTACAAATGTTTGGGGAACAAAAAATATTGCCGATTACTCAATGCTGTTTGGGGTATCAAAATTTGTAATGATATCAACAGATAAAGCTGTTAACCCTACAAATATAATGGGAGCTTCAAAACGTATTGCAGAGATATACATTCAGGCGCTTAATAAAGAGAATAAAACAAAATTTATTACAACACGCTTTGGTAATGTACTGGGATCAAACGGATCGGTAATTCCACGTTTCAGACGTCAGATAGAGCAAGGTGGACCGGTAACTATTACACACCCTGAGATTACAAGATACTTTATGACTATACCAGAGGCTTGTCAGTTGGTGCTTGAGGCCAGTGCAATGGGTAGTGGAGGTGAGATATTTATATTTGACATGGGTAAATCTGTGAAGATTCTTGATATGGCAAAACGAATGATACAGCTATCAGGACTTACGCTTGGCAAAGATGTTAATATAACATTCACAGGATTAAGACCAGGAGAGAAACTTTATGAAGAGTTACTTAATGATAAAGAGAATACCATGCCTACCCACCATCCTAAAATAATGATTGCTAAGGTACGTGAGTATGAACTAGATATAGTAAAAGATGATATTAGAGTGCTTATAGAAAATCTTCCGTATAATAACAACTTTGTTATTGTTAAAAAGATGAAAGGAATAGTTCCTGAATTTAAGAGTCAGAACTCTATTTTTGAAGAACTTGATAAATCAGTATTGAATGTATAGTACAGTGGAGGATATTTGTATGTTTAAGCATAAGACCCCGGTTCAGATAAGATTTAATGATATTGATATAATGGGGCATGTAAACAATGCCGTGCATCAATACTATTTTGATCTTGCACGAATGAACTACTTTCTTGAGATTTTTACAGAGACTACAAGCTGGCATGATGAGGCTCTGGTTGTGGCATCAATAAAAGTGGATTATATTGTTCCGGTATTTTTAACCGACAATATTCATGTAGAAACAAGTATATACGAGATAGGAAACAGAAGTATTATGATGCGCCAACAAGTTGTTGATAATAAAGGCGATATTAAATCGGTATCTGATACCAGAATGGTTGCATTTAGTAATAAGAAATCTGAGTCGATAGTATTACCCGAACGATGGGTTAATAAGATTGTAAACTATGAGTACGAGGTAAGTTTTAAATATCCTCAGTAGATATCTCTATCAAACCATCAGGAAGGGTCATCTTTATGACTCTTTTTTTGTAATTTATCTTCTTTATAAGATCGTCATGTGCAGGAATAAACACCTCATCATTTTCACTGTTTGAGGCAACAAATAGTTTATTACCAGGGGTATCTATAACTCTGTCTAAAACACCTTCCCAACCACTTGTTTTATCAATTATTGTAAACCCTATAAGCTCAAGATTAGGATCGGTATCTGCCTCCTCTATATCAGACTTTCTCATAAGAATATCTGTTCCTGTAAATCTTTTTGCTCTTTCGTTATCCTCAATATCTTCAAGTTTAACAATAATCTTCTTGTTACCCTGCGATTCAATCCACTCAACAAAAAAAGGAACCAGTCCATTGTCTATATTAAAAAAGACAAGTTCCGGTTCCTTAATATCTTTTGAAGAGATATCCAGAAGTTTTATAATACAAGCACCTTCGTTTCCGTATGTGTCAGTAATTCTCCCGGCAATAGTTGTTCTCTCTTCTTGCATAAAATATTATAATTATGCTTCAGTTTCGTTGTTCTCAGCCTCTGCTGCTGGCTCTTCAGTAGCCTCTGCATTTGCTGCTTCTGCTTCAGCGTTAGCATCTGCAATTCTTTTAGCGATAGCCTCTTTACGAGCCTCGTTAATCTTAGATTCAGCCTCAAGTCTCTGTGCCTTATCAGCCTCTTTAGCTTTGTTAAGACCATCAATTTTAGCATCAATACGAGCAGTTTTCTCAGTAGACCACTTCTCATATCTCTTCTCTGCTTCAGCCTCGTCAAAAGCTCCTTTTCTAACACCATCAAGAAGGTGTTTCTTCATCATAACTCCTTCGTTTGAAAGAATTGCACGTGCAGTATCAGTTGGTTGTGCACCTACCTGAATCCAGTGTAATGCTTTCTCAAAGTCTAGCTCAATTGTAGCAGGATTTGTGTTAGGATTATATGAACCAATACGCTCAATATACTTACCATCACGTGGTGCTCTACTATCTGCTACTACAACATGATAAAAAGGTCTACCTTTACGACCATGTCTTGCTAATCTGATTTTTGTTGCCATTTTCTAATGCATTTAAAAATTTTACCTAACTCTTTTCTAACTCGTAGAAGCCGCAAAGATACACTAATATTTTTGCAATACAAATATTTATTATTTCTAAATACTTTAATCTACAGCGTTTTATAAATTGTATTAGCTCATTTAATACTTTTAAGCTATTTTTACATCTCTTATGGCATCTGTTTTTTGATACAGATGTCTAATTTAGCAGTTTATCTTTAATGACTGGTTACAGACCTAACAATAAATAGTAAAACCACAATATGTATTTAATATTCGATACCGAAACCACCGGATTACCAAAAAATTATAATGCTCCTGTATCCGATTCTGATAACTGGCCAAGATTGGTTCAGTTGGCATGGCAGATACATGATGAAAAAGGAGATTTGGTTGAGGTTAAGAACTATATAGTAAAACCCGATGGCTTTGAGATTCCGTATGGCTCAGAGAAGATACACGGAATATCAACAGATCGTGCTTTAAAGACTGGTTTAGAGCTTGATTCTGTTCTTAAAGAATTTAATGAAGCATTATCAAAATCAAGGTTTGTTGTAGGACACAATATAACCTTTGATATAAATATTATGGGGGCTGAGTACTACAGAAGAGGTACCGATTCTGCTGTTACTACAATACCCTATATTGACACCAAGAATGAATCAACAGACTATTGTCAGTTACCAGGAGGACGTGGAGGTAAGTTTAAGTGGCCTAACCTTACAGAGTTGCATAATAAACTATTTGGCGAATCGTTTGCAGAGGCTCATAATGCATCAGCCGATGTTGAGGCTACAGCAAGATGTTTTCTGGAACTGGTACGTATTGGAGTAATTACAGGTAAAAGACTTGGTGTAACACCTGATATTATTGAAGCTTTTAAGCAGAACAACCCATCAACAATACAGTTATTGGGACTTAACATACAGCCCTATAATCCTAACGATTTGAGCGATGATGAGATTGAAGAGTCAGAGATTGTAGATGATAGTGTTGATACCGGCGATAAAGCTGATCTTACAGATGTTAATTTTACACATCTGCATGTGCATACTCAGTTCTCTATACTTGATGGTGCTGCTGCAATACCCGATCTTATTAATAAAGCTAAGAACGATGGAATGCCCGCAATAGCTATTACAGATCATGGTAATATGTTTGGGGTAAAGACCTTTCATAAGTTGGCTAATAAAGCCGGAATTAAACCAATTCTGGGATGCGAAGCGTATGTTGCACGCCGATCAATGGATCAGAAGAACGATAAGGTTGATGCAGGAGGTTATCACCTTATATTATTGGCAAAGAATAATACAGGTTACAGAAACCTGATATATATGATATCTAAAGCGTGGTTAGATGGACAATACTATAAACCACGTATTGATAAAGAGTTATTGCGCGAAAGAAAAGAGGGAATTATTGTTCTTTCAGCATGCCTGGGTGGAGAGATACCGCAGAAGATAATGAATGTTGGGCTTGACAAGGCAGATGAAGCTGTAAAGGAGTTTAAGGAGATGTTTGGCGATGACTTTTATCTTGAAATGCAACGTCATAAGTCGGGCAGACCAGAGATGGATAAGAAGGTGTATGACGATCAGGTATTTGTTAACAAACATCTGATTGATCTGGCACGTAAGCACAATGTAAAACTTATTGCAACAAACGATGTGCACTTTGTAAATAGCGACGATGCAGGTGCACACGACCGTATGATATGCCTTAGTACCGGAAGAGATCTGGACGATCCAAACAGGATGCGATATACAGAGCAGGAGTGGCTTAAATCGCAGGATGAGATGAAAGCAATATTTGCTGATATTCCGGAAGCTATAATAAATACAAATGAGATTGTTGATAAGGTAGAGGAGTATAAACTTGATACTGCTCCAATTATGCCTGATTTTCATCTTCCTGATGGATTTGATACAGAGGATGATTACCTGAGGCACCTTGTGTATGAAGGTGCACATATGCGTTGGGGCGAGGAGTTGTCTGACGAACATGTTGAGCGTCTGGATTTTGAGCTTGAGACAATAAAGAAGATGGGATTCCCTGGTTATTTCCTTATTGTATGGGACTTCATAAAAGCCGGTAGAGATATGGGAGTATCTGTTGGTCCTGGTCGTGGATCGGCTGCCGGATCGGCAGTAGCATACTGTTTGCGTATTACAGAGATTGATCCGGTTAAATATAAACTCCTGTTTGAGCGTTTCCTTAATCCGGATCGTATCTCGATGCCCGATATAGATATCGACTTTGATGATGACGGTAGAGGACGTGTACTGGAGTGGGTTGTAAATAAGTATGGAGAGACCCGTGTAGCTCATATTATTACCTTTGGTACAATGGCTGCTAAATCGTCTATCAGGGATGTTGCAAGGGTTCAGAAGTTACCACTGCCTGAATCGGACAGACTGGCTAAGATGGTGCCTGATAAACCGGGAACATCATTGAAAGATGCCTTTGACGAGGTTGCTGAATTTAAGCAGGAGAGAGATTCCGGAACACCAGAGGTGAGATCTGTACTTAAATATGCAGAGACACTTGAGGGTACAGTGCGGAATACAGGAACACACGCCTGTGGTGTAATTATTGGTAAAGACGATCTGGAGAACTATGTACCAATTAGTACCGCAAAAGATTCAGAGCTTACATATGTAACGCAGTACGACGGAAAACATGTTGAGGATGTTGGACTGCTTAAGATGGACTTTCTGGGGTTAAAGACCCTGTCGATAATAAAAGATGCCGTTGAGAACGTAAAGTTATCAAAGGATATAGATATTGATATAGACAATATTCCGCTTGACGATAAAGAGACGTATGAACTGTACAGTAGAGGAGAAACAACCGGACTGTTTCAGTTTGAGTCTGATGGAATGAAGAAGTATCTTAAGGAGCTGAAACCATCGGTTTTTGAAGATCTTATTGCTATGAACGCCCTTTATCGTCCGGGACCAATGGAGTATATACCACAGTTTATTAAGCGTAAACATGGTATTGAGCCAATTGAGTATGATCTTCCGGTGATGGAAGATGACCTGAAGGAGACATACGGTATTACAGTGTATCAGGAGCAAGTCATGCTCTTGTCGCGTAAAATGGCCGGATTTACTCGTGGTCAGTCAGATTCATTGCGTAAGGCAATGGGTAAGAAACTGATTGATATGATGAACGAGTTAAAGGTTAAGTTTGTTGAGGGTTGTAAAGCAAACGGACTTGATGAGAAGAAGGTATTAAAGGTATGGGGAGACTGGGAGGCTTTTGCCAAGTATGCATTTAACAAATCGCATGCTACATGTTACTCATATGTATCGTACCAAACAGCATATCTTAAAGCACACTATCCTGGTGAGTTTATGGCTGCGGTGCTTACCCGTAACATGAACGATATAAAGAAGGTTGCCTTCTTTATGGATGAGTGTAAGCGTATGAATCTTGGTGTATTAGGGCCAAGTGTTAATGAATCGTATTTACGTTTTACTGTGAATAAGGATGGCGATATCCGATTTGGAATGGAGGCAATTAAAGGTGTTGGAGAATCGGCTGTTGAGGCAATTATTAAAGAACGTAATGAGAATGGCCCGTTTGAGAGCATATATGACTTTGTTGAGCGTGTAAGCCTTTCGGCAGTGAATAAGAAGAACATGGAAGCCCTTGCATATGCAGGTGCATTTGACTGTTTTGAAGGCGTTAAACGTGATCAGTTCTTCTCGCCAGATACAAAAGGAGTATCGTTTATTGAGAATCTTAGTAAATACGGAAACCGGATACAGAGTGAGAGAATGAACTCACAACAGAGTCTTTTCGGAGGACTCGATTCAGGGTTTGAGATTGCTAAACCTCAACCAACCGATACACATCAGTGGTCTAAACTAGAGAAGCTTAACTATGAGAAGCAATATACTGGTTTTTATCACTCAGCACATCCTCTGGACGACTTTAAACTGGAGATTGATAACTTCTGTAATGCTACTCTTACAGATATAAAAAGCCCACTGGAACTGTACAATAAAGATGTTTGTATTGCAGGAATGGTTACTGCAACACGTAACGGATATACAAAGAATGGTAAACCTTTTGGTATTCTGACTATTGAAGACTACACCGAATCATATGAAATGCCACTATTCGGAAAGGATTATGAGGAGTATCGTAAATATCTGTATGAGGGATATATACTTATGATAAGAGGAACCATAAAAGAGCGATGGGGAGGATATGGAAGAGATAATGAACCAAAAAAAGAGATAGATCCTAATAATCTTACACTTAAGATAAAGACAATAGGGTTAATTAATAATGCCCGCGAAGAACTTTTAAAGAACATAACTGTTACTATGTCAGTACATGATATTACTGATAGCTTAATTGATGAGTTCTGTAATATTACGGATACCTTTCCCGGAAAGGTAAATCTGAATATAACAATTGTTGATCCTGAGAAAAAGTTCTCAGTAGATATGTTTAGCAGAACAAAGCGGATAGAGCTGACTAACGAGTTTGTTGATTTTCTTGATAATTCAGGAATTAAGTATAAGGTAAGTTAATGATACATAAATAATATAGCGGTTTGCAAGTTTTTTTTAACTTTGGTGTCGCAAATTATCTAGAAAAGTAAATATGTTTAATTAAATAAATAAAAAAGTTATGGCAGTAGAGATTACAGATGCGAATTTTGAGGAAGTTGTATTAAAGTCAGATAAGCCGGTATTGGTTGATTTTTGGGCAACTTGGTGTGGACCTTGTAGAATGGTTGGACCTATCGTTGATGAGCTTCATACCGAATATGAAGGAAAAGCTGTTGTTGGTAAGGTAGATGTTGATAGCAACCCTGGTATTTCAGCTAAATATGGAATCAGAAACATTCCTACAGTTCTTTTCATTAAGAATGGTGAGGTTGTTGATAAGCAGGTTGGTGCAGCTCCTAAAAAGACATATGCAGATAAGATAGAGGCATTACTATAATATTACTCTTAATTATACATACAAAAAGGTGTGCAGTTGCGCACCTTTTTTTTATAGAAACAGTAGTATAAGCACAATATTTTGCCCCTTATCTGTGTAATGCTACGCCAACAATTCGATTGGAATTAACCCTTTACCTCCGCAATAATCTATTGCACTGCTATATTTATATTCAAAAATTTCGTAAACATAACCATCCTCTACCGGATTGTTGTGAAGATAGTTTAGTTCTTGATCTATTAATTTGTTATTATACAATTCTATTGCATGATTGTGCTGTTGCCAGAATTGATATTTTGAGTTATTACCATTTTTCCTTCTTGATCGCTCAAACATCCATAGTAACCACTCTTTGCGACTTTCCTGAGAATTATCGGTTATAGAATTTATTATAGCTTTTGAAGTGTATTTCTTGAAATCTCTAACAGTATCTTGCATTAAATCCTTTCTTGTGCCTATTATCATATGAACATGACTACTCATAATAACCCAAGCATAAACTATTAGTCCTTTATGCTCTATGTAATGGTTAATACTATCAGCAAATAATAAAAACATCTAACCAATTGACTGTGACAAAAAAAATAAAATAAGGCATTTCCTGATCATGAAATTTGTAGTTTCAACACATCTTTATTGTATTTAAGCCTTTAATTTACAAAATTCATATCTATTTTTTCGTCCTATATAAACTGCACGTTTTGTTTACGAATGCAATACTTGCAGCTAAATAAAGAGTGTTAACAGTAAGCTATTATAAACACAAAAGCTTTAACTGCAAAAAGCAGGGCAAGTATAATCTAGATATAACAGCAAACTGCACTGCAATAAAAGCCACAAGCAGACTTGCGGAAGACATATTAAATACGTTTGAGTTATAAAAATAGCTATCTGGTGAATACAATAGTATATCAAGTGAAGGTATTTTATAGTCTGGTGAATGAAATGGAGTATCAGGAGAAGCTTTTTTGCTATCAAGATAGTACCTGAAAGAGAACTTTTGTTCTCTTGATGCATACTTTCTTTGTCCAGTTGCTCAACTTTTATTGTCTTGATGCTAAAAGTTGTTCTCCTGATACTAAAAGTTGTTGTCCAGATGCTCAACTTTTATTGTCCTGATGCTAAAAGTTGTTCTCGGACACTAAATTTTATCTTCCTGACGATCATTTTATTTGCATAGAACTGCTAATCTGGTTGTTCTATATATCATATTAATCTTCTGTAAGGCAATTTCCTTTTCACTTGATTGATACTTCTATTCTTCTGATGCTCAACCTTTGTTCTTCGGACACAATAATTTGCCTTCCTGACTATCATTTTTTCTGCATAAACAACTAATCTGGTTGTTCTATATATCATATTTGTCTGATAACAGGTTTGTTGTTACTTTTGTCGTGCCAGAAAAGAGAGCTAAATACTATTCTGTAGTTCTCTTTAAATTAAGATTTTCTGTTTGGCATATAAAAGAAATATTATTGGAATGAAAAGAGTAACAGTATATTGTGCTTCGAGCAACAAGGTAGATGATAAATATTTTGATGATGCAAGAGTACTTGCAAAAGAGATTGCTAATAACAACTATACTCTGGTGTATGGGGGTGGAGCTCATGGATTAATGGGATGTATTGCCGATACTGCATTAGAGTGTGGAGGTAAGGTTGTTGGTATAATGCCTGAGTTTATGACAAAGGTAGAGTGGAATCATCCATCTATATCGGAGCTTGTACTTGTTGATGATATGCATCAGCGTAAAGCACTGCTTGCAAAAGATGTAGATGCTATTGTTGCTCTGCCAGGAGGTTGTGGCACCCTTGAGGAGCTTTCTGAGGTTATTACACTTAAACGATTGGGAAAGATAACCTGCCCTATTGTTATTGTTAATCTTGATGGATTCTATGATAACCTTATAGCACTACTTAATCTGATGATATCAGAGAACTTTTTACGTGAGGAGCACAGAAAGATATGGAGTGTTGTAGATAACTCTGCTGAGGTTATTAAGGCAATTGAGAATGCTTATGAGTGGAGTGCTGAGGCAATTGAGTATGCAGCAGTGTAATAGATACAGAATGATATGTACCGATATTGACGGTACACTTCTTAATAGCAACAGAGATTTATCTGATAAAACAAAAGAGGTGTTGAGCAGACTTCCTGACTCTGTACCTTTTGTGTTGGCATCGTCGCGTATGCCCGATGCTATGCGTTACTTCCTTAATAGTATAAACAGACCTAATGAACCTCTGGTTTGTTATAACGGAGCTCTTATAGTTGATGGAGATAATAGTGTTCTGGAATCTGTTACAATAGGTGCTGATATCTTTAGATTAATATCTGAACACAAAGGAGATAAAGTGTGTAATGTTAGTGTTTACAGTTACAACAACTGGTACTGTTCTGAGGTTGATTACTGGACCAAAAGGGAGATGAATAATACCAGAGTATCTCCGACAATACTATCCGATTCAGAGATTATGAACAGGGTAGAGGATACCGGAATACATAAGATAATGTGCATGGGCGATGAGGCTGTGATTGACGATATATACAATATGTTAATAGATAATAGGGCTGAGTTGAACTTGTACAGATCTAAACCTACATATCTTGAGATAAGTAGTAAAGATATTGATAAGGCACTGGCTATTGATAAACTAAAGAGCGTACTATATAGAGATATTAAGCAGGAGCAGATTGTTGCATTTGGTGATAACCATAACGATCTGGAGATGATAAATTATGCAGGGCTTGGTGTAGCTGTTGGTAATGCCACAGAGAGTATTAAACGGGCAGCAACTGTTATTACAGACAGCAACCTGAACGATGGTGTTGCTAATGTTGTTGATGGGTTGATATTAAATTAGATATACTATTATATAAAGAAAAGATCCGCACTCTTAGTTGAATGCGGATCTCTTTTTATAGTGTGTTCAAGTATTACTTTATCTCTACCTCAATCCACTCTGATCTGTCAGGATTAGCAGGAATTGCAGGTGTTTTAACCGGCTTAGCTTCAAGTTGCTTAAGCAGATCTTTAACCGCTCTCTCTAGCGAAGGATCAATACCTTTAGCTGTTTTGTCAGGTGCGTCAATAACCTCAACATCAGGATATACACCAATACCTTCAATAATCCACTTCTCAGACTCATCAAAGATACCAAAGCGTGGTACAGCAATATATCCGCCATCAACAAGTGATGCATTACCAGACATACCAACAAGTCCACCCCATGTACGTGTACCATAAAGTTTACCTAATCCCATCTTACGGAAATAGTAAGGGAAAGCATCTCCACCAGACGATGAATATCCGTTAATAAGCATTGCTTTTGGTCCGTCATGTGCAACTGCAGGAGTCTTAAATGGTCTTAGATCTCTTCTGTGCCAGTAGCTAAGTGTTTTTCTGTTTAATAGCTCAACCATCGATGCAGGTATAAATCCACCGCCATTGTATCTGTCGTCAATAACCAAAGCTTTTTTGTTATGATATGTATACATACCTCTGAATAGCTCTCTGTTACCCTCTATAGCAGTGTTTGGTGTATGAATATAACCAATCTTTCCGCCAGAAAGCTTATCAACAATCTTACGACGAGCATCTATCCAGTCCATATAAAGAAGCTCAAGTTCGCTCTTTATTGGCTTAATAGTGTATGTTCTTGCACCAGTTGCTGTTGGTTTTGAATTAACAGTTATCTCAACAGTTTTGCCTACAGTGTTCTCAAGATACATATATGGGTTTACACTCTTTGTAAGCTCATTTCCGTTTATGCTGATAAGGTACTCACCCTCTTTAACATTAACACCTTGCTCTGTAAGCGGAGAGAAACGTGAAGGGTTCCAGTTCTCGCCATGATATATTCTGTTGATAACGTAACGTCCGGCACCTTTATCAAATTTAATGTTTGCACCAAGCAGACCAGTCTCAATACGCTTAACTTTCTCAAAATCGCCATAGTTATCGTATGCGTGACCAGTGTTTGTTTCTGATATTATCTCACCAAATATGTAATCAAGATCGGCACGGTGACTAACATAAGGCAGAAGTTTACCGTAGTTCTCTTTTATACCTTTCCAGTCTACATTGTGCAGGTTGCGTACATAGAAATAGTCTCTGAATATTCTCCATCCGTCTGTATATATCTGGTTCCACTCTGTTTTAGGATCAATCTTCATCTCCATATCAGACAGGTCAAGTTTTCCTGTACCAGGTTTTGTTTTAGGATTGATACCAGCTATACCGAAGTTTCCTCTTGAGCTGTATAACATCTTCTTGCCGTTGGCACTAACCATGATATTATGAGTATTAGACATAATTACATTGTCTTTCTCTCCATCAATTGTGTACTTGTGAACACCATCTTTTGCAATATAAAGGAAACCTCCTTTAACCGGGATAATACCATAGTAATCTGATGAACGCATTGGAAATGCCATTACTCTGTTCTGAATTCCATCAAAATCTATTCTTACTGTATTGGTATCTTTTACTTTACCTTTTTTCTTGCTCTTTTTCTTCTTACTCTTTTTAACAGGCTCTTCTACCTCATTCTGTACTGGCTCAACATCAACCCTGTTTTTATAGATATTAGGAGAGTCTTTACGTAGTGCTAATGCATATATTCTTGTTGCATTATTATATAGATAAGTGAACTCAAACGATGAGAAATCAAGGTTGAAATCTCTGTTAGACAGGAAGTAGATGTAGTTACCATCTTTTGAGAATACAGGAGACTCGTCGCCAAATGTATCGTTTGTAACCTTATTTACTTTACCTGTTTCTGTGTTATATACAAATACTGCCGATTGGTAGTTATCTCCTGCTTTAGTATATACAATCCATTTTGAATCAGGAGAGAAGCTATAATCTTTTATCTCGTTACTTCTTCCTTTATCAATAATTGTCTCTTTACCGGTCTCTATATTTATGAACTTAAGGTTAAGAGTTCTGTCAGAGTATACCATTAACTTACTGTTTGGCGACCACTCAGGCTGATATTTCCATGCAGAAGAGCCTTTAGTAAGTTGTTTCTCAACGGCACCTTTTTTGTTTTCAAGAAGATATATCTCATATTCTCCGCTTTTGTCAGATATGTATGATACATATTTTCCGTTTGGCGACCATGTTGGGAATATCTCTCTTACACCTTGTGTATTTGTAAGGTTAATGATGTTTCCGTTTTTAGCAGGAACAGAGAAGATATCTCCGCGAGCATCAAACAGAGCACGTTTTCCTGTTGGCGATATTGCTGCCGAGTGTATATTACCTTTTACATTTTTGTAGTAAGGAAGAGTGTTAGGATTATCGAAGTTTATATTTACTGTAATCTTCTTTGTATTGCCTGTGTTAAGGTTCAGTTTGTAGATATATCCACCATTCTCGTAAGCTATCTGACCATTGTCTCCTGAAGGCCACATAACATCAAAATCTTTATGATTTGTGATCTGTTTTGTCTCCTTTGTATTGGTATCGTAGCTATATATATTTAATCTAAGATCTCTGTCAGAAGCAAAGTATACCTTATCCTTATACCATGATGGTATCTGATCTGTACCTTTAAAATCGGTTATCTGCTCAGAAGTGTTATTCTCAAGATCGTATATCCAAAGATCAGCAGCTCTACCACCTTTGTAGCGCTTCCATGTACGGAACTCGCGACTAATAGGGGCAAAGCATAGTTTCTTTGCATCTGGCGAAAGCACACCAAAACCACCCTCTGTAATCTGAAGAGATTTTTCTAGTCCGCCGTCTACATTTACAAGAAAGAATTTTCCGTTACGCTCACCAAAAGGGGTACGATTCATTCTTACAAGTATACGTTTGCTATCAGGAGTCCAATCCAGTACAATATTGTCAAAACCACCACGTGGAGGCATCATACCAACCTCATTGTAATATGTTAACTGTTTTGGAGTACCTCCGTCAACAGGCATAACATATACCTGACGACTTCCTGAGTACTCTGCTGAGAATGCAATAAGTTTTCCGTCAGGAGATATTTTTGGGAATAACTCCATTCCTTTGTGCGAAGTAAGGCGTTTTGCGTCGCCACCATCTGAATTTACTGTCCATATGTCGCCTGCATATACAAAGGCAACAACATCTCCGTTTATGTCCGGATAACGCAGCAATCGTGCGTCATCAATAGCTTTTGCAGAGAATACTGAGCTGATACCCAGTAATGCAGCTATTGACAATTGTTTTATTCTTTTCATATAATATTAAATTGATTTAATGATCTGTGCTATTTGATGTATTAAATAAAGTTTGGTTTATTATGTTTGTTTAAATATAATTATAATGTTTTGATAACTTTGTAATAAGTTTCAATATGTAATTTTCTAAAATTAAAGACAGAATGTTAAGAAAAACCCTGTTTTTATTGCCCCTGTTGTTTATTGTTGTGGGTAATATATTTGCAAAGGAATTGTCAATAGAAATTGTTAATGGTAAGGTACAAAGAAGAGGCGATGTTAAGGTTATTTTACACAAAGACAAGACCGATAAAAACAACAATGCCCGCGTTACATGTTTTAATGGAGTAATCTCATTTAGTAAGAGGTTAAACAGTGATGCTAATGTTGATACGCTATCTATCTGGATGGGAACTGAATCTGGAGTTATAGAGTATCTTAACAGAATTCATAAGAGTTATATTATTCCGGTAAAGGTTGGTGATATTATAACTATTAAACCTAATGATGGTGTTCCGGTAGTTGAGGTTATAACATCTGTTACACTCAAAGAGAATGATCTTAACTGGTTACAGATATTTGATACAGAATTTGAGAATGATAGGAAACCGTTTTGGCATTTTCAATATCAGGTAAAGGGTGATAGAAGAAAGCGAAGGTATGCTGAGAAATATATTAATATTGAGAACAAGAAGTTACAGTTTATAGAGAAGCTTTATAATGAAGGGAAACTATCTGACAGAGTATACTCTGTAGCAAAGCAGAGTGTTGTTCTTGACAGAGATATTTTCAGATCTAACATATTGGTGAAGAAGTATGTTGATTCTGATATTACGGAGGAGTCGTTGTTAAACGATGAGTATCTGAGATATGGTTCATACAGGAAATTCTTGTATGATTATACATATCATAATTCGGGAGTGCTTGATGCTAAACCAAAAATTATTGATGTAAGAGAGTGTTTTGATTGGATTATTGATAATAAAACGGTTCCAGAATTATCAAGAGCATATCTTATGTACTCTTTCTTAAAAGTTGTTAGCCTTAAGTACTCTGCCGATGATTTTGTTTCGCGTATGAATGTGGTAAAGAGTAATATGCCTGATGAGAGATATAATGAGTTTGTATGGGCTTTAAAGCCTGGAACTACAAAAGGACCTATTATAGAGACCAGTTCAGAGCTTTGGTTGCAGGATAACAGTGGAAAGAAGATTACATTTAAAGAGTTATTAGAGAGACATAAAGGTAAGGTTCTGTATGTAGATTTCTGGGCAACATGGTGTGCTCCTTGTCGTGCAGGAATACCGGTGTCGCATGAGTTGAGTGAGGAAATGAGTGGCGAGGATGTTGTATTTGTATATCTGTGTGTTTATGACAAATTAAACAGATGGAAAAAGGAGTCGCATAAGCTTAATCTTAACAGAAAAGATGATAGCTATTTTGTACTTAACGAGCGTGCTGCAAAGATGATTGAGGAGTATGAAATAAACTCTATACCACGTTACATGCTTATTGGCAAGGACGGAAAGATTGTTGATGATGATGCTCCGCGTCCAAGCAATATGTTTATAAAACGAAAGATTAGAAAACTACTTAAATAGATATTCTTAGCCTCTGTATTACAGGGGCTTTTTTTTAATATTAGTTGATGGCTTAACATGTTGCAGTGTTTTATTAGCTTTGTTGCAATATTTAAATGTGTTATATAATATTTATATTTTGAAGACCCGAATACTATTTGTTACACCACCGTTTACTCAACTTAATACTCCGTATCCTGCAACAGCGTATCTAAAGGGATATTTTAATTCAATTAATATAGATACAAAACAACTTGATCTTAGTATTGAGTTGATAAATGCCATATTCTGTAAAGATGGTCTTACAAATCTGTTTTTATCTGTATCAGACATAGAGCAACTATCAACAAATAGTAAACGGATATATAGGTTAAGGAACTACTATATATCATGTATAAATAGTGTAATGCGGTTTTTGCAAGGAGAGAATAACGGACTTGAACATCTAATATGCTCTGGAAACTATCTGCCTGAGGCATCAAGATTTACGAATACTGATGATATAGACTGGGCTTTTGGTAATATGGGGATTAAAGAGAAAGCGAAGTATCTTGCAACACTTTTTCTTGAGGATATATCTGATTTTATATCAGAGGCAGTAGATTCTGATTTTGGGTTTAGCAGATATGCAGAGAGTATCGGAAGGTCGGCACATGAGTTTGATGATATTGAGAGCAGACTAAAATCTTCTGATACTCTATTTGACATAGAGATGTTTAAGATATTATCTGATACATTAGATAGAATTAAGCCAGATATAGTTGCTTTTACAATACCATTTCCGGGAAATCTTTATGGTGCATTAAAATGTGGCGAATGGGTGAAGAGAGATCATGCTGATATAAAGGTTGTGTTTGGCGGGGGCTTTATAAATACAGAGCTACGAGAGTTAACAGATTCACGAATATTCAGCTTTACAGATTTTATTACGCTTGATGATGGTGAAACTCCTCTTAGAAATATTGTTGAGTATATTGATGGTAAACGTTCGGAGGATAAGTTAAAAAGAACGTTTATAAAAAGAGATGATGTAGTAGTTTATGTTGATGGTTCAACGGATGATGATGTAAAACAACAACATGTAGGGACTCCGGATTATTCAGATCTGCCTCTTAATAGATATATATCTGTAATAGAGGTTGCAAACCCTATGCATGCTTTGTGGAGTAATGGTAGATGGAATAAACTTACTCTTGCTCATGGCTGCTACTGGGCAAAGTGTTCGTTCTGTGATGGTTCTCTCGACTATATAGGCAGGTATGAGCCAAATAAGGTTACTGATATCTGTAACAGGATTGAGCAAGTTATTGAACAGACTGGTTACAGGGGGGTTCATTTTGTTGATGAGGCAGCACCACCAGCATTGCTAAAAGAGCTTTCGTTAGAGATTTTGAGGCGAGGGTTAAATATTGTTTGGTGGACGAATGTTAGGTTTGAACAGAACTATACTGCCGATTTGTGTAAGTTAATGAAGGAATCTGGATGTATGGCTGTCTCCGGTGGGTTAGAGGTTGCATCAGACAGGGTACTTAAACTTATTAACAAAGGTGTTAGTATTGATAAGGTTGCGGTTGTTGCAGATAATTTTACTCAAAGTGGGATATTAATTCATACATATTTGATGTATGGATTTCCGACACAGACAGCACAAGAGACAGTAGATTCGCTTGAGATTGTAAGACAGTTGTTTGAGGCAGGTGTTGTTCAGAGTGGTTTCTGGCATCGTTTTGCAATGACTGTTCATAGCCCTGTAGGTAAAGATCCTGAGAGGTATGGGGTTTCTGTATTTAATAGTATGAGAGGAACATTTGCTAATAACGATGTTGAGTTTGAGGATAATATTGGAGCAGACCATCATATGTTCGGAGAGGGGTTAAGAAAGTCTCTGTTTAACTTTATGCATGGTACGTGCTTTGACTATAAGGCTCATGAATGGTTTGATTTTGATGTTCCGCCAACATCGTTGCCAGCTAATATGATTGCTAAATATATTGAAGCAGGAAAAGAAGTTATTATTAAAGACAGAATGCGCGTTGTATGGTTAGGAGAGAATGCCTCTGTACGTTGTTATACGAAGAAGAAAAAGGGAAAGAGAACGGATATGTGTGAACTTGTTTTTAATAATAGAACATTTGATTGTGTTATAAATGTTAAGGAGAAAACAGGGTTATGGATAGATGAGATGTTGAAATGTGTATCTGTTAATTCCGGGACTAGTTATACAGTAAAAGATATTAAGCGTAGTTTTGAAGAGAGTGAATTGGGTGATTTTAGTGTGTTTATGACAAGTTATACTGTTAATACTCTAAAAGAGAACGGATTGTTGTTTCTTTAAAACAAAGAAGGAGATGACCCTTCACAGGTGATCTCCTCAGAAAAAATTAGAGTAAAGAATAATTTTTCTTTTAATTGGTTCCTGAGTCACAATGAACCATAATCATTTTACAAGCGTTAATATTTTTTTGTTTACAGGCCTCTCTGAAATCGGTGCAAGCTTTAGCTTTGTCATCCATCTTTAAGAATGCCATACCTCTTACAAAATATACAAACTGGTTTGAGTATCCTTTCTCAATAGCATATGTAAGTTGTTCAGCACCTGTGTCGTATTGTTCAAGTTTATAAGCAATTGAACCGTAATAGTAGTATGCAATAGCATTCTCCGGGTTAATTTCAATTGACTTTTTCAGGTCATCAATAGCTTCGTCCTGATCTCTGTTTTTCTCCTTTGCAACGCCTCTGTACATATAATAGTTTTCCAGATTCTTTTTAGGAAACATCTCAATACCTTTAGATATCTCTTTTATTGCTGTTGTATAATCCTTTTTTACAGAGTACAAATTCCCTCTTATTAACATATATTCGGGTTCTTTATTGTCTTCTGCAATACATTTATCAATAACCTTAAATGCTTTCTTAATATTTTTTTGTGCAAGCAGGCAGTTAATATATGATGATACAATTTCAGGATTCTTCTTTATGTTAAAAGCTTCAGCAAAACTCTTTTCAGCTTCTTTATACTGTTTGTTTTTTAGGAAATTATTTCCGTTTTCAATAAGTGCATTTACATCTGTATCTGACTGTGCTATAGCAGGTGCAATCACAAAAAAAAGAGATATTGTCAGAATAAATAATCTTACCATTCCTTTAATGTCTTTTATAATATTTTATAGAATTATGATACTGTATATATCAATGTCCTGAATTCGTTGTTAAAATACGTAAAATTTATTGATTATCCGGTTCGAAATTAGTTCTATTTATCAAAGATCGTCCCAAAGTCACCTCATCGGCATATTCAAGTTCATCGCCAATAGCCACTCCTCTTGATAATGTGGAGAGTTTAATATTGTGATTTCTAAGTTTTTTATATATATAGAAGTTTGTTGTATCGCCTTCCATTGTTGTACTCAGAGCCAGAATCACCTCTTTTATATCAGTGTTTGATATTCGTTCTTCAAGAGATTTTATATTTAGGTCAGACGGACCAATACCGTCCATTGGAGATATTATACCTCCCAAAACATGATATACTCCTTTGTATTGTTGGGTAGATTCTATTGCCATTACATCTCGTGTGCTCTCAACAACACATACTAATGATTTGTCTCTTTTATGTGAGCTGCATACGGTACATATCTCTTCGTCTGATATGTTATGACATACCTTGCAGTATGTAATCTCTTTTCGCATTTTAATTATTGACTGACCAAAAGATATTACTGAATTTTCATCATCTTTTAGCAGATGCAGGGCTAGTCTAAGTGCCGTTTTTCTACCTATTCCAGGTAATTTAGCCAGCTCATCAACAGCATCTTTCAATAATTTTGATGGATAATTCTCTTCGCCCATTTATCTTTTTTAGTTAATTTTTGGTAAATCTAACAAATAGATGAGAGTTAGGTTGTGTCTGTGGGGTATTTATTTTGTCTACAAACAGTTTTAACATGATATAATGTCGAATTTTTTGTAAAACTGTGCATTTGAATTGTAGATTATTATATTTTTGGTTAAAAATTTTTTATGAATCCATCAACAATTATATCTATAGTAATAGCATATTTTATTATTCTACTTGTAATCTCATTCTTTACATCAAGAAAGGCTACTAATGCTGGTTTTTTTCTGGGAAATAAAAAGTCGCCATGGTTTGTTGTTGCTTTTGGTATGATTGGAACCTCTCTGTCAGGTGTTACATTTATATCTGTTCCGGGCTGGGTTGGTGAAAGTAGTCTTACATATATGCAGATGGTTTTTGGATATCTGTTGGGGTATCTGGTTATTGCAAATATTCTTATGCCTATATATTACCGAATGAACCTTACCTCAATATATACCTATCTTGATAAGAGATTTGGTTTATATTCATATAAAACAGGGGCTTCATTTTTTCTTATATCACGCATTATTGGTGCCTCGTTCAGGCTGTTTCTGGTTGCAATGGTATTACAGTTTTCGTGTTTTGATGCGTGGGGCATACCTTTTTATGTTACGGTAGCTTTGACTATAATGTTTATTTGGATATATACCTTTAGGGGTGGGATAAAAACTATTATTTGGACAGATACACTGCAGACAATATTTATGCTTACAGCTGTTGTTTTTACAGTATATTATATTGCAGATGGATTAGGGTTACGTATGTCTGAGATATCGCAAAAGGTTTTTAATAGTGATATGTCTGAGATGTTTGTATTTGATAGTATTAAAAATAAATCGCATTTTCTTAAGCAATTTCTGAGTGGTGCATTCATTACAATTGTTATGACTGGTTTAGATCAGGATATGATGCAGAAGAATCTTAGTTGTAAGAATATAAAGGAGGCCAAGAAGAATATGTATTGGTTTAGTGTGATTTTAATACCTGTTAATCTTCTGTTTCTCTCTTTAGGTGTTTTATTATATATATATGCAGCAGAGAAGGGTATTGCACTTCCTGAAAAGTCAGATGAGTTGTTTCCTATGATAGCAACAGGAGGCTATCTTTCGCCTGTAGTTGGTGTTTTGTTTATTCTTGGACTTATAGCAGCCGCATATTCAAGTGCAGATTCGGCTCTTACAGCTCTTACAACGTCGTTTACAGTAGATATACTTGGTGCCTCAGATATGGAGGAGAAGAGACTGAAACGATTAAGAATAAAAGTGCATGTTGGAATATCATTGGTAATGATGTGTGTAATATATATTTTCAGAATAGTGAATGATGATTCTGTTATTGATTCGATATTTAAGGTTGCAGGATATACCTATGGTCCGTTATTAGGATTATACTCTTTTGGACTATTTACAAAGCGAGTGGTTAAGGATAAAGTTATTCCTATAATTGCAATATTAGCACCTGTATTGTGTTATATTCTTTCAGCTAATAGTGTTAAGTGGTTGTGGGGGTATAAATTTGGTTATGAGTTGCTTATTGTAAATGGCTTTATTGTATTCTTAGGGCTACTTATATTCTCAAGAAGTAGACGAGCCGGATCAATACCACTATCTTAGATCTTTGAGGTAAATGTAACTGGTAGGGGGCTTTGCTGCTGTGTTCTGTTCTGTTCACGAGTTTGGT
>DKJY01000035.1 GCA_002454955.1 Bacteroidales bacterium UBA6680
TCAACTTTCGGATGACAGTGAAAAAATATAAAAAATACGGTTATGAATATTGCTTAAATAGATATTTTTTATAATTTGGCAAACCATAAACCCAAAAACAACTAGTAAAAACCTAAATACTAAATCAATGCTAAACGCTCTACAAAAACCTAACATCTATATATATCACGAAAAACAAAACGAATTATCTATATATAACGAGTATGAAAATATAGATGTTAACGACATAATAAAACAAGACCCTATTTATCTAATTGATATTACAGAATTTAATAGCATCAACTACCTTGAAATTATACTAAATAATAAGAAACGCGACTTTAATATAAAATGTTTAAAGACTAAATCTAAAGATTCAATTGATTTAGTAGACAATAAAGCAGGTATGTTATTTCATTCAAAACCTAAATTTAAAGACGATTTGGAAAAAGATTGTGCTCAAATAAAGAGTCATCACAATTTAATAGTTGATACAATTAAATCAATAACGTCCTCTGGATTATATAATCCTGCAATGAATAGTCTGAGATATGAGATCTCAATTGTAGACGAAAATCATACAATACTATACACTAATAAAAAAAGACGTGATCTGCATGGTAGCAATATCATTGGTAAAAAGTGCTACAGCGTTTTTCCTTGTGATTCAGAAAAAAGAAGTAGCGAATGCAATAATTGCTCTGTACGGAACCTTATTAAAGATCAAAAAAGTGATCATAAAAGATGTGAAATACACAAACTAAGTGCAACAAACGACAACAATCGTGTATATTTTGTATCAGAGTCACTTACTAAGATTAAATTAAATGAAGACAATGTATTTGTTAATATAGTCAAAGATATTACACCACGTATACTCTATCAGGAATTTATAAAACTTATTCAACGAGCAAAAGATTACGATACTATAATTACAATACTTAAATATGCCCTTTTAGGCGGCAGCGAGAAAGAGTTTCGCAATGAGTTGAAACATATGTTTGATGAAGGTGATACAGAAAGGATATTTGAAGAGGTTATTGATAAAGTCAAATACAATATTAATGATACATGTAATATTTTTAACTTTGGTTTAGGCCGTTTCAGGTTCTACCGTAACCATTCAGATAATTTCTTCTCTGGCAAATCAGAAAGTATAATGCAGATATACAAAGCCTATAAAATAAGTATAGACTCTGTAGATGCTGTTGAGGATACTGAGATTATAGGTTATAAAAATAATACATCAGAAAACAGACAGTTTGATAATATTCTGGACTTTGATAAATCCGGAGGTTTAAAAGAGAGCTTTATTGGTAATAAATATAAAGACCTAAATCAAGAAGAGAAAAAAAGATTAATCGATTTTTTAAAAGGAATAAAGTTGCTGGATAAAAAAGATGAAGAAATTGATAAAAACAGACATCTTTGGTACGACCTTAAACTTGGTGATAACGGTAATACATTCGGTTATATATCATTTGATTGGAGAGGAAAGGAAGAGAAACTAGAAGAAAACAGAATATCAAATGAGTTCCTTGCATACCTAAAAAGACTTATTGAGTTTGCTGCACAATCAATCCAGAACAGAACTTCTCAGAGAAAAACAGAGATAATTCATACTATTAACAAGGTTCTTATAGATAAACATGAAAAAGAGTGTGATATGTTGTCAGAATTTGGAAAAAGCATATGCCAAAAATTTAACGTTTTAAGATTTGAATTATTCTCATATGAGAAAGAAAATATCAAAAGGGAGTTTATACACTACAGAGATCTGGAAATAGAAGAGAATAAAGATTTGTTCAACAAAATAAACAGGTCAATGGAACGATTCAATGAGGGTGATAACTATTTTGTAAAACTAATAGATGACAAACTTGAGTACAGAGTTGGTAAGGGTATAATTGGCACTGCGATGCAATTTTTTAAAGAAGAAAATAAAGAACTAAGAACCCTGAATGTATTAAACATTGATGATTTTAATAACTATAAACACTCTGAGAATAATAAAGAAGCCCGAAAGTTATTCTTTGACGTAGAGCGCAATTGTCTTATAGAAGGTAAAAGCATTAAAGATGATAATGGAAAAAATCATCTATACAGAGATTTGGAGATAAAGAACTGTATTATTGCACCATTAGTATTAAAAGAAAAGCTTATTGGAGCAATACGATTATCAAACAACCATATAGACGGGAAAACATATTTCCCTCAATATAATGAAAATATATTAAGCGAAATCTCTAGCCAATTATCAGTCCGCAGAGAAATATTCAAAGCAGACAAGAGAGAAAAAAAGATAAATAAAATCTTCAAATCTCTGTCAAAAAGATTTGAGGATATAGAAAAAAATACTGTAAACAACTCTTTCAGTAAAAAACTGGAACAGATTCATGAAGATATATACAGGGATATATCAGGTAATTTCATTGAAGTAACCGGAGCGAGTTACCTTCTTAACTATATAATTAAAAAAGATCACAACAACAATAGCTTTACACTGGATAAGCCTTTACTGAACAGAGTTCCAAAACAGAAATATTACGATGCTTATTGTATTGGCGATACTCTACATATCAAGTATAGAAACAGAAGTAAAGAAGATTGGATTGAGATAAATATAGACCTCAACGATCCTGAATTAAAAATCAAAGAAAGATCAGACAATAAACTGGATATAAATATAAGTAGGATAAATGAGGAGTATTTATCTTTACTAATTGTTTACAATATAGATGGTATAGCTAACGAAATAAAGGGAATTATCGAATCTATAAACAGACAGATAAGTGCGATATTAAAACTATACTCATGGATAAGAAAGTCGAATGAGATAATGGATAATGTAGGACATCAGATTGTATCTCCACTCACCGGTCTGTCTAAACATATAGACAATATAAAAAATAGTTATCTACCAGAGAATGATAAGGATTATTTCGGAAGATACAAGAAATATCCCGAAAAGAGACTATTCGCACTTGATCTTATAAAGGCTCAGACAGCACAAGCAAGAAACATAGCTCTGCGTAACAGACAATTTATCAGTTTTGATATGGGACAAGAGCTAAATATCTCTCTTGAAACATTTAACCTTGAACAATCTCTGATAAACATTGCATCCATATACCAACCATATGCAAAATCGCAAGGTATCAATAGTAAAAATACTATTGATGTTATAAAACGAACTGATGATGCTTTTGATAATACAAATATACATAATGATAAAACCATTATATTACATATATTCTCTATACTAATTGATAATGCTATAAAGTATACAAATAAGAATAGAGATGATAATGGAATAAAGATAAAGATAACTACTGATAATATCAGTAATAATCCAGCATACAGAGTAGAAGTTAAAAACTATAGTGCTATCAGTATTCCTGAAGATAAAACAAGTATCATATTTGAGAGGGGTGTTCGTCTGCCAAATGCACAAAAAAGCAATCCTCATGGGTCTGGAATAGGCCTTTACCTTATAAAACGTATATGTAACGAAACTAATTTTGAATATGGTGTAGAAAGCAGGAATGATGACGAAACAACCTGTTTCTATATAATAATTCCAAAAACATTAAAAAGAAAAACAGTATGATAGTAATAGTAGATGACGAAAAGTGGATAATTGGAGGTATTATAGATTATCTGGAAGACAGAGCAGAAAGGATAGATAACAGATATACCCCAAAATTCTTCAATACACCTGTTAAGGCAATAGAATTCATAAAAAAGAACAGCAAAAAAATAGATATAATAATATCAGACATAGGAATGGATTATGGAGATGGCGATCTGAATAAAGAAGAAAAGGGGGGAACTCAGTTTATCAACAATATTAGTCAGCAAACTAATATTCCAATAATAATAAATACTATTCATAACAGACAGTATTTTGAGAATGAACTAACCTCAGAGATAGATAATAATAATCTTTATTACATAAACAGAAATGATGACGCTGACAGTAATGAGTTGTATAAAATAATTGATAAAAATTTAAAGATATGATAGTTATTGTAGATGATGAGAGAGGAAATATTGCTGGAGTCCTAGAATACCTAAAATACAAAAGTACAAATATTGACCCGAGATATGATCCTTTAATATTTGATTCACCCGATGATGCTATTAAAGTTATCAATAATAACAAAAATGATATAGATATTATAATATCAGATATAGGAATGTATTACGAGAATAACAGCTCATATTCAGCAGAATATGGAGGAAGTTTGTTTATAAATGATATAGATGGCATAAATAAACCAATAATAATATACAGTATCCATCAACGTCAGGAGTTCGAAAAGAAACTAAATAACCCTATTGATAATAGATATATACATTTTGTAAATAAAAATGATGACGCTAATAGTAATGAATTATATCCTCTAATTGATAAAATATTAGAAATATGATTGTAATAGTAAATGATGAGAGATGGATAACAGAGGGAATAATTGATTACCTCGAAGATAAATCTGAGAAAATAGATATTAGATATACGCCCGAGTTTTTTAGTACTCCAATTGAAGCCTTAGGCTTTATTATGAATAATGCTGATGAGATAGATATTATAATATCTGATATAATGATGGACTTTGGTGATGGAAATATAAATATTGAAACTAAAGGTGGAGCGCATTTTATCAATAGAATCAGGTTAGAGAAAGAACTAACCAATATTCCTATAATCATAAACACAATATTTCATATTTCATATTTTGAAAATGAGTTAAACCACAATATTGATAATGAGTTTATATTTTATACAAACACAAATAATGATCCAGACTCATCCAAACTATACGAATTTATTGATATGCTTTTAATGCGTACTCAAAACTAAAAGCACGAATTACTTAAACCTTAAACAATGAGTGAATCAAAGCCTAAATTCTGGAGAAACAATAAAACCCTAATAATCGGAATATTTGCATTAATATATGTAACAATAACACCAATAGCCTATACTTATATATGCGGTGATATCAAAATAAATACTACAGCTCCAAAACAGTACGCTCTCTTTGTATCTGATAGTACAGAAATTGATTCATTAATAAATACATCAATAGATAATGATAAAATTAAAAGTATAATTTCTGATAGAATTCAAATTGAAAAGAAGTTAAATGAATCAAAACGTCAGATTGAAGCTCTTAACAAGAGCATTGAATACAATAAGGCATATAATGATACATTTGGAAAATGGTTCGGTATACTTATTGCAATAATTGGACTATTTGGCTTGATTGTCGGGATATTTTCAGCTCTATCAATAAATATACAGTACAAAGATAAAAAAGAGAATATTGATGAAAAAATGAGAACCCTTGAAAAAGATATTGAAGGGTTTAAAAATGGTAATGTTAAACAGTTTAAAAAAGATATTAGGACAGAACTAAAGACTCTTCAAGAAAAAACAGAAAAGGAGTTCATTGAAGGTACAGAGAAGAAGATAGAAGAAATTAGAAAAAAGGCTGAAGAAGACTCCTCTAAAATTATGAATAATCTTCAAAAAGAAACAGAAGATAAGTTCAGTAACAATCTAAAAAGTATCAGATTACACACTCTATATCAGAATGGTGTTTCTTTTTTCAATAAAGCTAAATATAAGGATGCAATTGCTGTATTAATGATTGTATTAAAATCCAAATATCTGTTAAATCATACATTCGTCTATCTAGGAGATTGCTACATGGAATTATATAAACAGCAGAGAACTGATGAAGATTATCATAATGCTCTAAAATATCTTGAAGAGGCATTAGAACATAACAGAGCTATAAAATCAAGAGAAAAAGTTATAAACAGTAAGATAGAGGAGCTAAAAAACCTGAGAAAAGATAATAATTAACAATATTAAAACACCCGTAGAAGATACTCTGCGGGTGTTTTTCATTACCATGAGATTTAATTAATATACATCCACCTACCTACCAATAAATTTCCTAATTTTATATGCTTTCAGAGTAGGTTTTGTGGTTAAAATATTTTTCAATTATAAAGAGTAGTAGAAATGAGGTTTGTTATCAGGTTTATTGTAGTTGTATTTGCTGTGGTTTCTGTTGTGGGTTGTAAAAACGGGGTTACAGCTACCGAGAAGAGTGAGTGGTCAGATATCTTTAAAGATTATAAGGTTAACAGTACGTTTGTTCTTAAGAAGTTATCTGATAATAACCTTATGGTACATAATACAAAAAGAGCCGACAGTATGTATCTTCCGGCATCTACATTTAAAATTATTAACTCTATGATTGCACTGCAAGAGTCGGCTGTAACAAGTGTAGACGATACAATAAGATGGGATGGCACAGACAGAAACTGGAAGATGTGGAACAGAGATCATACAATGAGAACCGGAATGCCTGTATCGTGCGTATGGTTTTATCAGGAACTGGCAAGGCGTATTGGTAAAGAGCGTATGCAACATTGGGTAAGTATAAGCCAGTATGGTAATATGAATATAGACAAGAATATTGATGATTTCTGGCTGGTTGGCGATCTGAGAATATCTGCAAAACAACAGATTACATTTATAGAGAAACTGATAACAAACAAACTCCCTTTTGATAACAGTATAGAGGATATTGTTAAGGAGATTATGATTACAGACTCAACAGATAGTTATACTATACACTCAAAAACCGGATGGACAGAGAATATAGGCTGGAATGTTGGATATGTTGAGACAAAATATGGTATATGGCTATTTGCTATGAACATGGATATACTAAGCCGACACGATCTTAAATTCAGAAAGATAATAACCTATGATATACTAAAAACAGAAGGGATTATAGAATAGTACCTACTCAGAGATATGAGTAAAAAATACATCATAAACTAATTGGCTTCAGAAATCAAATAGATTTTGCATATTTGCACTATGCAATACAGTATTTATAAACCAGATATATTTCAGGATCTTATTGATTGTTTTTGGGTTCTTGATTTTAATGGAGATGATAATGAAAAGATATACACTCCTGCAAATCAATATCAGAATATTGTTTTTGCACCGTATAACGGGTATATACACAACAGGCGTAATGTAAAAGGGGTTGTTGTTGAAGGGATATCGCAATATACAACGGAGTATAACTATATAAATGCCAATAGAGTTGTTGGTATAAGGTTCTTACCTCATGGTTTATACCCTTTTCTAGATAAAAACGTAGTAAATAAAGTAAATTGTACTACGGAACTACCACACAAAAGAGGGTCTTTAGTTAACCTCATTGTAAAAGAGATTAACAATACAAATAGTCATGCAAGAATCGTTGAATTACTATCATATTATATATCTGAATTATACTGTAGTAATAGATATAGTAAAACTGAGAGTATAAAATATGCATACAGATATCTGAGAGACGATAATATAGAAACATCTATAAGTGACCTGACAGAGTATCTTGCCTGCTCCTACTCTACTCTTGGCCGATACTTTAAAGAGGTTACAGGCTTATCTGCCAAAACCTTTGAGAGACTTATAAAATTCCGAAAATCGTTATGTAGTATTACATGTAACAGCGATAATCTTACAACTATAGGCAACTGTGCCGGATACTATGACCAATCGCACTTTATCAGAGAGTTTGAATCGTTTACCAGTTACAGCCCTAAAGATTACAGACTGCTACTTACCAAAAGCAACCGTCCGGTAATAAACTACAATTTTAATCTGATATAGTTTGTATAAATAAGGAACTACCGAATATAAATATTTTCTTGATTGATAAATCTGATTAGAATATACAATTTTAGTAGATCTTATTAGGCTTTATTTGTGCTGTATAAACGGTAAATATATAATATATGAAGATACATCACATTGCTATTTGGGTAGATGATATTGAGTTAATAAAACAGTTCTACATAGATTATTTTGGGGTTATAACATCAGACAGATATCATAACAACAAGAAGGAGTTTACATCATACTTTCTTAGTTTTAAAAACTCTGGTTGTAAGATAGAACTAATGCACAGACCAGATATGATAAAAAGAGACTGTAAACATAAATCTCTATCTGGTCTGGCACATATTGCTTTATCTGTAGGATCAAGGCTAAAGGTTGATGAATTAACAGAGAAATTGCGTAAAGATGGTTATATTGTAAAAGGAGAGCCAAGAGTAACCGGCGATGGCTTTTATGAAAGTGTAGTAATTGATCCGGAGAATAATCTGATAGAGATAACAGAGTAGAAAATGATAAAGAATATAATATTTGATTTTGGTGGTGTTCTGGTAGACTGGAATCCTGAATATTTGTACAATGAAGTGTTTGATAACAGAGAAGATATGAACTATTTCTTATCTGAGATATGTAATAGTGAATGGAATACTATGCAGGATGCCGGGCAGACGCTGGCTAAAGGTACTGAGCTTCTCAAACAAAAGCACCCTGAGTATAGTAATCTAATTGCAATGTATTACAACAAATGGGAGGTAATGCTTAAAGATAAGATAGATGCAAATACAGATCTGTTACCTCTATTAAAAGTGAGATACCATCTGTTTGGTTTAACCAACTGGTCGGCAGAGACATTTCCTATTGCACTCAAAAGATTCGGTTTCTTTAAACTGTTTGAGGGTATTGTTGTTTCAGGCGAAGAGAAGCTTGTAAAACCGGACAGAAGAATATTTGATGTTCTGCTAAACAGATACAACATAAAAGCAAACGAGTCGATATTTATTGACGACAACAGAGACAATATTATAGCAGCAGAGAAGTTAGGTTTTAAAACTATACACTATAGTGATATAGACCTAAAGGAGCAACTAACCAATATGAACATTCTTTAAAATATTACAACATGGGTGAGCCATTTAAAAACATGTACAACAAAGAGTTTGTTGATGATCTTTTAATAAGACTTACAGAGTTTATTCCTGATATTAACAAAGAGTTATTCAGAAATCAGGTATTTACAAACGAGTGGGATAATATGGAACTTAAACAACGTATGCGCCATATTACCATAACGCTTAACAAACATATGTTTGACGACTTTGAGAGAGATGCTGAGGTTATTGTAAAGCTTAGTAACAGCTTATTAACAGAATCTACAGCGCTGTCATTCGGTTATATGTTTCTTCCTGATTATATTGAGGTATACGGACAAGATAATTTTGATATATCGGTAGATGCTCTGCATGAGATAACAAAGTTTATGAGCTGTGAGTTTGCTGTAAGACCATTTATAGTAAAGAATCAGAAAAAGATGTTAGATATAATGTTTAAATGGTCAAAGAGTGATAACTATGCTGTAAGACGATGCTCAACAGAGGGGTGCAGACCACGGTTACCATGGGCAATTGCTCTGCCAAAACTAAAAAGCGATCCTTCACCTATTCTGCCAATACTGGAGGGGTTAAAGGATGATGATTCTGAAACCGTACGCAGAAGTGTAGCCAATAATCTTAACGATATATCAAAAGATAATCCGGAGTTGGTAATTGATATTGCCAAAAGATGGTTAGGAAAATCGGAACAGAGAGATAAGTTGGTTAAACATGCATGCAGAACATTGTTAAAAGCTGGTAACAGTGAGGTAATGCAACTGTTCGGTTTCGGAAATCCGGACAATATAAAACTGTTGAATATGAAAAGTACTACAACAGTTAAGATTGGCGATAACCTGAACTTCTCATTTGTTTTATCTAATTGTTCAGATGACGATACAAAAATAAGACTTGAATATGGTATATACTTTAGGTTAGCTAATGGTAATCTTAGTCGTAAGGTATTTAAGATAAGCGAGAAGGTTTATAAAAGACAATCTGAGTCTGTTGTTAATAGTAAACACTCATTCAGAATTATTACAACAAAAAAGTTCTACCCCGGAGAGCATAAAATATCAATAATTGTTAATGGTATTGAGTCAGCTTTTGCTAACTTTAATATAACCAACTAAAACAGATATACTATGGCTTACGATGAGTTACTTGCCGATAGGATACGAGAGGTATTAAAGGCTAAAAAGATTGGTAATGAAGAGAAGAGGATGATGGGTGGCTTATGTTTTATGGTAGATGATAAGATGTGTATGGGTGTAATTAAGGGTAATATGATGGCTCGTATAGATCCTGATATTTATGACGATGTACTTAATAAAACAGGCTGTATAAAGATGGATTTTACCGGACGCCCTATGAAAGGTTTTGTATTTATTGAGCCCGAAGGTATTGATATGGAGAGCGATCTTGAGTATTGGATAGATCTCTGTCTGGAGTATAATCCAAAAGCAAAATCGAGTAAGAAAAAGAAGAAAAGGTTATGACAGAGAAAGAGAAAATGTTAGCCGGTGAATTCTATAATACAAGAGATGAAGAGTTAATTGGCATGTACTTTAGAACTAAAAAAGCATTAAAAGCATTTAACAACTCCGATCCGGAGGATCATGAACACCGTTTAAGATTGTTAAGTGAACTATTGTGCAAAGAGGTTCATGATAGTGTATGGATTGAGTCTCCATTCTTCTGTGATTATGGAGAGAATATAGCTATTGGTAAAAATACATTCATAAACAGTAACACTATTTTTATTGATAACAATGTTATTACAATTGGCGATAATGTTCTTATTGCCCCAAATGTACAGATATATACAGCAACACATCCTACGGTTGCAAAAGAGAGGGTTAATATTAATAATAACAGTGAGGCACCATATAAGACTTTTACAAAACCTGTAACTATAGGTAATAATGTTTGGATTGGTGGCGGGGCTATTATTCTACCCGGTGTAACAATTGGCGATAATACCACAATTGGTGCCGGATCTGTTGTAAACAGAGATATTCCTTCAGGTGTACTGGCCGCAGGTAATCCGTGTAAGGTTATAAAGAAACTATAAAAAATAAGCCATACTGATGATCTGTTCTCATCAATATGGCTTACTGAATTATTCCACTTCTGGTATTACATATCTATAAGCTGCTTTATCACACACAATAATTATTAAAAGCAGACATACATCTAAACCTATTCCAAATATATTATTAAAGATTACTGAGATACCCGCAAATCCGCTATTGTTACCAGACGATAGTACAATCATTTGAACAATACCAAAGGTTATGTATGCTATAAGTGCGGAATAAACTATCTTAAGAGAGAATCGTTTAATTACCATCAGAAATACTCCTCCAACTATATACAGTAGCGATAATACAACTCCTATATAGCCAAATATCACAATCCAACGTTTATAATGATCTGTAAATCCAACCATATCATGAAGAGAGTTCTTCATTGTCTTAAACTCATTAAATCTCTTAATAGCTAAAGAATCTTTAGATGATTCTATTGTACTGTCCATTTTTACAGTTTCAAATTCCGCATGAACATTATTCATCATGTTCTCCTGCATCTCCAAAAGTTTAGGAGTAAAAACTTTTTGTGTGTTCTGTATTGTGCTACAACCACCAAAAAATATCATTGCTATTCCAACAATATATCCCCATACTGGAACTTTTACTTTCATATTTCTTATATATTTTAAAGGTTATACGGAACTTCGCATTATAATCATCCCCGTGTGTGTGAATGACCATTCTCATGCTTAGTTTCATAAATATAATAGTTTATCAAGAGTCTATTTTAACGACATAAATGCTCTGAATACAATAGCTTTATAGTTGTCTTTGCGTTTACATTTTTTTATAGTTTTTATAAGCTTTTTGTTATCCGGAAACATCTCATAGAAATATGTCCAAAATGCATACATTTTACTCATTAAATGAGCATCACCAGATAACATTTCGGAGTAGCTTTCATATATTGTATCATGCAGCTTACGTAGCAATTGTACTGACTCTTCCTTAGAGTATTTCTTACCCTTTATCACTGAAACAAGCAAAGGGTTCTGCAATACACCCCTACCTATCATTACAGAATTAATATCTGGAGCTTCTGAAATCAGTCTATTATAATCTTCTACAGTACATATATCTCCGTTATAACATACTGGTGCTTTTATCTGCTTGTATATACTTTTAAAGTATTCAGAGTCTGCTCTGCCTTCATACATCTGAGATGCTAATCTTGGATGCACAATTACCTCATCAAGATTATAGTTATTAAACGTATCTATTATAGTGTTAAAGTTCTCTTTGTTATCAAAACCGGTTCTGCACTTTACAGATACTTTCATATTATCATATCCACAAGCTGTATCCAATATCTCAGCAATAGTATTCGGGTTATTAAGTAAAGCTGAACCTCTCCCCCTTTTTGTTACCATAGGATAAGGGCACCCCATATTAATATTTACAGATGTGTGTCCCTCTTCAATTAGTATATCTATGAGAGCTTTTGTCTCTTCGGCGTTTGCAACAAGTATCTGAGGTATAATATTATCTGTACTATTGTTCTGAAATAACACCTCCTTTAGTTTAGAGTTTCGTATCTCCCCTCCTTTTTCGAATAATATATATGGTGTATAGTAGCAATCAATATCGTTAAATATTGTATTATATGCGTTTCGGAAAGTATAATCAGTGAATCCTTGTAATGGGGCTAAATAGATTTTTTGCATATTCAATTATAATGTATGTGCAAAAATAAAAAATCCCTGCCTTATTCAGACAGGGATATATATTTTTTTTATTACAAAAAACTGTAATTAGAACTTCTCATCATATTTTGTCCAGATATCATCACCCATCTGCCAAGCCTTATTCACAACTTTATCTCCCCACTTTAATGAGTATTGTGTTAAGAATCCTCTGACCTTCTTAGGTTTCTTTTTATATATCTGCATAGCCTGATCTTCAATTGTCTTCTGATTATTAAACAACTCTTTCTGCCATGGTTGCCACACAGCATCAACATCATGACGCATATCACCCCATCGTTGCGATGCTAATGTTCCCAAGCGATTAAATGCCCACCATGCCGACTTCATTGTAAAACCATTAGGACGTCCAGGTGTTTTATATGATTCTGGCATATCTGTAATTGAACAATAAAACGGAACATATATAGATGTTGCCATATTATCCTGAGCTAACCATACAACACCTCCAATTTCATCTGGTAACCAATCACGACACTGTATTATTGTTCCGTACATTGTATACCAACGAGCAATTGTACGTTCTCCCAATTCATTCCATCCGCCATTAACCTTGTGTAGAGTATTAGCATCATATGGCATATGTGGACTTGCAAGTGGCGAGATAATCATCTTACCATCTTTATCCGGAACCAGCATGTTTTTAGTCATATCAAATGGCGTTCCTTCATAATAGTCTTGAAAAGCCATCACCATATCTTCTAAAGTTACTTTCTTATCCGGCTTTACAGAGAAAGGATAGTTCTCTGAATTCGGATCAAGTTTTAACGATGGAGCAAGAAGATCAAATACTCTCCACTCACGACGTCTTGAAGCCATTGATGCACGACTTTTTGGTGCATATGCATAGTTAAAACGGAATGTCTCACCATCATTCCACCATCCGTTCTCTTTTGCTACCTGATATACATTATCAGAAGCCATAAAATAGTCTCTATTATTAAGGTCTATCTCTTTTATAGTACTTGCATTTGCATTAACAGATATATGATCATCAGGAACACGTTGCGCAACCCAAACAGCTCCAACTTTTCCCTTTCCTGGTCCAACAATCTCAAGGTGCCACACCTCTTTAGGATCAGCAATAGTTAACACCTCTCCGTAATCATTCCATCCGTATTTAGCAAGAAGTTCTCCGGCCATTTTTATAGCCTCACGTGCAGTTGTACAGCGCTCTAACATTAGCTGACACAAACGTTGGCAATCAATAATACCTTTATCACTCTGTAACTCTTCGCGACCTCCAAAAGTACTCTCTCCAATACCCAACTGTTTAGTATTCATACATGGGTATGCAGTATTTATAAAACCATAAGTCTCACTAACCTGTGGTATTGATCCTATTGGGGTATGTTTATATGTAGGCATTTTAAAATCGTTACATGCCTCACGTTTATACATTGTTGTAGTAGCACCTCTCTTATGTTTTTTCGCAGGAATAATATCCATCCACGAACGTGTTCTATGACTATCATCTGTATGACTTGTCATAACTGATCCATCAAATGATGCTAATTTACCTACTGTAATTGATGTACATCCTTCAGGAAATCCACCCTTCCAATCACTTTTATCCTGAGCATTTGTCAATAGCACAGAACATAAAGCAAACGCTAAAAGCTTAACTCTTCTCATTACTATATAGTTTGGTCAATAATTTTACAATTGATTTAGCTAAAATAAACTTTATTCATATACAACACTGCTGAAATGTCATAAAAACACAATAAAAATGACAGAATAACACTATAGAATGACAAAAATTCAAAACCAAACCCTATATACATCTGGTAAACATATTATTACACTCTTAAATAATGTTAATAAGGCTTAATTAGTCTTAACACAATACACCCCACATTACTTATAACCAATATCTTACTACAAATTCACACTATCTAAATTAAAACTATAAGGTACAAATGTTGTTAACATAGATATATATTTAATTCTGGAATTTATAAAAATATTATAAGAGTAGAATAACTATTAGAAAAGAGAAACAAATGAAAAAATTAACAGGAATGGTGTTAGCAGCAATACTAGGTAGTGCACTAACAATAGGAAGTTTTTTTCTTATAGTAAAAGATGGCAGTAAAACCGTAAAGATTGAGCATATAACAGGTACTCCTACTATTGGAACAACATATACAGTTGATAGTAATGGAGATATAGTTCCTCTTGACTTTAAAAGCGTATCTAAAAAGGTAATGCCTGCTGTAGTGCATATAAGATCAACTCAATTAGTAAAAAACAGATACAGAAATAATAGCCAAGATCCATATCAAGACTTCTTCAGGGAGTTTTTCGGACCACGTTACAGAGATAACGGAAGAGATCGGGGTCCGCAAGCAAGAGTTGGATCCGGATCTGGTGTAATAATAAGTAAAGATGGATACATTGTAACCAACAATCATGTTATTGCTAATGCTGATGATATTGAGGTAACACTTAATGATAACAGAACATATAAAGCAACTGTTATAGGAACCGATCCATCAACAGATTTAGCTTTAATTCAGATTAAAGAAAAAGATTTATCATTCATCTCAATGGTGAATTCGGATAATGTAGAGGTTGGCGAATGGGTAATTGCAGTTGGTAATCCGTTTAATTTAACATCAACCGTAACAGCAGGAATTGTGAGTGCAAAAGCCCGAAATATTAATATACTAAGAGACAGAAGAGCTATTGAATCATTTATACAAACCGATGCAGCTATAAATCCAGGAAATAGTGGAGG
>DKJY01000007.1 GCA_002454955.1 Bacteroidales bacterium UBA6680
CAATTTAAATTTTTGACTTTACAGGATTAAAAGTGGTGTTTGCAAAATAGATATTCCACATTACAGAACAAAATATCCATCCCCTTATGTTAAAATTGCACTATTTTGTTCTGTAATGTGGAATATCTATTTTGCAAACACCACTTTTAATCCTGTAAAGTCAAAAATTTAAATTGGTATGTAGAACTTTATAGAAAAAATGCATTGTTTGTTCTTAATATGCCGAAAATAATTTATGCATATCCTATCTCCTCAAAGAATTAATATCTCGTCATTTTTGTTATAATATCACTTCTCTGTAAGAGTCTATTATTGATTGTTGTGTGTAATATAAATATGTTTAGCTGAATAATAATTTAACTGATAAGCTAAAACATTATAACTCTATTATTAGTAAAGTTCAAACATTACATATATGCTATAGTGTCGGCATATAACAACACGAAAAGTCTATGATTTTTTTGGTAGGGACTGCTTTATTGTGTAAGTTTGGCATATACATAAATCTGAAAACAAGCCAAATTACATGTAAAACTGTATTATAATGCTTATTGCATTATGATATTGTTATGCATTGTATTGTTTTATTTTCTGATAAAATGTTAACAAAAAAACACAACTTATTAAATTTTATTATGAAGAGAATTTTATTTTTTATTGTAGTGTTAACTACAATATTTTCATGTGAAAAGAGTGATAAAGATCAGATAGAAGTAGAAGAAATACCTTCTGACATCATAGAAAAAAATATTAAAGAGATAAAGTGGACTAAGGTAGAGGCATTTTATGATGATTATATGAGTAGTGATCTTATATACTATAATGATAAAATATACTTTATGGACTATAAACCTAAAGAGCATGAAAAATTTATGTATTATGATATAACCAACGACAATTGGAATAATAGGAAATTGCCATTTAAGGTTACATCAAAAATAAAGCCTTATGTTTATAATAATGAGATTTATCTGTTTCATAAAAATGATGGAAAGATTATAATACACAAAGGAGATGGAGATTCCTGGGTAAAACTTAATACCAATATCCCGGAAAGATCATCGTTTGAAATAGTTGAATTTAAAAGAAAACTATGGTTAATGGGAGGCTTAGGTTATAATGAAAACGGGCAAACTCCTGTTGAAAAATATCCGTCTCTTAGTGATGTATGGTGTAGTACAGACGGAGAAGATTGGAAGTTGGTTACAGAAAATGGTCTGGGTGGCAGAAGATATGATTTTGCTCTGCTGGCATTGAATAATAAGATGTATGTTAATGGGACAAGAAGAGTATTGAATGAAAACAACCTTGAATCTGGTTATTACTTTTCTGAAGATGGTATAAATTGGCTTTCTTCTAAAGTTAGTGGTAGTGTTGATAAGTTAATAGATAATGACTATGTTACTGATTGCTTTTTTTCCTGGCGAGGATTGATGTGGTATTTTGATATTGGTGGAAAGATTCATATTAGTAAAGATGGATCAGTATTTACTAAAATTGGAAAGTATCCTGCTAATAATTCAAAACACCACAAAGTTATTGGAGGAAAGAGTAAATTATTCTATTATGGAGGTTTACCCTATGGTCCGGGACAAGAGTTTAAGAAAGATCTATATATTGGAGATATTGTTTATGAGTAAGTATTTAAACATATTAGTTTTTCTATACCCAGTAAGAATTAGATAATGTTTTATTATACTCGTTTTTACTTAGAGAGAATAATAAAAGATAAGCTTTGCCAACAAACAGGCAAGGCTTATTTTTTTTGGGTTGCGATAAAAAATATTATTTGATATTTATATGTTTGAGTTAATTATAACCGTTAACGACTGGTTATTGAGGCGTAATTTTACTATATTGCTAGCTAATCATGAAGACACAGAGAAGATTAGAATCTCTGAATTACCACAAAACATTGAGCAATGAGCGACTTTATATTTAAATCGGCTACAGAATTAGCTATGCTGATTAAAACCGGAAAGGCAACCTCAACTCAGGTTGTAGAAGAGCATATAAATCATATAAGAAAACATAACGGAATGCTAAATGCTGTTGTTCAGCTTTTTGATAAAGAGGCTGTTAAAATTGCAGCAGAATGCGATAATGAAGCAAAACAAGGTAAGTTCAGAGGTCCTTTGCACGGGGTGCCTATGACAATAAAGGAGCAGTTTAGCATTAAGGGTACTCCATCTACATTAAACTCAAGTAGGTTAAACAGATGGGTTGCATCTGACGATTCAGTTGTAGTTGAGAGACTGAAAATGGCCGGAGCAATAATAATAGGAAAAACAAATGTTGCAAAAGAGTTATTTGATTATCAGGTATATGGTGATATATATCCTGTAGGTAAAAATCCGTATAATCTGGAATACTCTCCTGGAGGAAGCAGCGGAGGTGCATCAGCATCGCTTGCATCAGGTATGTCGCCACTTGAGGTAGGTGCCGATTTTGGTGGATCTATACGTATTCCGGCAAACTTTTGCGGTGTTTACGGTCTTAAAACAACAGAAGATACAATACCACGTAAAGGATTAATACCACGAAAAAAAAGAGAGAAGGCATTTATATTTAATATGGCTGTTGCCGGCCCAATGGCACGTACACCAGAAGATATTGAACTGTTGTGGAAAGTTTTGGTTGGATCGCATAAGAGTGATAGAACCACTCCAAAAATTGATTGGAATAACAATAAAGATAAGAGACCAGAGGAGTATAAGATTGCATGGACAGACAGGTGGAAAGGGTATGAACCAAGTGAAGACACTCAGGAGGTAATAGTAGATTTTATAGAGTTAATATCGGCAAAAGGATATAATACAGAGAAAGCAGTACCGGGTAAAAATCTCCATATGCGATCGTTATCGTTATATAAACAACTATCGTTACAGCTTATTATGCAAGAGATGCCGTGGTATGCAAAGCCATTGTTTGTAAAACATATGAAGAGTTCTGTTTTTAAAGGAGACAGAACAAAGTTAAAGTGGAAATTCAGAGACAGTATGCTGGACTATTCAAAAGTTATGGGAAAGAGAGCCGATATAACTAATGAGTGGGAAACCTTTTTTGAGCATTACGATTTCTTAATATGTCCGGTAGGATATGGTAATGCATATAAATGCCGTAAACCAGGTAAACCAATACGATATAAAGACGAAAGGGTTGCCTATATGGATTATGTATGGCCATACAATGCCTGCTTTAACTGTAGTGGTAATCCGTCACTTAATATCCCGCTTGGTATCGGACAGAATGGGCTTCCGGTAGGAGTGCAAATTGTAGGACCATATTGGAGTGAACCAGATCTGTTAAAATTTGCAAAGCATATATCGCAATATACAACAGGGTTTGTAAAACCTGGTTGGTATTAATATCATGTTTGGCAAAAATACCACCTGTTAAAGTCGGTTTTGCCTGTTTTCAATAGTTTATTTAGCCCTTAACTTTGTCTTATAAAAGTTTAAAAAAAGAGTAGGGTCATGAAACGAGCATTAGTAAAGAATTTTCACACACACGAAGATGACTAAATCATGCGAGTTCTATCTGACAAATGAAAAACAATTATAAACATATGAAACGAAGCATGAGAATAGTCATTCACACACACGGAGATGATTATAAATGCGAGTTCCATCTGGCACTCTGTTCATCCTTGTTTAGCCCACTTTTTCATTTGCCAGATGGAACTCGCATTTATAATCATCTCCGTGTGTGTGAATGACTATTCTCATGCTTCGTTTC
>DKJY01000087.1 GCA_002454955.1 Bacteroidales bacterium UBA6680
TGTCCCAGAGTATGTTTGAGTTAAAAATGGGGTATAAAAGTCTGTGCATGACCTGTTTTTTTCCGTGCAGGAGTAGTTTTATATCATGAATAGAGGAGGAGGTATTGCGCAGAGCTTGTTTTACAGATATTATCTTTAATGTGTACTTTATATCTGTAGATAGTTTGGTTGTGGCAGCTAAACCAGTTTAGTTGTATTTAGAGTCCGGGTTACGCATTTGTAAAAGGAATGGATAACCCGGACTGTTACTCTGTATTATATTGTTTCAGTAACTTTTTTATCTATCTTATCTGTACTGCTGTAATCAATAATGCCTCCGTAGAGGAATTTCTCGGCATTACTGCAGCAGAGTTTATGTTTCTGTTTATCGCTCAAATGGTTAGTGTCGCTCATAGCCTTAAGGTATTCGTTGTAAGATTCAGACCATATAAGGTTAATAACAAAATCGGTTCCGAACAACATCTTATCTTCCACGTCAGGGTTATTACTGAATATATCGCTTACTTTTTTATAGTAATTATCGTCTTTTGCCATGCACGATATGTCTGTATATACCTTTTTACTGTCGTCTTTAGCATAATCAATTATCTGATTCTCCCACTGTTTGCTATTTTCCTGATTGCCCAGATGCGCAAAGTTAACTATTAAGTCAGGGTAGTTATCTAGTACCTCTTTCCACTCATTTCCAGGATTAGATAGGTCTTGAGCATTTTTTACAGTTTTAAATCCGCCATCGCTACAGTGTGTAATTATTGGTATTCTGCGTTCTGAACATATCTTGTAAAGTAGTTTCACCTTCTTAAGTTCTTCGTTGTTATCTTTTGGCCATGGAGCAAAACCAAGAGGAGGGTATACCTTTATGCCGGCAAACAGATAGTTAAAGTCGTAATCCGGGTTTAGCTCTTTCTCCAGACTACTGTTTTTAAAGTCGCCCATTTTGTTGTGGAGTTTCTGAAACCTCTCTTCTGGTGTATCATTTTCGAAACCTGTGAAATATCTGTTTAATATCTTCTCTATGGCGTCAATTGAGTAATTCTGTGTGTTTATTCCCATAAACGGATATATCTCCAGTAATCTGTCCTCTTTATTAGTATTGCTATTAAATATTCTGTATTTTTTGCTCTCGGCATCTAATTTATATTCGTGTGAATAGTAGTAGTTTATTGAGTTAAGCAGATCTACAATCTGATCGTGTACTGGTTTACGTGTTGGTATATTGTAGAATATATTTTCCATATTCTGGTTTTTCATGCCAAAATCCATTATTAACGGACATATTACAAGTTTATCGTATGTTGTATTGTTCAGATGCAGTTTGTTGTTCTCTATAAGCGCATTCTTGTTTCTGAGAAAGTGTTCAATAAGCAGAAAGTTGTCTTTATATGAGCTTCCCATAAACGATAGGAGGTTGATTATGTTTGATTGATCATTTACCTGTTCAAGTAATGTGTTTTTTATCTTTTTAGAGAAAAGTCTTAATGTACAGGCTGGTATAATGTTGTACCATTTGAATGCTTTTTTGAGAGCTTTCTTAACATTTTGTTGCGTTATAATGTCGTCTCTGTTCAGGAATGCAAGAAGATTTGCATGACTAAGGTTAAGTGAGTGAAAATGAATGTCGTAAAACTTTTTCATGATAATTAAATTTGGTTTAACGTATTGTTTTGTTTGTGTTGAGGCAAGTTAATAATAAAAAATGTATCTATATCGGTTTAATATATGTTTTATTTGTGACAAAGATTAATAATCAGCTTTTTTATCAATATATTTGATTTTAATAAATTGTTTAATTAACTTGTATATACCTAATTAAGAACATGACATATGTATATGCAACGTAACATCTATAATATTTTATCTATTTACAACTGTTTTTTCAATTGTCAGATGGAGCTTGCATCTACAGTTATTCAGAGATGCGATAAGACTCTTTGCTCATGCTTTGTTTTATATAGCGGATTTGTTAAATATCTTTTTTTAAGGATGGGTAATGTTCTATTCAATGAGTATTGAATATGCGTACCGGTACTGTTTGGTGGTATCGGATTTTTAAAGGTTTAAATTCATTTTGAACGAGCTGTCGGGTTAGACAGCTCGTTTTTTAGTATGTTATTTCAGATTTTTTAGCTCGTTGGCAGTAATAAGAATAGATTTTACTGTAGAGGCAGCAAATATGCCAAGTCCGTTTGTAATGTTTGTATGTACATTTGCTTTCTCTGCAAAGAAATTATCTTTATTGTTATAATAAGAATCAAGTGTGAGAAGGTATTGATAGTAGTCGTAACTTATTGAGAACAGCTCAACTCTTATACCTTTTGTATAACCATCGTTAAACATTTGAGGATCTAAATCAATTCCGAATCGATACTTTTTTGTTGTACCATTAAATCCAAAATCGCTGAATATAAGATTTCTGTATAGCTCTTTACTTGTTCCGTTTTTATTTATGGTACTCTGACTCTTGTCATACTCTTCATAGAATACCGATGCTTCTGTGTATGAGCTGGCATCATATAAGGTATATGCTTTAGCAATATAGTAGTTGTTCTGTTGAGCATCATTAAACTCTACTGTTACATATGTGGCTGGTTGCGATGTGTTTTTATAGTTGTCTTTATCCAGAAATACCCCTTTCTCAACCTTATAAATTGTAAAAGGAACATTTTTAGGTACCAGCTGTGTTGCTTCGGCACTTAATCCTGTTGCGGATGCTTTTATTGTATATTTTCTGTTCTCACCAATAATGTGTGTCGACATATAGTTGCCATTATCGTTGCTTTTAAGTGTCTCTATTTTTGTTCCGGCTGAGTAGAGATCAACAATAGCATTATTTATGTACGATGGCTTTATATCTCCAAAAACAGGTGAACTTTTAGAGATGTTTACAGTTAGTACTTCGCCTGATTTATATAGTGAGTTTATAACTAATCTGGGATTTACTTTATTATCTCCTTTAAACTTGATCTCTTTCTCGCATGCAGTAGCAAGTATTATAAGAGGAAGTGTTATATATATTAATATTTTTTTCATCTTGTGTCGTAATTTTCTGTTTTAGAATCTGAATGTGTAGTTAATAAACGGAACAAAACGTAACAGACTTATCTGTGTAAGTACCTGCTTGTTATTATCTTTAGTTTTCACATATAAGAAAGCCGGATTTTGTCGTCCGTAAGTATTGTAAATACCGAAACTCCATGTACGGTGTCCCCATCTTGTTTTCTTCTTGAAATTAACGCCAATATCAAGTCTGTGATATGATGGTGCTCTGTAGTTGTTGCGGCTGTCAAAGTAGTGTATTGCATCAGAGTCGTAATTATTTATTCCGTCTCCGGTTGCAGGAACATATCTCTCTTTAGATAGTGTAAATGCATTACCTGTTGAGAATATCCAGTTTACAGCTACATCAACCTTCTTATTAAAGTTGTGAGTAACACCTATTGCTATATCGTGTCTTCTGTCGTATTTATAAGGGTATTTTTCTCCTCTGTTTAACTCATCAAACTCTCTCCAGCTCCATGATAGTGTATATGCAAAGTTAAAGTTTGTCTTTTTCCAATCCTTAACAACATATACCTCCCATCCGTACGACCATCCTTTTCCGGTTGTAATCTTGTTCTGCCAGTTCTCATCAGATGGCATAAAGCTTGCTCCCTCTTTATACTCAATTACGTTGTTCATTGTTTTGTAGAATGCCTCTGTGGTAAATTGCCATCCTGATGTTTGGTAGTTGGCACCAAGAGCGTACTGTATAGAGTTTTGCGGTTTAAGCTTGTCTGTTACGGGTACCCAAAGGTCTGTAGGCAGACCTATTGTAGAGTTGGTAAGCAGATGTATGTATTGGTTCATCATTGAGAATGATCCTTTTAGTGAGAAATTATCTGATAAACCAGCTTTTAATGCTACACGTGGCTCTACGCCAAAGTAACTCTTGCCTTTTACGTTTAGTCCTGAGAATCTTACACCAATATTTGCTTTCATGATCTTAAGAAATGATATATCCTCCTCTATATACGCAGCAATTTCGTGCGATGAGATATCTTTCTCTCCGGTTTTTGTATTTTGATTGATAAAGTTGCTCTGAGTATTGTTTGTACTTATACCCGGCGAATAGGTGTGGTAGATATATTCAGCACCAAAACGCATCTTATTGTTGTTTGATATAAAGTAGTCCCAATCTGTCTTTATAGCATAATCCTCTATACCCGAAGAGTAGTTATTGTTTTCTTTAAAATGGTAATTATTTGTTTTGTCAAGAAATTCATATCCAAGATCGTTTTCGAATTTGTAACGGCTGTATGTTGCAGTTACATTGCTGAACAGGTTTTTATTGTATATGTGATTCCAACGCAGCGCAGAGGTTATGTTTCCCCATTTTAACCACATATCTACATTGCTCTTGTATTTGTCTTTATCGTCGTTTATTTTGAATTTAAATTTGTCGCGTCCGGTATAAGCACTAAGGAATATCCTGTCTTTGTCTGAGAACTTGTGGTTTATTTTGGCATTCAGGTCGCCAAAATAGTATCCACCACTTTGTGGTTTATTTGATATTGCCGATTGCAGTTTCCCAAATAGATCAAAGTACGATCTGCGACCAGAGATAATGAATGATGTTTTGTCTTTAATGATAGGGGCACTTATTGTGAGCTTTGACGATAACAGTCCAATTGATCCGTCAACTTCAAGTTCTTTCATATTACCCTCTTTCATACGTATCTCAATAACCGATGATAATCGTCCGCCATACCTTGCAGGGAATCCTCCTTTAATAATCTTTACGTGGTTTATTGCATCGGCATTAAATACCGAGAAGAAACCAAACAGGTGATTAACGTTGTATACAGGTACACCGTCGAGCAGAATAAGGTTTTGATCTGTTGATCCTCCGCGTACAAATACCCCTGATGATCCTTCGTTTCCGGACTGCACACCAGGTAATAGTTGTATACTTTTTAGTACATCTACCTCGCCAAGTAGTACTGGCATTTTTTTAATCTGGGTTATTGGTAGTATAACCTGACTCATCTGTGTCTCTCTTACAAAATCGTTTTTGTTGGCGGTAACAACAACCTCTTCTAGTTGAGTATTGCTGCGTAATGTAATGTTTAGTGTTGTGTCTTGTTTTAGGTTCAGTTCCAGAAGCTTTGTTTCGTAACCAAGATACGATATCTGTAGTTTTACCGTACCTTCAGGTATTTTAATACTGTAGAACCCATAATTGTTTGTTGACGTTCCTTTGTAGGTCTCGATGTTTACGATGTTTGCTCCAATAAGGTCTTCGCCCGTGGCGCCATCTCTTACATATCCGTTTATGGATATGTTTTTCTGTCCGTGCACTAGCAGTGTAGATGATACTAATGCCACCACAAAAAAAATTGCTTTCCTTAATTTCATGTTGTTTTACGTTGTAATTTCAAATGTTTATGAATATCTAAATCAGGATACACAACTGCATATCCGTGTATTTACTCATTAACTAATACTTGTAAATAGTGATGTACTCTCTATATTCAGGGTGCATCTTACCTGAATAATCAGGTATGTAATAAACTTGCCGGGACAAACATAATGAAAAAAACAGCTCTTAATGTTTTATTTTAAGCTTTTAACATTTTAGAGAAGATAGATAGTTCAATTTATATATTGAACTGGTTTAACTGTAATGTATTAAGGAGGGATAGGGGTAGTAGCATCTGTTATTGCCTGCCAACAGTAACAGATACGTGTATATTACTCAAATGTCTTTGATGAATCGGAGCATAATCTGTTTAGTTCGTCAAGCTCTTTTTTTGTGAAGTATCGCCATTTGCCAACAGGAACATCAAGCGATATGTTCATTATTCTGATTCGCTTAAGTTTAATGACGTCGTAACCTAAGTATTCGCACATGCGGCGTATCTGTCTGTTTAGCCCCTGAGTAAGAATAATTCTGAATCTGTTTTTGTTTATCTGTTCAACAAAACATTTTCTGGTTATAGTATCAAGTATTGGTACTCCGGCACCCATTTTTTTAATAAAATCTTTTGTAATTGGTTTGTCTACAGTAACCAGATACTCCTTTTCGTGATTATTACGTGCTCTTAGTATCTTATTTACTATATCGCCATCGTTTGTAAGGAATATAAGACCTTCGCTTGGTTTATCCAGTCGTCCGATAGGGAATATTCTTTTGGGATAGTTTATGTAGTCAATAATATTGTCTTTCTCTACTCTTGTGTCGGTAGTGCATACAATACCTATTGGTTTATTAAAGGCCAGATATACTGGTTTGTCTTTAGGTTCAGAGATCAGTTTACCTTTTACTCTAACCTCATCGCCCGGATTTACTTTGGTTCCCATCTCAGGAACTTTTCCGTTTATTTTAACCTTTCCTTGTTCTATTAATTTATCTGCTGCTCTTCTTGAGCAGTAACCAACCTCACTCAGGTATTTATTTATTCTTATGGATTTTGATTCCGGCATCTTAACTATATGTACAATTTTCTGCAAAAATAGTTTATTTAATCATACTCTTGTGCGATTCTAAAGATTTATCTGTTTTTATACTCATCAATTACCTTGAGTGTCTCTTTGTATTCTCTTATTAATGAGTGTTCCTGATTTTTCATCATGTTTACCATATTTTTCCAGTGTGCAATATTTGTTGAGGTTCTGTTTTTATCATAAATACTTTCTGAGAAGTAAAACTGGTTTATTATATCAAGCGACTTTAATATAATCTTATGTAAGTTATAAAGATCGTGTAGCTTCTGAATCACTTTTAGCTCAATTGGTTTTAATGAGCCTGTACTTTGTGCAGTTTCCCATGCCGATGATGATATTATGCGTCTGATAAAATATCCGTTTGGCAGTGTGATATCAAAGTTTAATTGATTATCGTAATATAGTATATCGGTATAGTTATCCAGTTTCTTTATACTATCTATGTTGTGAAGTGTAATTTTATGATCGGTATACCACTCTTGTGCAATACTAAGGTTTTTGTTTATCTCAGATTCTATACTTATTAATGCATTTTCGGCACTGTTTATCTCTTTGTAGTCTTCTCTGAGTTGGTTTACAAAAAGAGCCAGTAGCACACTAAATATAATCATAAATGACTCTTTTATGGCTTTCAAACGCATCAGTTTTTGTAGAGATATCTTTATTTTCATTTGATTTGTTGTTTGGGTTGTTAATTATCTGTTTTATGTTACAAAAGTAAGAGAAAGCGAGTCTTTATGGGCTTATTGTAGATGAAATTTATTGAAAGTATACAAAGAATTGGATATAAAAAAAGCGATATCGTTTTGATATCGCTTCTGGCGGAGAGGGAGGGATT
>DKJY01000008.1 GCA_002454955.1 Bacteroidales bacterium UBA6680
ACACAGAATAGCGGACACTACCGTTATTCGTCAGAATATAAAAAAGAACCTCTTACAGTAGTGTAAATGTCAACTTTTATAACTTTTTACCTCTTATACAAAAATAAATGCCATCTTTTGTATTTTTTTAGCTCTTGTACGATTACAAGAGTATCTAAATTGTAATTTTTTCTGAGACATAGAAGTATTTGAGTGCTAAATTTGTAAAAAAGAGTCAAAAACAGGTATACATACCTTAATTTTTTGTATTAAAGGTACTCTTGTATTTGTATAAGAGTCAAATTTTTATAAAAGTGAGCATTTGTACAAGTATAAGAGCTACACATTTACATTTTTTGGTGTCTTGTACTCGTACAAGAGCTACACATTTACATTTTTTGATGTCTTGTACTCGTATAAGAGTATCAAAAATATAAAAGTTACACTCTTTCCGGCGGCAAGAGCATCTCATTTGCATTAAACAACCTCTTGTACATCTATTTCAGTCAAAAAAATATAAGTCTTCGCTCTTAATCTGGTATAAATCATAATAGGTTACAAATTTCACACTCATACAGATCTGTATATATATAATCAATATAATTTCTTTGATTGAGCATATACTCGTTATAATTAATTACTGCATTTAGTATCTTTATATATATTTAGTCTATCTGTTTAAGTATAATATTAGTTCAATTTACTTCATTTGTCTTAAAACAGTTTGTCTATTTTATTGTTGTTAGGGTATTATAATTTAATATTGTTATTTAAATAACGAAAGATTGAAACATGTGCTAAGACCTGTAGATAATAGATCTGATTTACAGATTGCATATGGCTAAAAGAGGAGAAAATTATGAACTATTACGGATTAATATTAGGATTGGCGGCATTCTTTCTTGTAGGATTATCGCATCCGCTTGTAATAAAAGCTGAGTATTATTATGGTAAACGTATATGGTGGATATTTCTTATTGTAGGAGTACTGTTCTCTGCTGCATCATGCTTTGTTACAAACAGCACAACATCAATAGTACTAGGAGTTATAGGATTTTCGTTCTTCTGGAGTACACATGAGATGTTTAAGCAGCATCGCAGGGTTATGGAGGGACGTGCAAAACGTAATCCGAACAGAGAGTATAAATAATATTTAACCTTTAAAGGATATACAGATGATATTTGACGGATTAATTATAGGTGCAGTTACATTTATTAGTATAGCATTCACAAGATATCTTACAATTAAAGCAGAATATTGGTTTACAAAGTGGTTCTGGATAGGATTCCTGATTATAGGGTTAGGACTTACTGCAGGATCGTTATTTATAGATAATGTACTGCTATCTATATCGTGCGGTATACTTGCATTTAATTTTTTGTGGGGAATTGGTGAGATTATAGAGCAGGAAGAGAGGGTTGCAAAAGGGTGGTTTCCTAAAAACCCGCGACGAAAGTAGTACTACATATATTTAATAGCAGATACAGTATTTGAGACTAAATAGAACACTACTGTAATATTTTATTGGGGAGATTAAGATGAAGATAAGGAATATAATAACGTCTGCTGCCCTTATACCATTATGGTTTAGCTTAAGCGCACAACAGATAACAGATACAACTAAAACAATTAGGCTTAACGAGGTATATGTGCATGCCGACAGGCGTACCGGAAACATAAAAAAGTTTCCGATATCGATAACAAAAATAAATAGTGTTGTTGCCAACAGGCAGAGAGTAGATAATATACGAGATATATCTGTTCTGGTACCAAATCTGTTTATACCAGAATTTGGCAACAGGTTAAATGCTCCTGTTTTTATAAGAGGTATAGGTTCCAGAATTGGGGCACCATCGGTAGGATTATATGTTGACGGAGTTGCATACTTTGAGAAAGCTGCATTTGATCTGGATCTTTATGATATAAAGAGTATAGAGGTGTTAAGAGGACCGCAAGGAACAATGTACGGGCGTAATAGTATAGGCGGGGTAATTAATATAAGAACAGAGCGTATAAAATACGATCCTGTATACAGAGCATATGTTGAGTATGGGAGTTATAATAATATAAAGGTAAAAGCACTTGCAGGCAAACCAGTAACAGATAATCTTACTATGTCGGTATCGGTAGGTTATAACGATAGAAAAGGTTACTTCACAAACAGCTTTAACGGAGAGGATATAGATTGGATAATAGGTGCTAACGGACGTATAAAGCTTAACTATACGCCAACAGACAACTATAGATCTGAGCTTACAATATATGGCGATTATTCACGTCAGGGAGGTAATCCGTTTGCACCGGTTAACCCTGTCAATAATAAGGTTGGCAATATATCAAAAGACCATGAAGAGCTATATAACAGAGATATGGCAGGAGTATCGTTAAAGCAGGAGTTTATGCTTGGTAAAAGGCGTTTAACAAGTGTTACAGGATATCAGTTTTATGACGATATATATGATGCCGATCAGGATAACTCTGCACTATCGTTATATTACGTAAAAAACTATAATAAACAACACCTTATAACTCAGGAGATAAATATACAACCGGTTAATCCCGGAGATATTAAATGGGTTGCGGGTGTATATGGATTTTTACAATGGATAGATGGTAATGTAGATGTATATTTTGATAACGATTTTATAAAGCAGTATAACTACCCATCGCTGTTTCAGGAGTATAATAGTTATGACAGATTTAATTACGGTGCTGCCGGCTTTGCACAAGTGGTTTATGATAATATGTTTGTAAACGGACTATCTGCAACTGTTGGATTGAGAGCCGATTATGAGCAGAATATACAGGATCATATATCAAAACAGCAATTCGTTTTTGGCGATATTCCGTTAAAGAATAATATTGATCAGAAGAGTGATAGTGAGATAAAATTATTGCCAAAAGTATCGTTAAGATATGCTCTGTCTGATAAAATATCTGTATATACAACTGTAGCTAAAGGGTATAAGAGCGGAGCATTTAATCAGATATACGATTCTGATACAGAGATATACTATGAGCCGGAGACAAGTATAAACTATGAGCTTGGTTTTAAATCATCGTTGTTTAATAGCAGGTTAACAGCATCGGCATCGCTATTCTTTATAAAGCTTGATAATCAGCAGGTGTATATGCCTGTTGTAAACGGATTTGGGCGTAAGATTGTTAATGCTGCCGAGACAGAATCAAAGGGATTTGAGGTTGAGATAAAGGCCATACCGGTAAAGAATCTGGTTATTATGCTAAATGCAGGTTATACCGATACAAGGTTTAAGAGGTACCTTTATGGTAAAGGTAACAACCCGGCAACCTACAGCAATTTCTCAAATAACTATGCTCCGTATGTACCAAAATATACATCGCTTATAGGCGGATCGTACAGATTACCATTTAAAGAGGCGGCAATATCTGAGATAAATTTTAATCTTAATCTTAAGATAATTGGCGAACACTACTGGAATCCGTCAAATAGTCTAAAAGAGGAGGCCTATGGTCTTCTAAATAGTAAAGTATCGGCCAATATTAATAAGTTTGTGGTGTGGTTATATGCCGAGAATATAACCGGAACTGACTATAACGCATATATGTTTGAGTCGCAGGGAGTGTTTGCACAAGAGGGTAAACCAACAATTATAGGAGGAGGAATTTCGGTAAAATTTTAGATTGTCCGGAATTATGAATACATTTATTAAGTAAACATTGCATATTATGCATACTGAGGAGATAAAGAGTTTATTATTAAAATATAATCAGGCAGGACCGCGATATACAAGTTATCCGCCAGCCAACCATTTTACTACAGATTTTACATCTGCAGACTATCTTAAATCTGTAAAGAGTTCAGATAGTAACGGTAACCAATCTATATCGTTATACTTTCATATACCGTTCTGTTCCCGTATATGTTTCTTTTGTGGTTGTACAACGAATAAGCTAACCGCAGAGGAGCTTGTACAGCAATATATTAATGCTGTAATAAAGGAGTTCAGGTATATATCATCGTCTATTGATAAGAGGAGAGAGGTTACACAGATACATTTTGGTGGAGGAACACCTAATGCAATAGATAGTTTATATCTGAAACAGATAATAGATAGTGTTAAATCTGAGCTTAAACTTAACTCAAATGCTGAGATTGCCATAGAGTGTAATCCGGCTTATCTTGATAAATCAGATATTGATGCACTTAAGAGTGCCGGGTTTAACAGGTTTAGTTTGGGTATTCAGGACTTTAATCCTGAGGTATTAAAGGTTGTAAATAGAGAACAGTCTAAATTACCCGTTAAAACGTTAGTGGATTACATAAGAGATGATGGTGCTGCATCAGTGAATCTTGATTTTATTTATGGGTTACCAAAGCAGACAGTTGAGTCGTTTCTGGAGAATATGCGAATGGCCGCTGAGATAAAACCAGACAGGCTTGTTACATTCTCATACGCTCATGTTCCGTGGGTAAAAAAGGCACAACATATACTTGAAAAAACAGGATTACCATCGGCAGATATTAAACTTGAGATGCTTGTTGAAGGGTACAGATACCTTACAAATAATGGATATACTGCCGTAGGGATGGATCACTATGCCAGACCGGATGATTCACTTGCAATAGCACTTGAAGAGGGAACGTTACATAGAAACTTTCAGGGATATTGTACCCGCGAAACAACCGGACAGGTATTTGCTTTTGGACTTAGTGCAATAAGTCAGTTATGGGATAGCTATGCACAGAATACAAAAGATCTTAGAACATATATAGAGAATATAGACGGTAATAAACTTGCTGTAGAGAGAGGTTACAGGTTGAATAACGAGCAGATTATTGTACGTGCAGCAATAAATCAGCTAATGTGTAATATGAATATCAATTTTAATACATTTGCAGCCGAAAACAGTATAGATACCGATTACCTTAAGCGTTTGCTGAGGTTTGATATAAGTAACTTTACTGATTTTGAGAATGATGGTTTAGTAAAAGTATCTGAAGATGGTATTGAGGTTACAAGAATGGGATCGTTTGTGGTAAGAAATATTGCTATGGCAATAGATCCGTTTCTTGAGCAACGCGAGGGTATGTATTCAAAGACTATATAAATAAAGAAGATATATGAGCACAAGTAGTAATAGAACAGTAATTATTGGAGCCGGGTTAACTGGCCTTGTTACCGCTTATCATCTTAAAAAGCGCGGTATACCGTTTACAATCATTGAACGTAACGACCGGGTTGGAGGGGTAATATGTACTAAACGACAAAAAGGTTTTGTATTTGAGAAAGGACCTAATAGCGGGGTGGTATCTAATATAGAGGTTGTTGAACTGCTTGAGGAGCTTAAACACTCAGTAGATGTTGAGTATGCCGATAAGGTATCAAAAGCGCGCTGGATATGTAAAGGCGGACGTTGGAGAGCATTACCTTCAGGTTTAATGTCGGCTGTAACTACACCACTATTTTCATTAAAAGATAAGTTTCGTATTCTTGGCGAACCATTCAGAAAACCAGGCACTAATCCTGAAGAGAATCTTGCAAGTATGGTTCGCAGACGTATGGGGGAATCGTATCTTAAGTATGCAGTAGACCCTTTTATACTGGGTATATATGCAGGAGATCCGGAATATCTTATACCAAAATATGCACTGCCTAAACTATATAATCTAGAGCAGAAATATGGTAGTTTTATTGGTGGTGCTATTAAAAAGAAGAGAGATAAAACAGTTGTAAACGATAAACGTATTAATCGTGAGATATTCTCTGTAAGAGGCGGTCTGTCTAATCTTATTAATGCAATATATAACGAGATAGGAGCAGAGAATGTAATGTTGTCGTGTACATCGTTAAAGATATCAAAACACGATAATGGATATAATATATCATATAGTAGTGGAGATAATAAGTTTGATCTTTGTGCAGATAATGTTATATCAACTGTTGGAGGTAATGCATTGCCAGGTATATTCTCGTTCTTGGGTAAGTCAGATATAAAGCCAATTACAAACCTTAAGTATGCACCGGTGGCTGAGGTTGTTGTTGGTTTCGAGAAATGGGAGGGTAAACCTCTTATGGCTTTTGGTGGGCTTATTCCGCATCATGAGAATCGTAAAATACTTGGAGCACTTTTTCTTTCGTCGCAGTTTAAAAACCGTGCACCAGAAGGCGGGGCTTTAATGTCGTTGTTTGTTGGAGGAATGCGTAATCAGAAGTTGGCTATGTTGCCAGATAACGAGATACAAAGTGTTGTTGAGGACGAACTAAGGCATCTGTTTGGTTTAAATGAGTTTAAACCACGTATCTTTAAGGTGTATCGTCATCCGTATGCAATACCTCAGTATGGGGCTCAGTCTGCAGAACGAATTGCAAAAATAGAGGAAATTGAGAGTATCTACAAAGGATTGTATCTGGCCGGTAATATACGTAATGGTATTGGTATGGCCGATAGAATTAAGCAGGCAAAGGATCTGGCATATACAATATAGTATATATAATATTATACTTGTCTGATAAATCTTATACCTCACACTATTGGTATAAGATTTATCTGTTTATTGTGAGTGTATTAAACCATATTAACAGAGCGTTGTCATATATCAGGTTGTTACAGTTAAAACAGATAGATATATGCGAATTTTAGGTAATCTTTTATGGCTTATATTTGGGGGTATATTTACCGCCGTTGAGTATTTTGTATCCAGTATTATTTTATGTGTAACAATTGTAGGAATACCTTTTGGTATACAAACCTTTAAATTAGGAATACTTGCTCTGTGGCCTTTTGGTGCACGTATTGGCTATATGGGATACGCTCCTGGTTGCCTCTCTACCATAATGAATATTATCTGGCTCATCTTTGGTGGTATATGGATAGCTTTGTCGCATATTGTCTTTGGCATTGTATTAGCCATCACCATTATTGGTATTCCTTTTGCGGTTCAACACTTTAAGCTTGCCTCGTTGGCTCTTACCCCATTCGGACGAACAATTGAGTATTAGACTATATTATATAATGTAGTTTTAAAACGTAACTCTATTAGTTAGGTTTATTACCTTTTGTCTAAAGGTTCTGCTATTGTTCAGTTTTTGATATCTGATTTTAAGAATAGAGATACCGAAATAGTTAAAAATAATCATGCTTTTTCAAATATCACCCATCTAGGTGATGTATTGGGTATAATTTAAAAGTAGTTTTACAAAAAACAATATTAATTAACCCAATAAAACATAAAAATTATGGCACACGAGTATGATGTAATTGTAATAGGAGGAGGACATAATGGTCTTACAGCGGGATGTTATTTGCAGAAATCGGGAAAGAAGGTTTTAGTTCTTGAAAGATTAGAGAAAGCAGGAGGAGGAGTGTGGACAGAAGAGGTTACTCAGCCTGGATTTAAGCATAATCTTGCGTCGTTGTTTCATGGGATTTTACATTTAGGGCCTGTATACAAAGATTTAGAGTTAGAGAAGTACGGAGCGGAGTATGTATGGCCTGATGCTCAGGTTGCAGCAGCGTTTACAGATGGCAGATGTCTTGTTTTTTACAGGGATCTTGATAAAACTTGTAAAGAGATTGCACGTTTCTCAAAGAAAGATGCAGAGACCTACAGAAAGTTAGCTATGCAATTCAGAGTTATTGTTGATAATATTATAAGCCCTTGGTTTTTTAATCCGCCACAGCCAACTTCGTTAGCAGCAATGGCTATGGAAACAAGTGTTGAGGGAATGAATATGTTGCGTATGCAGTTATCTAGCCCAAAAAATATTGTAGAGGAGCTTTTTGAGTCAAATGAGCTTAAATCATTCCTGCTTGCATTTATTAAAGAGTTTGGTGGATCGCCTGATACATACGGATTTGGTGTTTTTGTTCCTATGATGTTAGGAGAGACTCATGACCCTCACGGATGGGCAATATGTAAAGGAGGATCTGATAACCTGGCCAAAGCATTCGTAAATTGTCTTGAAGATCATGGCGGAAAGGTACAAACAAATGCACATGTTAAAGAGATAATAGTTGACGGCGATAAGGCAAAAGGTGTTATTCTTGAGGATGGAACAGAGATATATGCTAATGATATGGTGCTTACAAATGTAGAGCCACATCAGACATTCCTTGATATGGTAGGTGAAGAGAAACTTGATGAGAACTTTGCTAATTCGGTTAAACGTTACAGACATGAAGATACTATACTATTTAGTACACACCTTGCTCTTGATGAGCCGCTAAAATGGAAGTGTGCTGAGTTTAACCCTGATGTAAATCGTTGCCTAGGTGTACTACTGGTTGACTCTCCGCAAGAGTTATACGACGATTTTGCAGATATTAATAAAGGACTTCTGCCAGAGTATCCACGTATGTTTACAGCTTATCCATCGGCAGTAGACCCTACACAGGCACCAGATGGTAAAGGTACAGCAATAGGATGGCAATATGTTCCTTATAACCTTAGAGATAAAGGTTCTGAAGGATGGGATGAGGTTAAAGATGAGTTCTCAAAGCACTGCATTGATGTTTGGAGTAAGTATGTAGACAATATGGATAGTGCACTTATTGAGAGCTATGCAATGTCGCCGGTTGATACTGAGCGAAAATGGACATCGATGGTTCATGGTGGGTTTAATCATGGTGAGATGAGTCAGGATCAGCTTACTATTATGAGACCGTTTGTTGAACATAAACCTTATAAAACACCATATAAAGGACTCTATATGTGTGGTGCAAGTACTCATCCAAGCGGAAGTATTGGGGGAGCATGTGGTTATAATGCCGTTCAGGTTATTGCCGAAGAGCATAAGATTAAAAAGTGGTGGGATAAGTAATGTTCTAGTATTGATATGAATACCAAAAGATATCCTACAGAATTAAAACATTTGTATTTTTTAATTACTGTAGGGTATCTATAAAATATTAACAAATGAGTCGTAAACATAATGTACAGCATTATAGATTCAGAGAATACAGATCTATATTAATAACTTAAAAAGATGAAATATGGAACGAAGCATGAGCAAGGAATCTCTTTGTATGAGGAGGATTGTAAATGCAAGTTACATATGACTTATTAAAAACAAATTTAGACATATGAAATTGACTATTATATCAGACAAAGGCAGCCCAATGATGGTGGTTACAAAGGTAAGGAAGAAAGGTAAAGAGTTAGAGGTTACCGGGCAGATGATGGGAGCGTGGCCGGCAAAAATGTATATTACTCCAAAAGAGTTCTGGTCTTGTATTAAAATGGCACTAAGTCCTGGAGTTCTATTCTATCTGATTTCATATCCGTTTATTCTTTTAGGTTCACTTTTTAGAAAGAAATAATAGTAAATGTGTATGATTCTTGAACGAATAGGTAAAAATATCTATATATAGTGTAAGTTTGTTATAATTCTTATAAAAAATAGTTTATCTTAGTGAGGTGCATTTTGTGGTTATGCCATGTTAATGTGCCTTTTTTATTATATCAATTCCGTTATTTAATCTTATTCAATATAGATTTAGATTATGAATAATACAGATGTACTAACTAATTTAAACAATGTTATTAGGTCTTTTTCCCAAAAGACAGACTTCTATGAAATTGAGAATGAGTTTTTTTGTTCTATATCATCCATTATACCCGCGCACGCAATAGCAATATATCATTTTAAATCGGCAGAGCAGCATCCTGACTATATTAGCGCAAAAGGAATAGATAAAGACTTTTTGAAATATTATGAGAGAGAGGGTAGAGGTATTGATCCGTTAAAGAACTGGATTATGAATACCAGATCACCCTACCTGTCGCATAAACTATTAGGGTTAGAAGGGTGGAAACATCATCCGGTTTATGAGATTGTGAAAACAGCATCTATTGATTATGCTATGCAAGCGCCTATTGTAAGTGGAAACAGAATTGTAGGAAGTCTTAATTTTGGAAGAGATTTTAAGGAGGGTGCTTTTACAGACAGCGATCTGCTTACACTCTCAATACTGAGTAACTTTCTTGGTATAGCTATTAACGGCATTAAAGGATCCGGAGTAGAGGATTATACCAATAAATTCTGTAATGCTGTTGATAGAATGAACTATAATATGGTTATAGCTGATAACGATTTTAATATAAGTTATGCAAATAAATCGGCTCAGGAGACAATAATAAGGTATTTTGGCTCAAATAACTTTGGTGCCGAATTTTCACGTAAACTCAGAGGCTTATCTAAAAGCGATAGTAACAATGAGATAATTATTAATGATAATCTTAAATGTAAATCGTGTGTGGTTCCAGGAACAAAGCAGCGAAAGAAAATACTGTTTTTAAATGATAATCCGGTACCTGTTGTAAACGACATAATACGAAATGTTCTTACTTCAAGAGAAGTTGATGTTCTGCTTTTGGTTGATCAAGGTCTTAAAAATAAAGAGATTGCTGAAAAACTTTTTATATCTGTTAATACAGTTAAAAGGCATCTTGATAATATGTATGGTAAGTTTAACGTTGAATCACGTACAAAACTGGTATCAAAATTCCATAATCTTAATAGTAGGCAATTAAATTAAATTATATTTGCCACATGTGTATTTATTACATACATTCAATAATAAATTAATAGTTTGTTTATGAGAAAGATTTTATACCCTGTTGTTACTATACTTTTACTGTTTTTGGGTAGTAACATGTTTGGACAGAAGTTGAAAAACGATGTTGATTCAGCAAGTTATGCTCTAGGAATTAACCTTGCAGATAATCTGATAAAAAGTGGTTTAAATGGAGTAGACTTTGATGTTGATATTCTGGCAGAAGCTTTTAAGAATAGATTAAACGAGACGGAGATCCTGATTGGTGATAGAGAAGCTCAGAGTTTTTTAAACTCCTTTTATAAGAGGGTAATTGAGAAGAAAGCTGAGAAAGGAATTGAAATAGAGAAATCTTTTTTGTTGGAGAATAAAAAACGAAAAGGTGTAACAGAAACAGAAAGTGGAATTCAATATGAGATTATAAAAAAAGGTAAAGGAAAAAAGCCTTTTGCTCACAGTAAAGTAAAGGTTCATTATGTTGGAACTCTTGAGAATGGTAAGGAGTTTGATAACTCATACAAACGAGACAATCCATTGGTTATACGATTAAACTCTGTAATTAAAGGTTGGGAAGAAGGTGTTCAGCTAATGAAAGTGGGAGCTAAGTATAAGTTCTATATACCTTCTGCTCTGGGATACGGAAAAAGAGGAGCCGGTAGCGATATTCCACCAAATTCATTATTGATTTTTGAGATTGAATTATTAGAGATAGTAGAATAAAAAAAGGGGCATAGCCCCCTTTTTTATTTAACCCTTTTAAAAAGCTCTTTATTAATCATCTTAATATTTGATACAATATCTTTCTCTGTACCATATGGAGGAGAAATAAGCAATCCGCTAATAGGAAACTTAGCCCTTAACCTGTTAATTTTTTCGGCAACTTGATCTGGTGTTCCAACTAATGCCAGGGCTTTTGTTATATCGTCAGGTAGAAGATTTGCTGCCTCAGAAATCCTTCCGGCTTTTGATAGTTCAAATATCTTCTTAATATAATCTTGTTCAAAGTCTATATCATGACTCTTAAGTATAGTTTGCAGGTAAGGCATATATACCACAACAGTCTGTTTTGCATTTGCAACGGCTTCTTTTTCGGTCTTACCCAGACACATCATTCCACCAATTGATAGCTTTGGATCAAATCCTGATTTACTCTCTTTATTACCTTTTACAAAGGCATCCCAGAGTTTACTAAGATAGTTCTCATTCCACACTTCAGCTACCTGCAACTCTCTGCTATGTTTGCCTGCAATATAAGCCATATCGCTATTCCATGTAGCAGAAAATATGTATGGATTTTCAGGAGCAGGAACCTTTAAATATGCCTTCTCTGTAGCATTAAAGAACTCACCCTTAAATTCACCTTTCTTATTAGAGATAAAGTGTTTAACAAGTTGTATAGCCTCCTCGTAACCTTTTCTGGTATACTCCTCTTCTCCATTAAGTTTTAGCAGATCATAGAAAGCACCACGCCCCATTCCGAGCATTGCCCTGTTGTTTGATACTTTAGACAGATATGCATAATTAGATGCAATAACTGCAGGGTGCCTGTAAAAACCATTCACAAGACAAGAAGCTATTTTGATCTTTTTTGTATGCTGAGCTATTGTAGTTAAAATAGGAAACGATGAGTAATATAGAAGATCATCGTATACATAGATTCTGTCAAAACCTTTTTTTTCGCATGTTTTAGCGATTCTTATGTACTCTTCCGGCTCTTTGTTACCCTGAAGCCCTAAATAAAAATTAAGTTTGTCCATTGTTGTTTTTTTAAAGAAAGAGCAGATATAATAATTATACCTGCTCTTAAACTTTATTTAATCATCTCTTCCATCTATGTAGTATCCTTCAATTTTACCATCTTCAGTCTCCCAGTGCATTGGCGGAAGATCTTTCTTGGCAATATCTCTAAACTCTTTAGCATCGTATAACATCTTAACCTTTATCAGATCAAGACCATCTCTCTTCTCATATACAAACTCTGTATCAGGACCAACGTGAACCTTTCCTCCTGAAGGAGCGTAAACGTAATGAGGTATAGCTGTTGATGACTCAGTACACAAGTGATTGTAGATATCAAGACCTTTCTGAACAGAAGTTCTTAAATAATCACTAGCTTCAACAGGCATACAGTGATTCATATAATAAGGAATGATATTGTTTCTTAACAACAACTTGAACAGATGACTCATAGTCTCAACAGAGTCGTTGATATTTTTAAGAAGAACTGTCTGATTTCTTAACGTTATACCTCTTGAGGTTAACTTGTGACAAGCCTCTAGTACTTCTGGAGTAAGTTCGTCCGGATGATTAAAGTGAACATTAATAGCCAGATATTGACTCTTCTTCGGGTTGTTAAAATCCGGTTTGATATAACTTGCCAGTTTATCGCAGATTTCATCTGTATATACTTTTGGTGCTGTTAGAACAGTTCTTGAACCTACTCTGATCTCGGTAATATTATCAAGTTCAGTAAGTTTGTCAAGTAGGTAGAAAAGTTTCTTAGGATTCATCATAGGATCTCCTCCTGTAACTAAAGCTCCTCTAACTTCTTTCATTTTGCTGATCTCGATAACTGCATTATCAATCTCTTCAAATGTCATACCTGGTTTGTTACGCATAACTCTACTCTTCTTATAGCAGAAACGACAATAAGCCGGGCAATCAAAATGTGGAGTGATTAACACGCGATCTCTATACAGACGCTCTAAACCGTAAGTTTTTGATGCTTTTTTACCCTCTTCAAAAGGTGTTGCTGTTCCGTACGATTCAAACTCATCTGGATGTGGCAAATACTGCAATCTAACAGCCTCCGATGTTTGCGTTAACTCTTTAAGATAAGGGCTAAGCTTTACCGGATAATTTTCCATTACTTTCTGGATTTTTACCAGATCTTCTTCATTTTTTGCATAGTAGTTGTTATCCACTACTTGCTCTAAAACCTTAGTTTCAGTTGACTTCATAGTTTATTTATGTTTATATTATTGTTTAGCAGAAACTCTATTGTGAGATGATATCCTGGGTTGGTTAAATATCTGGGATTTTCACTACATCACATAGATGTTTCCAATAATTCAATACTAATACATATTCTGGGGGTGCACATTGTAATGCACACCCTAAAAGTAGTGAAAAGTGTACATTATGCAATAGCTTTTGAAGGATATTTATTTTTTTTGTGTTAAAAAAAGATTCTGATGTTATCAGAATCTTTTTAATCTTTTTGAACTTCAAATTATTTTGAGTTTAACCAGCTTTTAGCATCTGGTTCATTGTCAAAATATTTTATCTCGATACCATTGGTTGTTTGTTCATCAGAATTTGCTGATTCCATACTAACTTTACCAAAAATATCTTTAGGTACAACAAAGGCAAAATATTTAAGCCCGGTTGCTTTTGCCTTAGGAAACCAAACATTATTTAGCCATGTTTGTACGTCCTGGCTCAGTACCTTCATGTCCGCAATATTGTTCAACTGCTTACATGAGTCATTCTCTTTTCTGATGTCATGAAGTTCTTCTGCAATTTTTTTGAACTTGTCTGATGTCAAAAAACCTTTAAAAATACCAATCGCGCTATGCGTTTCTTGATCATAAAATGCTCTGGATTCTTTCATTTTATTTTTCTATTGGTTATAAAAATTATATTAATCAATACAAAAATAAACTTTTATCAGTATAATTCAAGTGAAATTTACATGTACATAACAATACAAATTGTAAAATGTAATTATGATTTGTATTACTTGAGTAGCTGCAAAGGCAGGTTTTCAGCTGGATAAGTGAAATCTTTTAAAATCTATTTGAAATGTTTATTTTTTTAAACAGATGTGTTTATTTTATGAACGATTGTTCTATTGTGATTTTTTATGTAAAAGAGAAAGGGTATTTCCCATATCCTTTCTCTTTTAATCTACAAAATCCTACTTAGACTTAAGCCATGCTTTGGCTTTGTTTTCGTCATCGAAATATTCAATCTCGATACCTTGTGTAGTACTAGAATCAGCATTAGCAGACTCCATACTCACTTTCCCGAAAATGTCTTTTGGTACTACAAACGCAAAATGCTTCAGGCCATTTATTTTAGCCTTTGGAAACCATACATCGTTTAACCAAGTCTGAACTTCTTGAGTCAAAACCTTCATGTCCTCAATGTTGTTCAACTGCTTTGAAAGGTTGTTTTTCTTACGGATTTCATGTAACTCATCCGCAATACTTTTAAACTTGTCGGTAGTTAAGAAACCTTTAAACATACCTATGGCAGCCTTAGTCTCCTGATCATAAAACGCTCCAGATTCTTTCATTTTTTATAGTTTAAATGCATATTTAAATCGAACCAAATTTAGGAAAATAGGAGCGACTTTTGCAAATATTTTGACTAAAAAATAAAAATAATACACATTCTAAACATATATTAAGCACTTTTGCAAATAAGTGTAATATAGAATGTTGTGATTTATGAACCGATAAGTATTGTTTTTTTATCTATTGATTTAAAGTTATTTGCGTAATAATGCAAAAAAAAATAAATTTCTCTTTTTTGTTGTATTTACTGCGTGTTAATTTCGTTAATACTTGAAAGGCTGTATCAATAGATTATTGAGTTTTAAATACAATCTACTGTATTTGAATACAGTATTTTACCAACCCCAATACTCAATTAAAATATTGATACAGCTCATCTCTCTTTTAGCTCTTTGATTTTAACCACTCTTTAGCAACCTCAAGATTGTTGAAATATTCGATTTCAACCCCATTGCTGCCGGTCCAATCGGCATTTGCTGATTGCATACTTACTTTGCCAAAGATATCTTTAGGGACAACAAATGCCAGATATCTCAATCCGTTTTGGGTGGCTTGAGTAAACCATGTATTGTTAACCCAATGTTGCACATCCTGTGTTAATACCTTCATGTTTTCGATATTATTTAATTGTTTGCAGGCTTTGTGCTCTTTTAGGGCTGCATGCAGATCTTCGCCAATCTTTTTGAACTTCTCAGAATTCAAAAAACCTCTGAATACACCAATAACTGCCTCTGTCTCCTTGTCAAAATATACGTTAGAATCTTTCATGTTAGTTCTGGATTTATTTTAGTCATGTGAATTTAGCCAAGCAATAGCTTTATTTTCGCTGTCAAAATACTTTATTTCAACACCAGAGGTAGAGTCTTTATCTGAGTTTGCCGATTCCATACTTACTTTTCCGAAAACATCGCCAGGAACCACAAACGCTAAATACTTAAGACCGTTTCTTCTTGCGTTAGCAAACCACTCATCCTTTACATATTTTTGAGCATCCTGTGTAAGCACCTTTAATGTACTTGTATCGTTTAACTGTTTATGTGCTTTGTTCTTTTTCAGATAATCAAAAATTGAATCGCCTAATTCTCTGAATTTCTCATAGTTGATAAAACCGTCAAAAATAGCTTTTACAATTTTATTCTCCTGATCGTAGTGCACACTTGAATTCTTCATAATTTTTCTGTAGTTGTTTAAATTAATAATATTTAGTGAAAATCAATTCTAATGTTGTTGTTACGCAACTCTGTTATGATCATATGCAGAAGTTATAGTAAATAGGTATTTAAAACTAGTCATATGATTATTTAGTTCTGTTCTGGGTATAGTTGTTTTTTACAAAATAATTACTTGTTACATGGCATAATAATTTATTAATCGTCTAATATATTTGACTAATGATATATATTGTTGATGTATGTCTTTATAATAGTTTTTCATCGATTAATTGTTTATGTGAATGCTAAAATTTTGACCAATGTAATCAAAATAGGTATAAATACCATAACAATAAGGGATATTATTTAAATAAAACAATATGCTTTAATGTTAAAAAACTATTTTCTAGACCATTACACAGTGTAGGTATAAATGATTATTTGATTACTTTTTTTTAATTAAGTGTGGTTTTATTGAAATATAGTCTAATTAATTGTTATAAAGTGCAATTTGTTATAGAGTGTTTTTATTTATTACTTTTTGTATTGTTATAGCATTGGGTATAATGATTTATTTGAATAGAGTTGTAGATTATGATCTGTACTTATAAAAAAATGTATGAACAGTTATTGTAGTATATTCTTTGAATTGAATTAATAACCTGTAAGTTACAATAAAAGATAATGGAGGAGAGGTAAACTATACCGGTTAGGATATTATTTGATCTATAGATAGGTATAATATGAATTGATAATGTATGTAACAGGAGATGAGATCTGATTTATGCCAGATCTCATTCTGATCAATATATTATATGTTTACAGGATTGTCTTTTAGGTAATTAAATGTTGTGTCAGGAACATATTTTCTTAATTCCTCAATATCACCCGATTTAATAAATGCTCTAACCTTTGATGCCGAAATGTAGTTATCGCTATTATTTATGGTTTTGCGCTCAATTTCTATAAGTTCCACATTGTATTTAGGAAGTATTGTCGCCATTGCTTTATTGTATTCTGCTGTTGTTTTACAATAAACCTCAGTTCCAACATATCGTCTGTTTATGCCTAATATTGGAACTATATGTTCGCAAAATATTGTTACATCAAGTTCAGTCTGTTTTTGTGTTATCTCGTTAAACGATTTCTCTTTAAGAAAGTACGAAGGAAATGTAGCTCCTGATATAACGTAGTTAGATCCTTTTAACATAACTACGTTAGGCAGATGTTTTATTCCTCTTCTTATCAGATCCCATCGTACGTTAAAAGTGAATACACTTCTGTCTTCTTCTACAACAAAAAGGTATACCGTGTCATTCTCTTTAGAAGCCTGTTCTATTAAGTATCTGTGTCCATTTGTAAAAGGATTACAATTCATTACAATTGATGCAGTCCTTTTACTATTTGGTTGTTTGCTATCGTTTAGATATTGCTTGTAATCTTTAATGGTATGTGTTCCTAATTCCAAAACAGCATATAATGGATCTGCTTTTGCTATTAGTTTGAATCCTAAACCTTCGAACTTTACAATATTCTGAGGCTTAGTATAAACAAATACGGTTTTGTGTCTGTCCATTAATAGATCAAACAGATGAGTTGTTATTGTGGCAAAGGCAGGGGTCTCTCTGTACTCATCTGCAACTGCCAGATATTTCAATACATTTCCTTGATAAGATCCTGTTCCTATAATAACACCTGATGAGTTGCATAGAGCAATTGTTGCATCAACCCGTATGGGTTCATACATGAAACCCAGTGGATTTATGAATTCTGTAACCCATTTAACATCATACTTACTGTTGATGTCAATAGTCTCTATTTTAAAGTTTGTATCTATAACATTCATTGTTTGTTAGCTGATTTTACTGTATTGTAACTTGCAAAGGTATAAGAATATTGATACAGAGAGCAGATCTGCAGCCCCTCCGGCAGATATTCTTTTTGTATTACAGAAGTTGATAATGTTGGTCATGGCATTTGCAACGTCTGTACCTTTATTTATGCAGTTTAAAGTGTTTAAAGCATTTGTTTTAAATTCTATAAGGGTATCAATGTCTGATCTGTAGAGTATGTTAGAGTCGTTATTATGAGCCATAATATTTAGCAATACTTGTGTAAATAACTTGTTTAATACAGGTCTATTGCTATTCCTTAATATGTTAATATTTGAACTGCTTAACAACGTATAACCATAATCAATGGCTGTTTTAAGTCCGCTTTCAGCTTCTGCTCTTGCACCGCCAAACTTATTTCCAAACTTTTGATAGCACTTCTGACCATGGGTTAAACTACCTGTATGGTTTGTCATCTCTGTACTTACCATGTTTTGGCATATTGTACTTATTGATTCCGATACCATGTTTATATCAAAATACCCATATTTATTTATTATATATGATGATGCAAACGCCGCAAGTCCAAGTAGAAATATAACTCCTTTCTGAGTATTTATGCCAGATGTTTCAATAAACATATCTTTCTCAGCATCAATACCAATATCTCTTATCCTTATGAGTGTATCTTTATTTATATCTTTTAATTGAGTACCTAGTTCTGTTAGCCTGTTTAGATATGGTATTATTACAGCTGTGGAGTTGACAAACGTATAGTAATTCATATCAGTATGTATACCATCGTCGTTAAAATCTACAAGCCCCGGTTTTGGTGTTAATGAAATCTCATACATAATAGACTTTAGAGCAAAAGAGCTAAGCCTGTTTGTAATATCCTTTACATTACATCTCTCTAAATAATCTGTCATTATGTCCCATGTAGCATCTCTAACCTCATTTATCGAGTGCTTTTTATTACGCATACAATCTACGGCAGCAGATGTTTTGCACACAATGCAATGTTTTGCTTTACCTGATGATACAGGTTTATTATCTGGTGTTGTAACGTCTGCATCAATAATCCTTCCAGCATAGTGGTTATTCTCAAATGCCTCACATATCTGTTTTAACATCTCAGCATTAATCTTGCTCTGTATTGGCACAATATAGAAGTTGCCATCAGTATCGGTAGTTATAAAACGTTCTGATTTATTAATTGTAATAAGATTTGCTAAGAGTGCGCGTTCAAACTCTTCAATCACATTACTAAAAAAGGCTTCAGTTATATGATCAGATTTCGGATATCCAGCTATATTAAGCGATAAACTAACTGATATATCACCTCTTTCAGATATACTCTTTCTTAATTCAGCTCTTCTGTCTCTCGCTTTCAGGATTTTACTAAGTATCTCCATTTGTTACATTTTGTAGATAGCAAAATTACTTTAAAAAGAGTAGTTATCTGTAAGGGTAAAAAATATTCTATAACACTATTATTTATGATCTTAAGATTGTTTCTTTTCAAAACTCATTACAAAAGCACTTAGTTTATCTGATAATGAACAGAGCATTGGTGCCCTGAATTTAAAGTCAGGATAATTGCCAGCTTTAAATGGCGTTATTATAGTATCCCGGTTTACATCAGTTTTGTTACCTTTTCTGAATACCATAACTGTTCTGTTATTCTCTGGCAGATTTGATTCACTACAGAATTTTACAAATTTGGCTATATCACAAATGTTCTCTATAAAGTATATTATAACCTCAGTATTATCAGTAAACTCTCTATAACCTGTTTCAATATATTCAGGAAAGTTTACAGTTATTATATTGTTGAATTTGTTAAGTTTAAGTTTAGTGATATCCATTTTTAGTTTAAAGATACAACAAAAAAGAGACCGCCATAAGGCAGCCTCTATGATTTAACTATTTAATTGTAATCTTTTTAATTCTGTTGTTGCCATATTTTGTAGGGAAGTAAACAAGTTCAACTTTTGCCGGATTAAGAATAAACCTACCGGAATATTTTGCAATAAGATTTAATTCAAATGTATAGTCTCCCTCATTTAATTTCTCACAGAATATTGCAGTTTCGTTTTTGAAATACTCTCTGTGCGATTCATGTACAAAGCTATTAGGTTTACTTGCATATGTACACCCTGCCGGAATAGGTATATTAACCATCAGATATTTTGCACTCTTCTCAACTTTTACGTTAACTGTAAGTTTATACTCTTTGCCAGCAATTATAGTATCGCTATCAGAGCTAAACTTACTCGTAACAGAAAAACCATTGTTATACGGTTCTGGATTTTCGTCAAAATACTGCTGATAGGTTGTTAGATATAAGGTGATAGATCCTGTTTTGTCAATAGTTATCTTGTTATCAGGATTAATACTCATTGTAAACGGAAACTCTGTAATAGTCTTATCTATATCACCACCTATTTTAATAGATGTTTTGCTAATTTTCACCTTACTATTAAGTATATCTGGCAGAATCGTATTTATTATCTTAGATGATATATAAGTATTACCCCAGTATCCATATCTCTTTTTCTCTAACAGGTAATTCCTGATCTTTCTTAATTCGTAATCATTACCACCTCTATTTCTTAATATCTTATACATTAACAAAGTGTTAATGGTACTGTTGTTAAGCAACCTGTATCTCTCTTTACTATTATCTGAGTAATATATATTTCCGAATATAGTCTCTCGTTTATATCTTTTAATACCATTCAAATCATATGGCTTACTCATCTTCTGCTTTAACAGTATAAGCTTTAACATCTGATTTAGCGATTTATCCTTATAGTTGTCCAGATAATCTATATGTCTGTTTACATCTGTTTTGTAACCAATATGAACAAGTGTATTTAGCAGATTCATTTTCTGGTTGAAATCTTTAGTATACTCTATGTCCCAAATAATTTTATCAACCATCTCTTCATCTAACTTCTTTATCATATATCCCATATTCTTGGCATCATCTAAAGCCTCCATAACATGAAGAGTTATCCAGTAGCTTTTATTACTGTTTGGCCACCAACCCCAGAAACCATCATCTCGTCTTCTCTTATATAGCTGTTTAATAATCTTCTTTATCAATTTACTATACCTGAACTCTTTGCCAGTTGCTTTTGCAATATTCTCAGAAGCTATCAGTGTCTTTAACTTTGATGCCAATTGCTCATTACAGAGGTAACGATAACTCACAACATGTTCAATCTCTTTGTCAATAACCTCCAATATATTTGTTTCGGCATGTAGTGTAACCTTGCCTAATTCGGAATTAAAAACAGGTGTAATAGTTGTATCACTATCAAGAGCAAAGAAGGTTCCTTCAGATTTTTTAAGACCAGTGCCAAAAACAGGAATTTCCCTAATCTCACCATCTCTGTAATTATTCTCTGTTTTTAGGTAATATTTAGCTTTAACAGTATCGTTTTTCCCGATAATAGTTAATGTATCAATATGAGTACCTTTAATATTCTGCTTTTTAGATGATATACTTTGGTTGTCTATCTCTAGATTAGTTGATAGTTTAATGGTGTCAGTAGTGTAATTAATTACTTTGCCAATAGCATTAACGGTATCTCCTTTAATAAGAAAGCGTGGGGTATATAATCTGGCAACCATCGGTTTGTATGATTTTATGGATGATGCAACCTGTCCCGATTGCTTGTTGCCATTCATAGCCAGGTAGTGTGTATCCCAGTTTGTAATATCGTCAGGGAAAGTAACAGAGAATTTAACCTTACCATCTTTGTCTGTTCTAAGTTTTGGTTGCCAGAATGCATAATCAGAGAAATTGTTACGTATTGATTTTGCATCCTTAAAGTTCTCTGCAAGCATCTCATCAGCATTATACTCTTTGTTCCCTATTAGCTCAGGCGGAAGTTTAGCGCCTTTTTTTGTTGTGATAATGATAACACCATTAGCACCTCTTGATCCATAAAGGGTAGTTGCTGATGCGTCCTTTAGTACCTTCATGCTCTCAATAAGACTTTTATCAAGATCTATAACCTTTCCTAAGTAGGGTTTACCATCAATTATATATAATGGCTGTGAGTTATTAATAGTACTAGTACCTCTTATAATAACTGTATTATTAATACCTGAAGCACTATTAGCAGATACTCCTGCAGCTTTCCCTGATAAACTTTTTGCTTTTACAATTGAAGCAGAACCTGTAAATGATGATCTTCTTGAAGTTCCATATGCGATAACTACAACCTCGTCTAACGCTATACTTGAGCAATCCAGGGTAACCTGAATACTATTAGCACCATTAAGAACTATCTCTTTATCTTCAAATCCCATTGCTGAAACCACTAAAACATCTGCGTCTATAGGTAGAGCATTTAAATTAAAATAACCATCAACATCGGTAGCAACACCAATAGTTGTTCCTTTTATTACAATATTTGCTCCGGGAATACCCAAACCATCTTCTGAAGATAAGACTCTTCCTGTAATGTATTTAGTGTCGTCAGTATACTTAAAGTTATAGTTGTACTCTTTTATTATACTTCTCATCTCAGTAGTAGATCTGTTATCATTCTCATTATAAAATATTACAGAATCTTCAATTAACTTATTTATGGCATTGCTGAAATCATCAGATATGTAATCCTTAGGTAGATGTCTGCAATGGTAGTTTGTTCCATTTATTTTTGTGTTTAAAGAGTCTATTAAATGATATCTGTTATTATTATATAGATATATTACCCTATAATAACCTTTATCCAGATTATGAAATACCTTGGGTTTTCCCGGATATACCCTCATGAAATTCTTATAATCATGGCGGAAAATCAAGGTGTTAATGATTTCCGGATATGATATTGTGTTATCGGTAGTTGTCTCTAGTATTAATTTACTCTTGTTAGAGCTGGTAAACCTTGGGTTTTTATAATCTATTTTGTTTAATCTCCTGTATATATTATATCTGGTAATAGCCTTGTCTATATACTTTTTTGTAATTATAGAGTCGGTTATTGATTGTATTGGCCTGTAATAAAGATTTCTTGGATAGTTAAGTTTAGGCTTTACCTGACGCATCTTTATTAGTTTAGGACTAAACTCATACTCAAAAAAAGATTCGTGCCTGAAGTCAATATTATATTTATCTATAAAATTGAATCTTATTGATCCCCATATAGGTCCCGTGAAGTTATTGTAGTTATCTTTTATCTTGTTGTTGTCAGACAACAGGTGTATCCCATAAGGATGTTCAATATAAGTAACATACTTCTTGTGATCGTTTTTATAAGGTGCTATATATCTGTACAATTTGAATTTCTCTTCTTTACTCAAACGCCACTTTTGTTTCTCGGTTGTTACATTTTTAGCCAGATACTCCTGATCAATACTTAATATGAGTTTTTTACCCTTATTTATCTTTACACTGTCAATTACAATAAGTTTGTCTGATGTCCTTAATGTTATCTCATGATACCCTTCAGGAATCCTAAAGGAGTAAGGGTTCTTACTTGTTGTCCAGCTAAAGTATACAGGTCTTCTGTTTATATATACAACATGTACAGTTTTAGGTCGCCCATTTGATCTTACAAACGGAGCAAACTGTGTTATATTTTCCGGTGCATCATACTCAAATCTGTAAATAGAGTTTTTAGGGAATGCAAACCTGTAATATTCTATAGAGTCTAAACCATATATCTTGTTATACTTCTCGAATTCATTGTAAATGAATTCATCACGTGATACTTCCACATCTTCAGTTCTGAAACTATTTATATAACTCTTTTCTTTTCTGTTTCTACTTTCAAAATCTGAGATATATGGTTTACTGTATTTAAACTTTTTTGTTAATGAAAATGCTGTAAGATCTACATCTTCAACTGGTCTCCCTCTGTAGTCGGTTACAGTTAGTTCAATATCTGTTTTCTGTCCGGGATATACTATGGCGGGTTGTTTGGTTTTAATGTTTAACCTGCTTGTATTAATAGGAATTGTGTAATCTTTGGTGATTGTTTTCCCTCCCCATAAAAAGTTTATGGCTATGTAGAAATCATTTTTAGATCTGGTTTTTCTTTTCAGATTAAGTGTTTTACCAAAACCTTTAGCAAATAATCTGTTTTTATCATATATATGATAACTGAACGGAATCTTTCTTGGGTTTGCAATAGCTATCTTGATAGAGTCGTTATACCTTTCGGCATAACACTCAAGTTTATGATTACAGCTGGCTACCCTAAGTATATCACGTTTCCCATTTGATTCAACATAATATGATTCATAGAATCTGTCAATCTTAAGCTTTGCAGGAAGAAAAGTCTCTTTAATAGCTGTTTTGTTGCCAAACATATCAGTGGCATATATTCGGGCATATTTGTTTACTCTTAATCCATTTTGTTTGTAAACAAATAACAGAGAGTCCTGCTCTTCAATAACCTTTACAGATTCATTAGAATAGTTATAGGTAATGTGTTCTGTTTTATTAATAACCTCATTCTCCGTATTAAGCATTCTTATCTTAACTTTGTACTCAATATTTGCTTTTGGCATAACAGACGGTGGAACAATTATCTCTGTATCTCCTTGTCTGTTCAGAGGTTTATTTATTGAGAATAGTGTGTCAGGAACAAATACATTATTGGCAGAGAAGTTATCAATTCTGTTTGTTATCAGGCTTATCTCTAATTTACCATCATTTACAATAAGTTTATTCTCATCAGTTACCTTTATACCTATTTTAAGAGTATCGTTTCTGTACAGATTATCTGAACTTACAGAAACATCCATATTCAGACTTTTAAGTTCGTACTCTTCATAATAAAAATCCTGCTGCTTGTACCAGTTTCTTTTTTTGTCGGTTAGTCTTATTGTATATGATCTGTCTAATTTTAACCCTAACGAGTCATGTAAAAAGAACTGATAACTATATGCTCCTGGTCTGTATGGCTTAATTTTAGATAGTTTTATAATCTTGTAACTCCTTCTCAAATAAATATATATCTCTTTGTTTAGAGGCTTGCCCTTTCTGTTGGTTATAAATGATTTTAGTTTTATAGTGTCACCAATATGATATTTCGGTTTGTTCAGAACCATATACCCTTTAGTAGATATACGGTTATTGTAATTGTCAAATATAGAGGCTATATAATTCGGTAATTGGCTTATAGTATGTATTAAACCACTAGGATAGCCATAATTGATAGACTTTACTATATCAACAGGGAGATGTATAACGCTTCTTATAGGAACGTAGATATACCTGATAGGTGTCCCAAATACAATTCTGTTACTAAGCCTTCTGATAAAGGAACTGTTTCTATCTCTGTTTAAGTCAAAGTAGTTAGTATTATCATTATATACAACCTTTACAATCCCTCTCTTATTAGATTTTTTATCTACATACGCTTTAATATCCCTGTTATATCTTAATCTTTTTCCTCGTACAACCACTCTGGCATCATCAATAATATTACCACTATTATCATATACCTGAATGCATAGATCGGTTTTATTGTCGAGTATCCTTATGGTTGCATTGTTCTCCTGAAAATATTCAATCTTAATATCATCTTCTTTTACATGACACTTTATGTAATGTCCCGGCTTATATCTTCTGTTAAAAACAGAGTCGGTAGGTATAGAGTCTATTAATGTATTAAAGAGCCTTGTAGCATCCTTTATTCTTTCATGCTTATATAACTTTTTACCCTCTTGTGGAGTAATCTTATATATATAAGTATAATAACTCGTTTTTCTGCCGGATAATAATCCTTGTGCCTTTAACTCTGTATTTGCAAATAGCAATAGCACTGCGCATATGGCAGTAATAAAATAGTGTCTGTTCATATAAATTCGGGTAAATAATCTCTTCAGTTCAAATCTCTCTTTTATTCAGTAAATCTTTTCAGATCAGTTCTGTTAAATGTCCACTCAGGGGTATATAATGTGTTGCCAAAATCCAGTTTATACCATGGACTTAAACTCTTATTATGTCTGTTTGTAAGTATCTGTATCTCCTGTGCAGGCATATAACTCTGTGCAAGCATAAATAGCTTATCTCCTGTTTCTTGGTTTATTGCCATATCTACAACAATAACCGCATGTCCTGGCGAACCTCCCTGAATAAATATATCACCGATCTGCATGTCTTTAACATCCACAGGCTTTAGCTCTTTTGACAACGATAATGTTCCGGCATACATAAATATAGTCTCCATATATCGCCAGAATGTCTTGTAACTACTGTCTACTCCTGTTTTATCTATCCAGTACGATCTGTTTCCTTTAACAACAATACGTTTCCCATTCATCCATTTACTGTAATCAACCCTAAAGCCATTGGTAAAATTAAAGTGTATATCGTTATACCTTTTATCTTGCCACAGATACTCCGCTCTTAAACGCATAATAGCATCGGCACACTGGTGCAGATCTCTTTTGCCAATAGGCATATCCACAACAGCTTTGTATACATTGTTATTTGATTTTCTGCCACCATTGTAATACAGTACAGCAGCACCTTCCGGTTTTAGCTTAATATTCTGAAGATATCTGGCAAATGATCCATCATTGGTAGTTACACGTTTATATCCTTCAGGTGCGTTAAAACGTGTAATAATACGATCTCCTTTACTATTTACAATACCTATTTCACTTTTACTACTCTGTTGCGAATGTAAACTATTATCTCCTGCACAGTTGCAAAGCAGAATGACAGATAAAAGTGATAATATAACCTTGTTTAAATACATGTAAATCCTCTCTTTTGACGTTAGGGTTCGGATAAAAGTAATATTTTTTGTGATAAACGAAGCCTTTTACTAATCTAAAAAAGCAGATGGAGCTAATGAATAACCATTCAACTATTAATATATTGTTATTGCGTTTGCCAATACTGCTTGGTAAAGTATATGTTGAGATACAGGTTTAAACAGCAAAAACAGATAAGTAATTATAAACTGTTTCTTATATTTGCACCTCAAATATTCAACTGTAAACACAATGGCTTGTTTTACAGCATAAAATAAAACTGATTATCAATGTATAGTTATCTGATATTACAAAATCCCGGACACAACAGGGTATACTATAATCTGGCTGCTGAGCTGGCTCTTGCAGAGCTTACAATAGCATCAGAACGTTTTAATACAGAATGCAAAAATCTCTCAGTAAAAGAGATAAAAGGAGTAAGATATATTAATGTGCAGACAGAGAGCGAGCTGTCTGAACAAGATATTGATACTGTCTCAAGGCTGTCGTTTGTATTTGCCATATACCGTGAAGAGGAGAGGGACGGAGTGAGCTACCTGACTCCTGTTGCAGCAACAAACTACCACTATATAGATGATAAAATAAGCTCATTGCAAAAGTATCAGGGTAAAACAAATGAGCTGTTTACAAAGATGATGATTAACGTAGCATTGTTGTCGTCAGATTTTGACTATACCGATGAGATAAATCTGTTAGATCCTGTTGCCGGACGCGGAACAACACTGTTTGAGGCAACAGTATATGGCTTTAATGCATGCGGAATAGAGATAGAGCCAAAACCTGTGACTGATGCAAATCTGTTCTTTAAGAAATTTATAGAGGCTGAACGCTACAAACACAGATCAGATAAACGACAGGTTTACGGACGAAACAAGAGCGAAGCTATATACATATCGGAGTTTGAATATGCCAAAACAAAAGACCTCTTTAAAGATGAGGATAACAGAAAGGTTCTTGGTTTAATTAACGGAAATAGTAGCGATACTGATAAATACTTTAAACGTAACAGTTTTAACCTGATTGTTGGTGATCTGCCATACGGTATAGCACACGGAAATACCACAGTAAACAGAGGTTCCGGAACCCGAAACCCTTCGGAGTTACTTAATAGCTGTGCTCCTGCATGGAGTAAAGTGCTTAAGCAGGGTGGTACAGTTGTTTTGGCATGGAACTCATTTGTGGCATCAAGACAGCGTTTAACACAGATATTTGAGTCAAACGGATTTACGGTTCTTAATACCGAAGCCTATAATAGATTTGAACATATGGTGGATAAATCGATAAAACGTGATATTATTGTAGCAAAGAAAAACTGATAGATATGATAACCGACAAATTAAATAACATAGGCATATACAGAGGAATAAACAGCAATCTTGATCTGGCAATAAACTATATACTTGCTAATGATATATCAGTCTTTGCAGCCGGACGCCACACAATAATTGAGGATAAGTTATATCTGAATGTTGATGAGTATACAACAAAGAGCCTGCCAGAAGGAAAGTTAGAGAAACATAACAACTTTATAGATATTCAGATTCTGCTACAAGGAGATGAACTTGTTGGATATACAGCACTTGATAATCAGGATGTAATAACAGAGTACTCTGCAGATAATGATGTAGCCTTTTATAAAGGAGATAATGTTCTTATGCCGCTAAAAAAGGGTGATTTTATGATATTTTTTCCGAATGATCTGCATATGCCGGGGATAACAGATAATTGCTCGTGCCAGATTAAGAAGTTGGTATTTAAGGTTAAAACCTGCTAAAAAATATACAGTAAATATATAATCTTATACATTAGATATTACCTTTGTACATTCCGTTAAATTTTCATAACGGAATGCATAACAAACACAATTTATAAACTGTTTTTTGTAATGAGTTCAGGAGTAACGTTTAATAATAAAAGGGTATCTGTTTACCACAGAATTAAGCACTGTATTGTAGAACCAATGCCGGCAGCTATAAAAACAATTACATGGTTGCTTAAAATTACAATACCTGTATCGTTTCTGGTACTTGTGCTTAACTATACAGGTATTCTGGGGGTTGTGTCCGGATGGGTGGCTCCGTTCTTTGAACTAATGGGACTACCCGGAGAATCTGCTTTTGTGCTTATAACAAGTATATTTACAAATATATACTCTGTAATAGCCGTAATTACCACCCTTGGTATGGATATGCACGATGCAACAATACTGGCGGTTATGTGTCTGATATCGCACGGATTTATTATAGAGACAGCTGTACTTAAAAAGACCGGATCATCAGCTGTACGTATGATACTGGTACGCCTGATATCCAGCCTTGTAGCAGGTGCTCTGCTTAACCTTATTGTTCCGGACTGGACAGCTCCTGTTGCCGGTGCAGCAGTTGCAGAGAAACTATCAATGCTGGACACCCTGTTGTCGTGGGGTTTTGATATGCTTATACTATCACTAAAGATATCGGTACTTATAATACTGCTAATGATTATGCAGAAACTACTTGTTGAGTTTGGTGTAACACGTTGGTTAGGCTATGTACTGCGCCCGTTCTTAAGGGTTATGGGATTACCTAAAGACGTATCATTCTCGTGGATTGTAGCAAATACGTTAGGACTTGCATACGGATCGGCAGTTATGATAGATCAGGTAGAGCAGGGGAGTATGAGTAAAAAAGATGCCGATCTGCTTAATCACCACATAGCAGTATCGCACTCAGAACTTGAAGACCCGTTACTGTTTATGGCAATAGGACTTAGCTTTTGGTGGCTTGTAATACCACGTTTTGTGCTTGCTATTGTTGTTGTTTGGATACGCAGAGCCGAACTACTGATAAGAAATAAATAATAATTATTATATACTATGGGAGCTTTTCATGCTTATGATATAAGAGGAATCTATAACAAAGATTTCAATAAAGATGATGCATATAAGATAGGATTCTTCCTACCTAAACTACTTAATACCAATAAAGTGCTTGTTGGTAGAGATGTTCGTGTATCGTCAGACGAGATATATGAGTACCTTACAAAAGGTATAACAGATAGAGGTGCAGATGTATATAGTGTTGGGGTATGTACTACACCAATGGTTTACTGGGCAACTGCAAGCAAAGGATTTGATGCATCTGTAATGATTACAGCATCGCATAATCCAAAGGAGTACAATGGAATGAAGATTTCGCGTACAGATGCTATGCCAGTTGGTTTTGATGCCGGACTTGGTGAGTTACAGAAGATGATAACAACACGCGAGGTATCGCCTGTAGATAAAAAAGGGACAATAAATACTATAGATATCTTTGATGAGTACCTTGCCTTTATGGATAAGTATAAAAAAGATATCTCTAACCTTAAGATCGGAATTGACTGCTCAAACGGTATGGCAGCTCTTTGGGTTAAGCATGTATTTGGTGATACACCAATGTATATTTACGAAGACCTTGACGGAACATTCCCAAATCACGAAGCAAATCCTCTTGTACAAGAGAACGTTGCTGATCTTAAAAAATTGGTTAAGGATAACGATCTTGATATAGGGGTTATATACGATGGCGATGCAGACCGTGTTATGTTTGTTGATGAGAGAGGAGAATTTATATCTCCCGACCTTATGATTGCAGTACTGGGTCATTATTTCCTTGAGAATAAAGATGTAAAAGCAAAGGTTATTCAGGATATCAGAACATCGGCAGCAGTAGGAGAGTACCTTTCTGGTATGGGCGGAGAGACCGCTATGTGGCGTGTAGGAAGAGCATTTGCTGCACCAAAACTAAAAGAGATTGATGGTCTGTTTGGTGGTGAGCTTGCCGGACACTACTACTTTAAAGATTTCTTCTATTCAGATAGTGCACTTATGGCTTCGCTTATTATACTTGGCGTTGTTAGCGATATGAAACGTAACGGCGTTACAATATCAGAGCTTATATCTAAAATAACCAGATACTCTAACTCAGGTGAGATAAACTACAAACTTGAGGCTAAAAAAGAGGCTATGGATGCCGTAAAAGATCACTTTATAAAAGAGGAAGAGCCAAGAGTATTCCTCGATTTTGATGGCTACAGAGTAGAGTTTAAAGAGTGGTGGTTTAATATCAGACCATCAAACACAGAGCCTTACCTGCGTCTGTTGGCAGAGGCATCATCAGATGAGCTGTTAAAAGAGAAGGTTGATAAGATTGATAGCATTATAAAATCATTCCGTTAAAAATATATAAAAGGGGTGCAGTAGCACCTCTTTTTCTAATCTAGATATTTATCAATAGCATTCAAATTGCTCACATTAACATTGAAATGCTTGCCATCAACCCGGAAATAGTAGCTTACAACATTGAAACAGTTGCGGTTAACATAGAAATGTCTGCTTACAGCATTGAAGCAGTTGCGGCTGACATAGAAATGTCTGCTTACAACATCGAAATACTTGCTGTTAACCCTGAAATATTTGCTTACAACATTGAAACAGTTGCAGCTGACATAGAAATGTCTGCTTACAACATTGTAGCACCTGCGGCTAACATAGATAGATATTTGTTACGGATATAATATTGTATCCGTTATTCTATCTAAATATTCACCTTCTGCGGATTAATAACTGCATCACAGATGCCTTTCAACCTCCGTAACAATTAATTTTATATCATCCGCTTTATTGGCATTGCCCTCGTCTTTGTAGGCGTTAATTAGCTCCTTTAGCAGATTGTGTATTACAGATATATTTGATGTTGGAGAGTAGTAGTACGATCTGCTCTCAATCTTATTCTTCTCAAGATATAGTGTAATCTCATCCTTTGAGAACACAGAGCCTTTATTGTCGGGGTTAATATAGAACAGAACATCAATACCCTGATACGATTTATCCTTATATCCCAGAATATAATTCTTTGGCAGGTTTATTCCGTATACCGGAATATTAAGTCTGTTTGCTACCAACTGATATATTAACCCAAGTGATATACTGTTGCCGGACTTTGTACTCAATACCTCATTTATATAGTAACACTTTGGCGATAGATAATTTTTTTTACTTCTATCGTAACCCTCAACTGTATATAATATGTGATTTAATATTCTAATCTTCTCAAGAGCGGTATAGTTTTCGTTAACCTCAAGCCATATCTTGTCTGCTGTAGTATCTATCTGCGTTTTAAGCGAGCTTAAATTAATATTCGGATACTGATACTTACATACCCAAAACACACCATCAAGAAGGTTTTTGCCACCCTTTTCGGCCCATTCAGATAATCTGCTCTTAGCATGTTCTGTCTGTATACGTCTTACAACCTCCTCTATCTTTGCCTGCGACTCAATGCTATCTATTGTCTCCCACTTCTCTTCAAGAATAGGAACAACATCAACGCCCAGTTCAATAAGTCTCATTGCTATCGATTCAAATACCCTTGGATCTGGGTCTTCAAGTAACGTAATTAAGGTCTCAATTTGGTTTTGCATCTTCTCTTTATATGGTTTAGTTCTACTTAGAGTAGGGTTACTCTACTATAAAGAAAAGAAATATAAGTTAGTCATACAAGTATTTAGCACCTGTAAACAAGTGGTAATAACCTGTTTTTACTCATTCTAAAAAGGCTATCTACTTGTATGACCATAAATATTATTAAGCCGAAAGGCTATCAAGAACATCTTTTATAAGTTTCTTCACAATAGGATGATAATCCTTACTGTAGGTCTTGTTTACTCTGTTTGCTATAATAGCACAAACAGTAGCTGCTTTGTGTCCTAAAAGCTTTGATAATCCGTAAATGGCAGAACACTCCATCTCAAAATTGGTTATCTTATCGCCTTTATACTCATAGCTCTCAATCTTACTATTAAGATCAGAATCCTGAAGCGGAAGTCTTAATACACGTCCTTGAGGACCATAGAAACCAGGAGCAGAAATGGTAACGCCTAAACGTCCAATACTACTCATCTTATTTACTAACGACTCATCAGACTCTACAAAATACGGACTTGTAAGCTTCTCGTACCAACCTGTATGCTTTATAAAAGCCTCTTCATAATCGTTATTACATATCTTATCTCTTCCTGCATAGAAATTCAGAAGACCATCAAACCCAACAGCCATTTTAGATATAAGAGGTGAGTCAACCTCAACATCGCCCTGTATGGCACCTGACGTACCAATACGTATAAAGCTTAACTCTCTGTGCTCTTTCTTTACTGTTCTGGTCTTCAGATCAATATTTGCTAAAGCATCAAGCTCATTAATAACAATATCAATATTATCTGTTCCAATACCCGTAGATAGGGCTGTAAACTTCTTATTATTATAATATCCTGTTTTTGATACAAACTCTCTGTTTCTTGATTCATGCTCTACTGAATCAAAAAAACTTGCTACAATATCAACCCTTCCCGGATCACCAACAAGAATAATTGTGTCTGCAATATCTTCTGGTTTAAGGTGTAAATGGAAAATAGTACCGTCTTTGTTTATTATTAATTCTGATGGTTCAATTTCTCTCATATTGTTAAAAAATATTAGTTTACTCTTAAACCGAGTAAATTTAGAAAAAGAGATGATATAACCCAATTTATTGCGCAAAATTTCTGAATTTATTAACTATGTATAGTGTTATCATTCACATAATATGAGTTTTACATAAAAAAGTTGTGCAGAGATCTCTGTTTACATCAATTTATTTCATATCTTAATAGTAGCATGTAATACATAAACAATAATATTTATGGCACAGATAAAAAAGAGAACAATCTCCGGAGTATTTAAAAAATATACTATAGTTCTGGTATCTGTAACAGTCTTTTTTGTTGCTGTTTATGTTGTATATAGTAGCATATCATATTATCAAAAAGAGATATCAAAAGATTATACAAACGGTTTACAACAATCGTACAGACGATCGTTCTTTGAGGTTGACAAAATATATAAATATGTAAACAACACTAAACGATTCTTTGAGAGAGATCTTAGAGCCAAACTTGAGGATGAGGTTTCGCGGGTAATTGTGGTTGTAGATGGTTTTGTAAATAAGTTTAGGACAACAATGCCAGAAAAGCAACTTAAAGATGTTGTTAAGGAGACAATAAGGCAGATATCTGATAATACCGACGACAACTATTTTTTTATTACAGATCTTAAGGGTAACAGTATACTATATCCTCCAAGCCCTGAATCAGAAGGTAAAAATCTTTACAATCTGCTATCGGAGACAACAAACCTGAGCAAAGAGATACAACTAATAAAATCGTATGGCGAAGGTTTTGTTATTGGTTTCTGGGACGATCCGGATGATAATAGCAATAAGGCAAAGCGTAAACTAACATATGTTCGCACATTAAAACTTGACGACTGGTTTGTAGGTACTGGAATGTATTTTGAAGATTTTGTTGAGCAACAGAAGATGAAGATCGTTGAAAATATTGAAGATTCGTGGCTTAACTACGATAACGATTTTATTCTTGTTGATGAGGCAGAAGTGATATTACTGGTTAACTCAATGCGTTACTCTGAAGGACAGAGCTTAGAAGGCAATTTTCACAATAACGATAATCAGGATCTTAAACAACTTGGTGATAATATAAGGGTTGATGTATATGGCGATTACTGGATAAGAAAAGAGATTGAAGATTGGAGTTGGTCTATATATATACGTCTTGAGCTTGACTCTATAAATGCAATGATAAACCGGAGTAGAGACGACTTTAAGATGAATCTTATATTTAAACTTATTGGAGTTGTTGTAATTCTGCTTATTGTTTGGATTGTTAATATGATATACCTGAGAAAACTGGCGGGCAGAATAAATGTAAACTTTAATAACTATATATCCGATCTGGAATCGGCAATAGACAGTTTAAAGCCAATAACCTATGGTAATTACAACTACAGGGAGTTTGCTCTTATAGCAAAAACCACAAACGAGTTTGTAAATAAACGTCGCGAAGATGAGGCCAAATTAAGATTAAATGAAGAGCGTTTCAGAATGTTGTATGAGAATGTGCCTGTAATGATCTTCTCTTTTGATGAGAATAAACGAATAAGTTTATGGAATAAGAAACTTCAAAAATCACTGGGAGTTGTAGTGGTAGGCGGTGAGGCCGATTCAGATCTGAATATACCGGACTTTATACCCGATAAAAAGCAGAAACGTACCTTGTTAAAGCAGCTGTTAAAACCAGATGGTGCATTCCGGGAGTTTGATATTGTGAACCGCATAGGTAAACCATTAAATCACACCTGGTCGTTCTTCAGAAGCGGAGACCTTGTATTTGGTGTAGGGCATGATATAACTGAGCTTAAAGATAAAGAGGGGCAGTTGTTAAAATCGCAGAACGAACTTGTAAAGGCAATATCAACACGCGATAGATTCTTCTCTATAATTGCTCATGACCTTAAGAGTCCGTTTAATGCGCTTATTGGTTTTGCATCGCTGCTTGAGTTACGATTTGCCCAGTTAGATGATGAGAAACGACTACTCTACATAACAAAGATTAGTGAATCGTCTAAACGTATGTTTAAACTACTTGATAACCTTTTAATGTGGGCCAGAGCACAGTCAGGTGAACTTGTTCTTGAGTCAGATTACGTATCTATAGGCCAGGTTATTCGTGACAATTTGGCGGTTCTGAACCAGGCTATAGCTAACAAAAAGATAGATGTTAGGGTTATGGGCAACGATGATGTTGTAGGGTATTACGACAGGAATCAGGTTGGTACAGCCGTAAGGAATATTCTGTCGAACGCCATAAAATATTCGCATAACGAAGGTGTTATAGAGATTACAGTTATGGAGATGGTAGATTTTATTACCGTTCGTATAAAAGATTATGGTATGGGGCTTGACCCGAACAGTATAAAATATCTGTTTACACTTGAACATACAATGGTAACGCCAGAGAGTAATGCCGAAAAAGGTACAGGATTAGGTCTATTATTAACTAAAGAGTTTATAGAGATTAATGGTGGTAAAATATGGGCTGAGAACAACCCTGATGCCGGAACAGTATTTGTTTTTACGCTGCCAAGAAAGAAAAAAGGTGATAAGATTCTAAAAACATAGTGCTGTTTTTTTTACATTTGTTCAAAAAATATATTACTATGTTACAACGTAAACAGACGCTATTCTTGCTTATAGCACTTATTGTAAACGGATTATTGCTATTTTTTCCGTTAGCAGAATTCTTGGTAGGTAATGAACTGTACAGTATGTACTACAACAAATTTGTATACCAGGAGGGAGCAGCAATGGTTGATGCACCAACGCTTTTACCATTAACTATACTTCTTTTTGGAACATTGGCTGTTACATTTATATCTATACTTATGTTCAAAAAGAGACCTTTACAGATACGTCTATCGGTTTTTAATGCAATATTTATGTTGGGTATTCCAATTTTTGTTGTCTATATGAAGATATGGGGTGTAAGCGGAGAGAGTGTAGAATCTGTATTTAAGATGTGGGCGTTTCTTCCTGTAATATCAACTATTTGTACGTTTGCAGCCATTAAGAATATAATTAAGGATGAGGCTTTGGTTAAATCGCTTGACAGAATTAGATAAACATTATAATAGATTATGGAGTTTGATTTAAGAGAAGGAATGAAGTATACAGCAACAAAGACTGTAACAGCTGATGATACTGCATCTAAATACGGATCTGGATTGGTTGAAGTTTTTGCAACACCTGCAATGATTGCTCTAATGGAGAATGCAGCAATGAATGTTGCTCTTGATGGGCTTCCGGAAGGATTTAATACAGTAGGAACATCGGTAAATATTAGGCATGTAAAGGCAACCCCGATAGGGCAGGTTGTTAAAAGTACAGCCAAACTTGTAAAGATAGATGGTAAAAAACTTGAGTTTGAGGTTGAGGCATTTGATGAGATCGGAAAGATAGGGTTTGGTACTCACGGTCGTTATATTATAGAGACGGCAAAATTTGTGTAAATAACTAATGTTATATAATTGTTAAAAAGCTCACCTTTTATGGTGAGCTTTTTGCTTGTAAAGGTTACCTTTTTGTGATTAGATGGGTATATTTATCCACTAACGATAGATTTGTTAACATTTTTCTAACAAATGTTGATTAATAGCTAATGATCATTTTGGTTGTTATAACTATTAGTTCTATTTTTACAACCCAATATCAATTTTTGTATAAAAGAAAAACAAGGAATTAATTTTAAACCAACGTGGTTATGAAGAAAAATTTACTTTTTACTGTATTAGCTCTTATGTTCGCTACACTGTTTAGCAGTTACGGACAATATACTGGTACAGGAACATTTACTAAAATCACTACAGTAGATCAGATAGAGTCTGATGCTTACTATGTGCTTTTTGGTGTTAATGGAAGCGACAAAGGTGTTATGAGTAATACTCTGGCTAGTGGTCGTTTTAAAACAACAGATCTTGAGCCGGATGGGTCAGATCAGTTTGTAAATCCTGATGTTTCTATTGTTTGGAAGTTCGTGAAAAATGGTGATGGTAATATTACTATCTTTAATGAAGATGCTAGTAAATTCTGCGAGATATTTAAAAGTAGTACTAGTGGCTTTGCATTAGAAGCAAACTCAACACAACAGTTTGTACCTTCTGCCAATGGTGGTGTATTTACTCTTAAATCAAATGGCGGATCAAGTGGTGGAAGATGTATTTCTATCTATAAATCAGACTGGAGGCCATATTCAGAGTCATCAGCTAAAGATCTTTATCTATACAAGTTTAAGCCTGTTGCTGATAACGATGCTCCAATTGCTACATTTAACCTTACTGAATGGCAAGCAAATGTTGCAGATACTCAGCAGCTTGTAGTTACGTTTAGTGAGGCTGTGAGAAAAGCTGATGGTACAGAGCTGACAAATGCAAATATTGCTGATATTATAACACTAACTGAGATACCTCCTGTAGCTAGTCAAACAGAAAAAACAGATCTTATTATCTCTATCTCAGATGATAAAACAGTTGTTACTATTGATACTAAGACTGTTTTAAAAACTAACCCAACGCCTGGTTACAGTTATAAACTTACAGTAAGTGGTGTTGAGGATTTAGCAGGTAACGATATAGCTGCTGATGCAGTACTAAATTTCAGAACAAAAAGTGCGCAAAGTGATCCTTCAGAAGATAACTTCTTCTGGTCAGGTGATTATGAAATAGATCATGCTGCAAAAACAATTAAGGGTATTCCTTTTGGTGTGACTAAAGCTGATTTTCTTTCGAAATTAAACTTTAGAGGAACGCCTGGTAAACTTATTATTGCGGGTGATGCATTTGTAACAGATGATAATGCTGTGCTTGTAAATGCAAACAGATTAGCTTTGGCTAATTTAATACCTCCTGCTCCTAATATGCTTTTTCCGGGAACGCCTATTTATACATTAGAGATACCTGCTCCAATATCAATTAAGAGTATTCAGGAAACAACTAATGCTTCTGGTGCATCTCCAAAACTAGGAGAGAAGGTTTGGATTCAGGGTGTTGTAACTGCAATTGAGAAAAATTCAGACGATTCGCAAAAAGCGTTCTTTGTTCAGGATGCTGCTGCTGCATGGTCTGGTATATATATTAAAGATACAAAAGCTGTAGCTGTAGGAAATAAAGTTTCTATAAAAGGAACAGTTGGGGCTTATAAAAATATGACTCACATTGAGACTATTACTGAGAATACGGTTATTGAGGCTAACGCTACTCCATTTGCTCCGGTAGAGATTACTATTCAGGATGCTAATAAGGAGGACTACGAAAGTGTTCTTGTTAAGATGACAGGTAAAGCAAAAACAAAAATAGCTAGCAAGAAGTGGACAATTACTGATGGTACAAACGATTTGTTTGTATATGGTAAAATGTACTACCCTGCAACTGTTACTGTTAATGATACTTATATTGTAACTGGTATTCACGGACAGTATAATAGCGATTATCAGTTATATCCAAGAGCTGAGGCTGATTATGTTGTTAAGAGTTCTGCAAATGATGTAGCTACATTTGTTATTCAACACAACGAAGGAGATGCAGTAATAGATAATATTACACGTACAATTAAGGCTAAAGTTGTTCACGGAACGAATGTTACAGCTCTTACTGCTGCATATACACTTAGTAAGAATGCAACAATTGCTCCTGATCCGGCTAATGCTACTGATTATACAAATCCTGTTGAGTTCACTGTAACTGCTGAGAATGGTGATGATGTTAAATGGACTGTTACTGTAGAGGTAGCTCCTGCTGTAAGTATAGAGAATGATATCAAGACATTTACTATAACTAACATTAAAGGTGATGCTGTTATTGATGCTTATGCAAAGACTGTAAAAGCTAAGGTTACTAATGGAACAGCTGTAGATAATCTTACTGCAACAATTACAGTAAGTGCAAAAGCAACTATTACTCCTGATCCGGCAACAGTAACAGATTATACAAATCCTGTTGTATTTAAAGTTACAGCAGAGAGTGGCGATGCTCAGGACTGGACTGTAAAAGTTACTGAAGCACCAGCTCCTCCATCTGGTACTCTGTTTATCTCTGAGATTTCAGATCCTAAAGATAAGTACGAAGGACGTTTTGTTGAACTTTACAATGGTGGTGCAGATATCGACTTTGATGCTGAGGACTACTATCTTGTTAAATTAACAAATGGTAATAACGCAAAAGTTACAGAATTAAAACTTACAGGAAAGCTTGGTTCATACGAGACATATATTGTTTCTTATAGAGCACAAGATAAATTTGAAACATTCTATCCTGGACGTACAACTAACCTTGTTGGAGATGTTGTTAATGGTAATGGTGACGATCCATACATTCTTGTAAAAGGTGGTAAGTTCGGAACAGGTAACATAATAGATCTATATGGTACTTACGAAGATGGAACAGGAAAACCATGGGAATATTTAGATGGTAAGGCTGTTAGAAAGAGTACTATTAAAACAGGTAATGTTGCATGGGTAGCAGATGAGTGGACAATTACACGTCCGGCAAATGTTGCTGATATGACTCCTGAGGTTCATACAGTAGATGGTATTCAGGATCTTAATGCACCAAAGGTATCGTTTGATATTGCTGAAGGTGCTGAGAATATCGTATTAGACACAGATATCAAGATATACTTCAACGAAGCGATTCTAAACGAGGATGGAACTGAGGTTACTGATGCTAATGTTGCTTCTCTAATCTATCTGAAACAATCTGATAATGGAAATGATATAGCATTCACAGCAACTATAAATGCTGAGAAGACAGAGATTACAGTTAATCCTGATGCTGATCTTGCACCGTATACAAACTACAAACTTAGAATGGGTTCAGTAGAGGATGCTGCAGGAAATGAGTCAGATGCAGTAATTCTAAACTTCAAGAGTAAGGTTGCTGAAACAGCAGAGGCACTTATTAAAACGTTCTCTATTCCGAATATGTTAGGTGATGCTGCTATTGATGCAGAGAACAAGGTTGTTAAGGTATTGGTTTTTGAAGGAACAGATATCACAAATGTTGATGCTACTGTTACAATGAGTACTGGCGCTACTGTTGCTCCTGCATTTACAGGTGTTAACTATACTAGTCCGGTTCAGTTTGTTGTTACATCACAAGATAACCATCCTGAAACAGGTGCTCAGGTTAAGAATACATGGACTATAACTGTTGAAATAGAGAATGTTCTTACAATTAAAGAAATACAGGAGGTTGCTGTAGGTGGTGACGAATCAACACTTAAAGGTCAGACTGTTTCTACAAAAGGTATTGTTACTTCTCTTGTAAATAATAAAGATGGAAATCTACAGGGATATATGATTCAGGATGCTGCTGAGGCATGGGGTGGAATCTATGTTCATGATAATACTCACGCAGATGTTAAAGTTGGTGATCAGCTTCATATCCGTGGTAAAGTAGATGAGTTCTTTAAGGCTACTCAGGTTAGAGATCTTGTTTACTACAAAGTACTTGCTCAGAGTCAGACAGTATATAGCCCGATAGAGCTTACAACTGCAGAGGCGTCTCAAGAGAAATATGAAAGTGTACTTGTTAAAGTAACTGGTGAGTGTACTGTAGCTCCTAATAATTACAAGGAGTGGAAGATTGAAGATACTTCAGGTGTTGAGCTTGTTATCAATAGTAAATCATACACACCAGATCATAAGAAGGGTCGTCAGTATCAGGTTATTGGTTATATGACATTTGCTTTTAATAAATTCCAGGTTATTGTTAGAAAAGCTGTAGATGTTGTAGATGTAACTCCTCCAAATACAGAGGCTAATATTACTGCAGCAACAGTACCAAGTATTGTAGGCGACGTTGCAATTGATGCTAGTGCTAAGACTGTTAAGGCTACAGTTACAAATGGTACAGATGTTACTAACCTTGCAATTACATATACACTAAGCTATGGTGCAACTATTGCTCCTGATCCGGCAACAGTTAAAGATTATTCTTCTCCTGTTACTTTTAAAGTAACTGCTGAAGATGGTAAAGTTAAGGCTGACTGGACAGTAACAATTGCAGTTGCTCCTAAAAAGAGTACTGAAGCTATGATTACTGCGGCAGCGGTACCAAATGCAGTTGGAAATGCTACAATAGATGCTAGTGCTAAGACTGTTAAAGCTGTTGTGCCTAAAGGAACTGATTTAACAAACCTTGCTGTTACTTATACAATAAGCGATAAAGCAACAATCAGCCCTGATCCGGCAACTGTTAAGGATTACTCTGCTCCGGTTAAATTTACTGTAACGGCTGAGGATGGAACTACTGCTGTTGAGTGGACTGTAACAATTACAGAAGATAAAGGTACTGATGTTGACGGAGAGTCATTCGAGTTTACAATATACCCTAATCCTGTTCAACAAGGTGGGGCTCTGTTTATAGATGCTGATGAGGATCTAAATGGTGCTATGGTTGAGATATTTACAGCTATTGGTACTCATGTTGAAACTGCGATTCTTACAGATGGTACATTTAATGTATCACTACGTAGTGGTATCTATATAATAAGAGTTACTATAGATAATAAGATTAAGACTGTTCGTCTGATTGTAGAATAGTTCTTGTATCTAAAAAATACTATCAGGGGTTACCGTAATTGGTAACCCCTTAAATGCTTATATACTATTTTTTAGTATAAATTCTTGTACAGAGTTGTGTTTTTATGATATTTCTCTGAATTTATGCGATTATATTTGAGGATTGCAGAGTGTTAAATATGTGCTAAAAACGGCCAGGATTACTGTTGTTTGATGGTATTATAAGGGTTGCTTGCCTGAAAGGCTTATACTAAGTCTGATCTTGATCATATATGGGTGTATTATTATCTGTGTATGATCATCCATTGGAGAGTATAGTATTATTAATGGCTACAACCTTAATAGATGTTTTAGTAGCTGTTTATTCCGGCAAAATTAATAAATATCTATACCATGATTCTGAAGAAGACCAGCCAACCCTTGTGTGCTGAATTTGGCCTTTTTTAGGCTGTTTGTAGCAGGATCTATTACGAAATTATGTGCTGTCCTGAAATCAGCTTTTTTGAGGTTGTTCCCGTCAAAAAATGTGCGTTCCAGATTACTATTACTAAAGTTACACTCCTCTAAATTACAATTTGTAAACTGAGCCTCCTTAATATTGCAATCAGAGAAGAGTACACGCTTCATGTTTAGGTTATTGAATATAGAGTAGTCAAGTATGGATGATTTAAAGCTGAAATTTAGCATTATCTGGCTGCAGCCTGAGAAATCTGTTCCCGTGAACTTACAGCCCTCAAAAAGCACCTCTTTTAATCCGGTTCCGCTCAAGTTAACCATTCCCATATTGCAGTTAATAAAGGTACACTCTATAAAGTCACTATCTGTAAGATTAGCATTACTAAAATCGCAATTGTTAAATGTACACTCAATATACTTATGTGCTAATATCTGTTTATTACTGAAATCTGTGTTTGTAAATTGCTGCTCTTCGTAGTAACTGTTTCTCATTTGTAGAGTGTTTTAGGTGTTATATCTTTTAAGCTAAGGTATAAAAAAAGGGCTATCCTAAGATAACCCTTTTTTAAATATTGTGACTAAAGATTACTCAGCAACAATCTCGAATTCAACTGTTGTAGAAACCTCTTTGTGAAGTTTGATAACAGCTTCGAATTTACCAAGCTCTTTAATGTTGTCGCTTTTAACAACAATCTTCTTACGATCAACCTCAAATCCTTTAGCCTTAAGAGCCTCAGCAATCTGAATGTTATTAACCGAACCAAAGATTTTACCAGTGCTACTTGCTTTTGCACCAATAGAAAGTGTAACACCCTCTAATGAAGCAGCAAACTCAAGTGCATCATTCTTAATCTTCTCCTCTTTATGAGCTCTCTGCTTAAGGTTCTCTGCAAGAACTTTTTTAGCAGACTCAGTTGCATTGACAGCAAATTTCTGAGGAATCAGATAGTTACGTGCATAACCGTCTTTTACAGTTACTAGATCGTTCTTGAAACCTAAATTTGCGATATCTTGTAATAATATGATTTCCATTTCTTATCCTCCAATTCTTATTTCAACAAATCTGTAACATATGGCAGTAAAGCTAGGTGACGTGCACGCTTAACTGATTTAGCAACTTTACGCTGGAACTTAAGTGAAGTACCAGTTAAACGACGTGGTAAAATTTTACCTTGCTCGTTAAGGAACTTTTTAAGAAATTCAGGATCTTTGTAATCGATATACTTGATTCTGTTTTTCTTAAATCTACAGTACTTCTTCTTTTTAATCTCTACTGTTGGTGGAGTTAAATATCTGATTTCTGATTGATTCTGAGCCATGTCTTAATTCTCCTTGTTTTCTGTTCTACTTCTTTTCTTGTCAGCGTATGCTACTGCATATTTGTCCATCTTCATTGTAAGGAAACGAAGAATACGCTCGTCGCGACGGAAATAAGTCTCAAGAGTCCTGATTGATTCAGGATCTGCTTTGTACTCAAAAATGTGGTAAAAACCTGTAGACTTTTTCTGGATTGGATACGCAAGTTTACGCAGTCCCCAGCTCTCTTCCTGTACTATCTCAGCTCCAAGCTCATTAAGATAGCCACGATACTTTTCAACCGCTTCCTTCATCTGAGCCTCAGATAAAACGGGAGTTGCAATGAAAACGGTTTCGTACTGATTAACCATAACTTAACTCTTTTTTTGTTAAACTTTAATGAACCGCAAAGATACTCTTTTTTCTTAAAACAGAAAATATTTAAACTGTTTGTAATAGCTTTTTAATACGAGTTTTGTTGTTTTGCTCTGTTTTATAGTAATATAACAGAGATTGTTTAATTTGTGTTAGTAACTCTTGTTGTACCATTTTATATATTTTGCACAATAGTATTATATTTGTCGGTAGTACAAATTAGATATATTATGGTTTGTATGTTTTAAGATTTGATAACACAAACTACTATGAGCGATTATATTGTTTCTGCACGTAAATACCGTCCTGTTGATTTTGCTTCAGTTATTGGGCAACCAGGTGTTACAACAACACTTAAGAACTCTATTCTGTCTAAGAAATTGGCACAGGCATATCTGTTCTGTGGACCCCGTGGTGTGGGAAAAACAACTAATGCACGTATTTTTGCCAAAACAATAAACTGCTTTAACCTTGACGATAGAGTTGAGGCTTGTAATGAGTGTGAATCGTGTATCTCTTTTAACGAAGGGAGATCGTATAATATACATGAGTTAGATGCGGCTTCTAATAATGCTGTTGAAGACATAAGAAACCTTATTGAGCAGGTTCGTATACCACCTCAGGTTGGTAAATATAGTATCTACATAATCGATGAGGTTCATATGTTGTCTCAATCGGCATTTAATGCGTTTCTTAAAACTTTAGAGGAGCCGCCATCATATGCCGTTTTTATATTGGCAACGACAGAGAAACATAAAATACTACCAACCATATTGTCGCGCTGTCAAGTATTTGATTTTAACAGGATATCAATACCTGATATTGTTGGGCATCTTAAGAGTGTAGCGAATAGCGAAGAGGTTACGTTTGACGAGGATGGGCTTAATATAATAGCTCAAAAGGCAGACGGAGCAATGCGTGATGCGTTATCTATATTTGATCAGGTAGTAAGTTTTACTTCCGGGAATGTTACTTATGAGGAGGTAATTCAGAATCTGAATGTTCTTGATTACGATTACTACTTTAAACTTACAGATGCATTTTTATCTGAAGATATGCGAACTGCATTAATATCTTTTGACGATATTCTGTCAAACGGATTTGATGCACATCACTTTATAGGAGGATTGAGTTCTCATTTTAGAGATCTGCTTGTCTGTAAAGATGAGCGTACGGCAAGATTGCTTGAAGTGGGAGAGAATATTGCCCAGCGGTATAAAGAGCAGAGCGCACGATGTCAGGATTTCTGGCTGTTTAAAGCGCTTGAGATTGCCTCCAGAGCCGATTCGCTCTATAAATCAAGTAATAACAAACGACTTCATGTAGAGGTTATGTTGATACAGTTAAGTGAGATACTTAATGAAGAAAAAAAAAAATCTGACAGATTAAAACGTCAGAAACAACATAACGAAGAGAAAAAGAGTGCAGCCAATATAACAGTTAGCTCGGCACAAACATTTAACAGTAAATCGGCAACTACATCAGCATCTGATCAGCCAGAGATGCCGTCTATATCTGATTATACCTCATCTGCACCAATTGTAAAGCCTACAGTTACTGGTACTACTACAGTACGTAAAGGACAAAAGCGTTCTACGCTATCAATTAAGAATGCAATAAGTGGGAAAATGACATTAAATGATGTCAGAAATACTGATCAGCCAAAAGAGGTAAACGATAAGAGGGTGGAGTATAATTTCTCCGACAGAGAGGTTACGCAAAGTGATATGCTTGTGGCCTGGGAAAAAGCAGCCCGAACATATGAGAAGAGAAGTCCGCGACTCTACATTACGCTTAAATCGCAGGCACCAAAACTTGAAAATGGTAATATTATATGTTTTGAGGTAAATAATATATCGCAACAAGATGCTATTAATAAGGTACGTTTTGATATAATTGAAGCTTTAAGACGATTGCTCTCTAACTCTAAGCTTGATCTGCGTGTTGATATGGCAGAACACGATAATAGTGAGCAGCTGATACTAACACAAGAGGATAAATTTAAACATATGGTAACTGCTAATCCTAAACTATTGGAGTTTAAGAAACGATTAGGTCTTGAATATTAAAGTATTACACCCTTATTCAGAACCATTATAAAATATCTGTTAAGTATCACTGTATGTAATATTTGTGTAACTTTGAACTTTAAAACAATTGAACATAAGTTATGATTAATTCGAAAGTAGAAGCTGCATTGAATGAACAGATAAATGCAGAATTTTGGTCAGCGTATTTATACCTATCTATGGCAAACTATTTTAATAGTATTGGTCTTTCTGGTTTTGCAAACTGGATGGAGGTACAGTTTGAAGAGGAGGTATTTCATGCACGCAAATTTATGTCTTATCTTAATGAGCGTGGTGGCCGAGTATTACTTAAGCCGATAGAAGAGGTTCAAACAGAATGGGAAGGTACATTAAATGTATTTGAAGATACATTAGCTCATGAAGAGAAGGTTACCTCATTAGTTAATAACCTTATGGATATTGCAATTAAAGAGGGCGATCATGCTACAAAAAGTTTCTTGCAATGGTTTATTGACGAGCAGGTTGAAGAAGAGGCTAATGTAAGTGAAATACTAGACAGTTTACGCCTAATTAATGGTGAAGGACATGGTCTGTTTATGATGGATAAAGAGATGAAGGCGAGAGCATTTGTTGCGCCTGCAGAATAAAGATATTTTATCTAATTTACTTAACCCGGGGTATTACACTCCGGGTTTTTGCATTTAATATGTAAAAAATAAGTATTTTTGCCGCCTGAAATCAGAAATAGATATGAGTTTAAATAAAGAGATACAACGCAGACGCACATTTGCAATTATTAGTCACCCCGATGCAGGAAAGACTACACTTACTGAGAAACTACTACTTTTTGGTGGTGCAATTCATGTTGCAGGAGCTGTAAAATCTAACAAGATTAAAAAGGGTGCAACATCTGACTTTATGGAGATAGAGCGTCAGAGAGGTATATCTGTTGCTACATCGGTAATGGGATTTGAGTATAGAGATGTAAAGATAAATATTCTTGATACACCGGGTCACCAGGATTTTGCAGAGGATACTTACCGAACACTTACAGCAGTAGACAGCGTAATTATTGTTGTTGATGTTGCAAAGGGAGTTGAGGCACAAACCCGTAAGCTTATGGAGGTGTGTAGAATGCGTAATACACCTGTAATTATTTTTGTAAATAAGCTTGACAGATCGGGTAAAGATCCTTTTGAACTGCTTGATGAATTAGAGGAGGAGCTTAAGATTGGAGTGCGTCCTTTAAGTTGGCCTATTAGTATGGGACCAAGCTTTAAGGGGGTGTATGATATGTATCAGAAAAAACTTAATCTGTTTGAGAGTAGCGATAAACAAACTATTGGTAACTATATTGAAGCTACAGATATTAATGCACCTGAGGTAGATACTTATCTTGAACCTTTTGCAGACAGTTTCAGAGAGGAGCTAGATCTTGTGAATGGTGTATATCCAGAGTTTGATAATGAGGAGTATCTTAACGGAAAACTTGCACCTGTATTCTTTGGTTCGGCACTTAACAACTTTGGTGTTAAGGATCTGTTGGACTGCTTTATTGATATTGCACCTTGTCCAAGACCTATTGAGTCGCAACAGCGTGTGGTTGATCCGGAAGAGGAGGCTCTGACAGGTTTTGTATTTAAGATACATGCCAATATGGATCCTAATCACAGAGATCGTATAGCATTCTTTAAGATATGTTCCGGAGTGTTTGAGCGTAATAAACCATATACGCATGTGCGATTAGGAAAGAAGCTTAAATTCTCAACTCCAACGGCATTTATGGCTGAGAAAAAGACCATTATAGATAAAGCATACCCTGGAGATATTATTGGTATTCATGATACAGGAAACTTTAAAATAGGTGATACATTAACTGCCGGCGAAGATCTTAAGTATAAAGGCTTACCAAGCTTCTCGCCAGAGATGTTTAAGTATATTGAGAATGGTGATCCAATGAAGTATAAGCAGCTTGCAAAAGGCATTGATCAGCTTATGGATGAGGGAGTAGCTCAGCTGTTTACAAGCAAACTGAATGGACGAAAGATTATTGGTACAGTTGGTGCACTACAGTATGAGGTTATACAGTATCGTCTGCTGCATGAATATGGAGCAACCTGTAAATATGAACCAATTCACCTGTATAAAGCATGCTGGTTTGAGAGCGATAATGATGCACAAATAGAGGACTTTAAGAAGAGAAAACATACAGCTATTGCATTTGATAAACACGGAAGAGATGTATTTCTTGCCGATTCGTCATACTCTTTGCAAATGGCACAGGAGAAATTTCCTGATATAAAATTTCACTTTACTTCGGAATTTTGAAAAAAGCGAAACATATGTTTCGCTTTTTTGCTATCAGACAGTATATTTGGAAACTAGTTTAAACATGTAAATATATAGATACCACAATGCTTAAAGTCAAATTATTTGTTATTGCTATTTTTCTTGTTTCAGGATTTGTAAAGGCACATACTCTGCCTATGGGAATACGTACCCTAAAAGCTGTAAAGATTACTAAATCGCCAAAGATTGACGGTAAGCTTACAGAGAGTTTTTGGGCTAATATAAAGCCGGCGGGATCGTTTTTGCAGTACGAACCATATAATGGAAAACATCCATCGCAGCGAACAGAGGTAAAGGTAGGTTACGATAATGAAGCTATATATATTGGTGCAATAATGTTTGATACCAAAACCGATAGTATTATGCGTGCTGTGGGTAAAAGAGACAATGGAGAGAGTGATAATGCTGATCTGTTCTCTGTATCAATAAATACCTTTGACGAAGGGATGAATGTTTTTAGGTTTATGGTTAGTGCAGCCGGTGTGCAGACCGATGGTAAGTTTAATGGTAACTGGGAGGACAGGAACTGGGATGCCGTTTGGATTTCGGATGTAAAGGTTACAGATATTGGTTGGATAGCTGAGATAAAGATACCATATTCAGCATTACGATTTGCTAAAGCAGAGGTACAGGATTGGAAGATAAATTTTCATAGACATATACGTCGTTACAGAGAGTGGGATACATGGAACTATGCAGATATAAAGCAGAATAATCTGCTTATGCAGAATGGTGTTCTTAAAGATATTGTTGATGTTGAACCACCATTGCGTCTTGCCCTTCTGCCTTATGTATCAACATATGCTGATGTTGTTACTGACGAATCGTGGAGAGGGAGCTTTAATGGAGGTATGGATATTAAATTTGGTATAAGTGAGAGCTTTACTCTGGATATGAGTCTTATACCCGATTTTGGACAGGTTCAGAGTGATGACAGGGTGCTAAATCTTTCGCCTTTTGAGGTTAGATATTCAGAAAAGAGACCATTCTTTACAGAGGGTACAGAGCTGTTTAGTAGAGGAGATATGTTCTACTCAAGACGTATTGGTGGAAAACCAAAGATGTTTGACAAAGCAGATGATGATCTGGCAGCATCAGAGAAGGTTACCAAAAATGAGCATGAGGTAAAGATGATAAATGCAACAAAGATATCAGGACGCACAAAAAGCGGATTAGGTATAGGTTTCTTGAATGCGATGACCGATAATGCATATGCAACAATAACAGATACTGTTTCTGGTAAAGAGCGTAGTTATAAAACGCAAGGATTTACCAACTACAATATGGTTGTATTTGATCAGAGTTTACCAAATCAGAGTTATATAAGTTTTGCTAACACAAACTATTACAGAGGATACTCTGATTATTTATCGGATGTTGCTGCACTTGTATTTCAGTTTAAGGATAAAGACTTAAAATACAGATTACATGGTACGGCAAATGTAAGTATGATAAAAAATGGCGATTTAGAGGCAGGGCAGAGATATAGACTACAGATTGGTAAGGTTAAGGGAAACCTGCTTTACGATTATGTATTTAAACTTGAGGACGACAAGTATAATCCGAATGATATGGGATTCTTACAGCGTAACAATGTTGTTGCCAATTGGGGACAGATACGTTACAATGTTTATCAGCCATTTGGAGCATTCAGATCGTTCAGAAGTAAGCTTAGTATGTATTACGGACGTCTGTTTAATCCATCTAAATACACAAGTCTTAATATGAGTTTTAATGTCAGTACAACGCTTAAACGCTCATATTTGTCGATGGGGCTTAATGGGTGGATGCATATAAAAAATAGTCACGACTATTTTGAACCAAGAGTTTGGGGAAAGATGTATGTGAAACCAAAGGAGTATAATATTGGAGGATACATGTCTTCTGACTATAGAAAGACATTGTCCATTGATTTAAGCGGAAAATATGCTGTTGGTGATATGTATTCGTTTAATAAATATCAGTACAGTATAAGTCCGCGTTTAAGGGCTTCAGATAAATTACTGTTTGTTCATAAGTTCGATTTTAATCAGGAGAATAATAATGTAGGATATGTTGCAAAGAACGAGGTGGCTGATGATTATGTTATAGATTTTGGTAAACGGGATATAACAACAATTACAAATACGTTTAATGCAAATTATACCTTTAATGAAGATATGTTTGTTGGATTAAGAGTCCGTCACTATTGGCGTAAAGCTATATATAAAGATTTCTATATTCTAAAAGATGATGGTTATCTCTCTGAATCATTAGGCTATAAACTTTATAGCAATGATAAAGATCAGAACTTTAATGCATTTAATATAGACCTTACCTATAGTTGGTATTTTGCACCAGGAAGTCAGATTACTCTTGCCTGGAAGAATGCAATATCTACATCTGATAAGATTAATGAGACAGATTTCTTTAGAAACTTCTCTAATACACTTAATGCACAACAGTATAATAGTTTCTCTGTAAAGGTTCTCTATTATCTCAATTATCAGAATATAAAAGCTGTATTTAAGCGCAAAAACAGCTAACTTTTAAGTATATTTGGGTCATATTCAATAAATCAACTTGTATATGACCCTAAATGATATTAGAGATCTGATTAAAATATGCGAGCAGAGATCTGAAAGCGAATCAGAGCAAAAGTACACAGCATCTGTTAAACGTATAATAGACAGCCTTGTATTAAAGGATATTACCCCGGAGAGGAATCAGAAAATTGTAGCACTATTTAACAAGTTGCAAACTGAACTGGAATCTAACCCAAAGAGATTAGGTAGAGTACTCCAAAGATGTTACTCAGAGTTAATAAAAATCTGCTATGCTGATTATAAACTTGTTACTAAAGGTTATTACAGATCATTGTGGCTTGCATTGGGTATGTCAGTTATAGGTGTTCCATTGGGTGCAGTAATGTATCTCCTTTCTAACGAGATAATCTATATATCAATATTTATACCTATGGGAATGGTTGTAGGTATGGGTATAGGCTCATCATTAGATAAAAAAGCAGAACGAGAGGAGAGATTACTATTCTGAGTTTTCTGAATAAGATTTGATGATTTATAGCAGGTTCTACAAGAATATGCGTAAGAATATCTAAAATTTAGTGATAATACACCTCATATTACCCTTAATAGTTAATAAAATGCAGTCTACTTTTGTTATAAAAGACTATCTTTGTCAGCTAAATTAATTTAGGAAAGAAAATTATTTAATTATGAGTGCTGATTTGTTAATTGTGGCATCGTTAAAAGATGCAGTAAGGGAGTTATACAACCAGGAGGTTGATGATAAGATGATACAGCTACAGATGACCCGAAAGGATGTTGAGGGAGACGTTACTGTAGTAGTTTTTCCGTTGCTGCGCTTATCAAGAAAATCGCCTGAACAAACAGCTGAAGATTTAGGAAATTATCTAAAGACAAATCTTGATATAATATCAGACTACAACGTTATTAAAGGATTTCTTAACGTTGTAATAGATGCTAAATACTGGGTTGATCAGTTAAACAATATTAGTAATAACGAGAATTTTGGTCTTTCATTTGCTGAGGATATAGATCCTGTTGTAATGATAGAGTATTCATCGCCTAATACTAATAAACCTTTGCATTTGGGGCATATCAGAAATAACCTGTTAGGATACTCTATTGCAAAGATTGCTGCTGCCAATAAAAAGCGTGTTGTTAAAACAAATATTGTTAACGACAGAGGTATACATATATGTAAGAGTATGCTTGCATGGCAGAAGTTTGGTAACAATGAAACTCCTGAATCTACAGGTAAAAAAGGTGATCATCTTGTAGGTGATTACTATGTAAGGTTTGATAAGGAGTATAAAAAAGAGATTGCTGCACTTGTTGCAGAAGGACAAACTGAAGATGACGCTAAAAAGAGTGCTCCTCTTATGCTTGAAGCACAAGAGATGTTGCGTAAGTGGGAGGCCGGAGATCAGGAGGTAAATGAGCTATGGCGTACTATGAACGGATGGGTTTACGATGGATTTGATGTTACCTATAAGCGTTTAGGAGTTGATTTTGACAAGATATATTATGAGTCTGATACATATAAATTAGGCAAGAAGAGCGTTATTGAAGGACTTGATAAAGGTGTTTTTCATAAGAAAGAGAACGGATCTATATGGGCTAACCTTGAGTCTGATGGTTTAGATGAGAAACTTCTTCTTAGAGCTGATGGAACATCTGTTTATATGACTCAGGATATTGGAACAGCAGAGATCAGACATGATGATTTTGGTTTTGAGGATATGATATATGTTGTAGGTAATGAGCAGAATTATCATTTTCAGGTATTATCGCTGATATTAGGAAAGCTTGGATATGAGTGGGCAGATAAGTTATATCATTTATCATACGGAATGGTTGAATTGCCAGAGGGTAAGATGAAGTCGAGAGAGGGAACGGTGGTTGATGCTGATGATCTTATTGACACAATGATTAATACTGCCAGAGAGATGTCTGAAGAGAACGGAAAACTTGAAGGATACTCTTTTGCAGAGAAAGAGAATATATACAGGATCATTGGTCTGGGAGCGCTTAAGTATTTTATTCTTAAGGTAGATCCTCGTAAAAACATGACCTTTAATCCTCGTGAATCGATAGATTTTAATGGTAATACAGGGCCATTTATACAGTATACATATGCACGTATTCAGTCGTTAAAAAGAAAAGCTGCTGAGCGTGGTATTGAGATATCAACTAATATTGTTAGCGGATATGCTGTTAATGCTAAAGAGATAGAGTTGATTAAGCAGCTAAACTCTTTTGAAACACAGGTTAAGGATGCCTGGAAAAACCATAGTCCGGCACAGTTGGCAAACTATATATACGATCTGGTTAAGGAGTATAATCAGTATTATCACGACTACTACATTCTGAATGAGGAGGATGAGACAACAAGATTGTTCCGTCTGCAATTATCAGATCAGTTAGGCGAGGTTGTTAAACGTGGATTGGATCTTATGGGTATTGAGGTTCCTGAGCGAATGTAAATGAGAGAGCCAACAGAGATATATTTGTTATGATATATCTCTGTTGTTTATAATATATTGTGAGATTCGGCTTACCGCTTAAAAGATGGTATAACCGATTGAAAATTTAAGTTTTTTATTATTTTTGAAATCCTAAAAACAAAACAACAATAATATGTTTGATAATCTGTCCGAGAGGTTAGAACGTTCCTTCAAACTGTTGAAAGGCGAAGGAAAGATAACAGAGATTAATGTTGCAGAGACATTAAAAGATGTTCGCAGGGCGCTTCTTGATGCCGATGTGAACTTTAAGATAGCAAAGAATTTTACCGATACTGTAAAGAAGAAGGCAATAGGTCAGAATGTACTTACAGCTGTTAAGCCTGAGCAGATGATGGTTAAGCTTGTTCATGATGAGCTAGCCGACCTTATGGGTAGTAAAGCTGTTGATATTGAGATTAAAGGATCGCCTTGTGTTATCCTTATTGCTGGTTTGCAGGGATCTGGTAAAACAACATTTACAGGTAAGCTTGCAAACTATCTGAAAACTAAAAAAGGTAAGAGTCCGCTTCTTGTTGCTGGCGACGTTTATCGTCCTGCCGCTATCGATCAGCTTAAAGTGCTTGGTGAACAGATCTCTGTACCTGTTTTTAGCGAAGAAGGAAATAAGAATCCTGTAGATCTTGCTCAGAAAGGTATTAAGCAGGCTAAAAGTAGTGGAAACGATATTGTAATTGTCGATACTGCCGGACGTCTTGCTATTGATGAGGAGATGATGAAAGAGATTGAGGCTGTTAAAAAAGCTATCAAACCTAATGAAACTCTTTTTGTTGTTGACTCAATGACAGGTCAGGATGCTGTAAATACTGCTAAGGAGTTTAACGATCGTCTTGACTTTGATGGAGTTGTTCTTACTAAACTTGATGGTGATACACGTGGTGGTGCTGCGTTATCTATTCGTCAGGTTGTAGATAAGCCAATAAAGTTTGTTGGTACAGGTGAAAAGATGGAGGCGCTTGATGTGTTCCATCCGGAACGTATGGCCGACCGTATTCTTGGTATGGGTGATATTGTTTCGCTTGTTGAGCGTGCACAAGAGCAGTTTGATGAGAACGAAGCAAAGAAACTTCAGAAGAAGATTGCCAAGAACCAATTTGACTTTAATGACTTCCTTTCGCAAATTAGTCAGATAAAGAAGATGGGTAACCTTAAGGATCTTGCTTCTATGATTCCTGGAGTAGGTAAAGCTCTTAAGAATATTGATATTGATGATGATGCGTTTAAAGGTGTTGAGGCAATTATCTCGTCAATGACTCCTGAAGAGCGTGGCAACCCTACACTACTTAATGGTAGCAGACGTAAGCGTATTGCAAAGGGTAGTGGAACTGATATACAGGAGGTAAACCGCCTTATTAAGCAGTTTGATGAAACACGTAAGATGATGAAGATGATGTCTGGTGGAAAGAATATGGCCAGAATGATGGGAAATATGAAGATGAAAAACAGATAACAATCTCAATATTATATTACAAGGTCGGACAAAAATCCGACCTTTTTTTATTTTATGATTAGATAAAACAATTGATATAATTATACTACTTTTGGGTACTAAACAGAAAAAAACAAAATTTATATAATGGAGATAATTGACGGAAAAAAGATATCTGCTCAGATAAAAGAGGAGATAGCTGCTGATGTAAAAAAGATGGTTGAAGCGGGTGAGAGAGCTCCTCATCTTGTTGCTATTATTGTTGGAAACGACGGTGCAAGCGAAACATATGTTGGTCATAAAGAGAAGGCTTGTAATCAGGTTGGATTTGAGTCTACTGTATTACGTTTTGCCGACACAATTACCGAGAAAGAGCTTCTAAATGAGGTTCAGAAACTAAATGAAGACGATAAGGTTGATGGATTTATTATTCAGTTACCATTACCAAAACATATAGACGATCAGAAAATTATTGAGGCTATTGATCCTAAGAAGGATGTTGATGGTTTTCACCCTGTAAATATGGGACGTATGGTTATTGGGCTGCCTGCATACGTTTCGGCTACTCCTGATGGAATTATGGAGCTTATTAAGCGATATAATATTGAGACATCAGGTAAGAGTTGCGTTGTGATAGGACGTAGTAACATTGTTGGTAAGCCTATAGCAAACCTTATGTTACAGAAAGGTGCCGACTCAACAGTTACAATATGTCATAGTCGTACTAAGAATATTAAAGAGATTGCTTCAAATGCTGATATTCTTATTGTAGCTCTTGGGGTAGCAGAGTATGTTACTGCCGATATGGTTAAAGAGGGTGCTACAGTTATTGATGTTGGAATTACACGTGTAAAATCAGACAAGACCAAGAGTGGATGGAAACTACTTGGTGATGTTAAGTACGATGAGGTTGCTCCAAAATGTAGCTATATAACGCCTGTTCCGGGCGGTGTTGGACCAATGACAATTGTGTCGTTAATGAAAAACACACTTGCAGCGCGCCGTAACGAATACTACAAATAGTAGAAACTTATATAAAATTAAAGGCTTCGGTAATTCCGAGGCCTTTTTTAATACCCTATTAAACATGGATTTGCGAAGAGCTCTTATAACATTTCTAGCTTTGTTATTTGTATCAACCACAATATATTTTGTTTGGAACTATTTTGAAACCCCAACAATTATTATTGGAGAAAGGAGTGAGACAACTGGTAAAATAAACAATATAAAGGTTGGATTATATGGTAGCGGATATATTCAGCGTGCTGATTACTTTTATATTGTTGATGACTCTGTTTACTTTGATCAGATTCTTGTTGGTCCGGATTACGGTAAACAGCATACTGGTAACAGAATTGTGTTAGAATATGATGTAAATAATCCGGAAATACATAAGATAATTAAGTTTATACCTGATTTTAAGGAGACTGTTATAATGAAAGGTATCACTCCCAAGAAAGTAGGTTACTGTGAACTCATACTAACAAATGATATATTAAGTATAAAGGATTATGGAATCAAAGGAAGGATTGAATACGATTATTTGGGATATTTTTATGTTGTCTCAGACACTATTTATACCAGCCCTATAAAATGTACACCTAAATCTGGTTTTGAGTCAAAAACATTTGTATTTGTTGAGGACAGTATTGGTCTGTCAATGGTTGATATTGATACGAAAAGGGTTTTTAGATGATCTGATATAGCATTATAATCATATCAACCCTTAGCATAAACATCATCAAACCTCTGTTTTATAATTGTAATTAACTCAGATTGCATATAGTCGAACTCATCTGGAATGTAAAGAGAGACAATTTTTTTTGATTTGTACATCTGAGGGAACTTTGTTCTGATACTGTTTCTGTGGTGTCTCTCCATTACAATCACAGCATCTGCCTGGTTTAACAGCTGTTCTGTAATAATATTTGCTGCTTCCGTATCGGTTTCAGCTGAGTTAATATTAAACCTTGAATCGTTTTTGTATATCTCATGAGCAGTTGCACTCCTCATTCTATTAATAGAGCATACAAATAATATGCTTTTTCTCATTACAGAATATGCTGATTATTTGTTGTTGTATCTATCTTATTTACTTTATCTGTTAACCCTGATTGTTGTTTATGCATTATAGGGGTTCTCTCTTTTTGCAATTTAGTGTTATCTGTATCTTTTTCGCACATAATATTTATATAAACCCAGGGAGCTAACAGCATAATTACAACTAGAAAACTTGATTTGTAGAGTATGGATATCAATTTGTTATTCTTAACCTCAGAAACAGTACTCTTTTTATTACAGTTTCTATTATCATCTAAATCCTGATAATATTCATACTCCTCAATATCAATATATCGCCATATATAATCGCCTATTTCACCTGATTCTATAAGATTACAAGCTTTTGAAGATAGATTATATAACATATTGTCGCTACTTATTTCAATAAGATCTATTCTGACCAGAAACAGTACCACCTCTTCAATATTACTTGTATGTCGCCATTTTATATTAATTCACTGTCATCCGAAAGTTGAAAAATTGAAAAGCCATCAGAATCCCTTATTTTTGTTTCGACGAAAAAATAAAAATAATAATGGGACTCTTCAGGCGAAACAAAAATACTAACAAACCATTAGTAAGACAAATTTTAGATCTGGTACCTAAGTGGATTTTTGATAATTGCACCAATACCTATAAAACAGATAAAGGGTGCAGTAAATATAGGACTTTCGACCAATTCGTTGCTTTGACTTTCGGACAGCTTTATAAATGCCATACATTGAGTGATATATCGACAGGTATTGGCGTTAGCGAAACATTTATTTCCGATTTGGGATTAAAGCAATCTCCGGCTAGATCGACCATGAGTGACGGGAACAGAAAACGAGACTGGCGTGTTTTTGAAAGCTTATACAATAAACTATTGAGCCATTACAGCAGCGTACTAAAAAAGCATCATAAAAGCTATATCGTGAAAGAGATCAAAGACCGATCTATAAAGCTAATAGACAGCTCAACCATACCGCTGTGCTTGTCAATGTTTGATTGGGCAAAATTTCGGACAGCTAAAGGAGGGGTGAAAATACATACCTGTTTGGATGTAGAATTAATGCTTCCTGATGTCGTCAACATTTCAGAAGCCAAAGTTTCGGACAGACACGGTCTAAAACAGCTGATCTTCCCTAAAAATACGATTGTAGTTGAAGATCGAGGCTACTTTGATTTTACGTTAATGCTAAACCGAATTGCTGCAACAAATGTTTTCGTAACCAGGATCAAAAACAATACGGTATATGAAACTATTAAAGAACTTGATTTACCGGAAGACAAGAACGAACATATTGTCAAAGATGAGATAATCAGACTTACATCGCCCAAAGCTGTTAAATGTGGCATGAACGAACATAAACTACGACTTGTTCATGTCTATAAAGAAGACGAGAACAAGATTATAGAAATAATTACCAATCAATTGGAATGGGATGCGTTGACCGTATCCGAACTTTATAAAAAACGATGGGATATAGAATTGTTCTTCAAATCTTTAAAGCAAAACTTGCAAATAAAAACTTTTGTAGGCACGAGCGAGAATGCCGTGAAGTCTCAGATTTACATTGCCCTAATAACATATCTGTTGCTTGAACTTATTAGAAGAACTGTGGTCAGGAAAGCAACCGCTTTTTCTAACTTTGTAGAAAAAATAAGAATGAGTCTATGTTTTTACATTACATTGGATTATGTGTGCAACACGATGAATGAGGGTGCAAAAAAGGTAAAACGACCCAAACAGCTCCAATTAATTGCCCAACATGACTTTTTTTCTCAAAATCAACAACTGTCTCTTTATGGATAAAGGGATAGAGACATGCTATTAGCTAAATGAGCAAAACTTTCGGATCAATGTGATTTTAAATAATAAAAGTATTACTTTCGCACAGCATAAAACTAAACGTGTAATATTTATTCTAAAGGGTCTGTATCAGATCCGGTTTTAATACAATTATCCAGAAAAATTTTAATGATGAGACACTATTTTATTAGTAGCCGAGTACTCTTTTTTTTGACTGTAATAGCTCTGTTTTTGTCATGTAATAAACAGAACAGAGAGATAGATATTCATAAAACATTCTATAACGATATTACAGAACAGTTAAACTATAAGAATCAGGACTCTGTAATAGATGTTGTAAAAGTATATCATATTAATAATAATAGCTCATTTACAGATACAGATTCTGCATATATGTTTAAATCGCTTGGAATGGCGCATATGTATAAGAGAGACTATAAAAGATCTCTTAATTATCTGTTAAGAGCCGACTCTTTATTCACAAAAACAGATAGTTATAAAGATTTGGCAGATATAAAACCCAAGATAGTTATAGATTATGCCAGACTTGCCCAACTGGATAAAGCACTTGATGTTGCTCAAAAGGCAGAGATAATAACAAAGGAACATGCCCCGGAAAAACTTGCCGAACTATATGGTGAGTTTGCACGTGTATACTTCTATCTTGAACGCGGAAGCAGTAAAGCTGTAAGATATCTGAAAAAGGCATCCGATTATGCTATCAGATATAGTGATACCTCACTCTATGCTAATATGAGTTTCAGAATAGCTACCATATACACGCAGAAACGCATGATAGATTCATCACTTTACTATCTTGATAATGCTATAGATATTCTTGAAGAAGGATCAAACGCTGCACTGTTGAGTTATGCATATACCGAGAAGGGAAACTGTTATGGTTCTGTAGGGTTTAAGAACAGATCGCTGAACTACTATAAGAAATCAATATCACTTTGTAAGAAGGTTAATCTTCCGATTACAACAAACCTGTATAACTGCGGATCTATATACCTGAACAGAGGGAAAACGGACTCTGCTCTATACTACTATAAACAGGTTCTTAAGAGTACCCGAAATATTAAGATAGACAAGAAGACAAAAGGTCTGCTTGAGTATTCGTTTAAATATATTGCCGATATATATATAAGTAAGAACAAACCATATAAAGCACTACAGGCATACAAAGATTATATACGTTATCGCGAGGAGGTGTATAATGACAATATGCACTCTAAACTGGCAGAGCTAGAGACCAAATATCAGACAGAGATAAAGCAGGCAAAGATAGATAAGCTTGAGAGAGAGATGGACTACAGGAAGCAGGTACAGGTTAACAATGCAATAATTATTGTAGCACTTATTCTTATAATTGCATTTGTGGTTTTTGGTTTTATATACTATTCAAAAGCAAGAACGGCAAAGAGAGATCAGGAGCAGTTTATGTTAGAACAGCGCCTGTTAAGATCGCAGATGAATCCGCACTTTATACTAAATACCTTTACAACTATACAGTCGTTTATATCGGGTAAAAAGCTTGATATGGCAGAGAGATATCTTGTTAAATTCTCACGACTTCTGCGTCTGAGTCTCGATAACTCTATTGAGGAGTATATATCGTTAGAGGATGAGATAGAGGCAATAACCAACTATCTTGAACTACAGAAGATGCGGTTTGACAGAATGTTTGAGTATGAGATTGATATTGAGGATGGAATTGATTGTTACGATATACTAATACCACCAATGCTTATACAGCCATTTGTAGAGAATTCAATAGAGCACGGCTTTAAAGGAGTTGAAGAGGGCGGTATGATTAAGATTATGGTTAAGAAACTGCAAGGAGTTATACTGTGTAAGGTAGATGATAATGGGTGTGGACTAAACATAAAAGAGGAGCAGGCTGAGAAGAAAAAGCCATCGCACTCAATAAATATTACAAAGCGTAGATTCTCTCTGCTTGGTAATAAGTTTAGCAGCAATTTTAATGTAGATATAAATAACAAGAATAAACCAGAAGAGGATAGTGGAGTCTCAGTTGTGTTGACTATTCCGTTTAAAAATATTTAAGGTATGCTGAAGGCAATTGTTATAGACGACGAGGTAAAGATACGTGAATATATAATAAACACTATTGAGAAACATAGTGATATCTCTATAATAGGAAGTTGTGGAAGTGTTAAAGAGGGGTTGATATTGCTTAAATACTGCAATCCGGATGTTGTTTTTCTGGATATTCAGTTATCTGACGGAACAGGATTTGATATATTGTCGGGGCTGGAATCGATAGATTTTAGATTGGTATTTATTACCTCATATGAGCAGTATGCACTTAAGGCAATAAAGTGTGGAGCCTTTGACTATATTCTAAAACCACTGGATGTAGATGAGGTTAAAGATACAGTAGAGAAACTCTATAAAGATTTTGATGCACTGAATGATAACAATATGCAGAGAGTAAAACTTATAGAGGATCAATTATCGGGAACACATGAGTCAATAACCCTAAGATTTAAGGAGGGAATGCGCATTGTAATGTTCTCTGAGATAGTATACTGTTTCTCAGAATCGGGTTACACCACATTTCATCTTAACGATGGCAACAAGGTTATGGTATCAAAAGGATTAAAGGAGTACGAAAAACTACTGCCAACAACTATATTCTTCAGAACCCATAAATCGTACCTTGTTAATAAGAGTTACATTCAGGAGTACTATAATAACGGAACTCTTAAGTTAAGAGATTCTGATACGGTACCTGTAGCATTCAGAAGAAAGGACGAGGTACTAAAATATTTTAAGTAGTAATTCTTACGAAAATGGATTTTGTCCCAACGTATAAATATCGTTCCGCTACGTAAATTCAATAGCAATTTTTAAGGAGTACTTTATCTGTTTATTTGTGGAATAAATAAACAGAGATAAGTAAAAATGATAAATTGGGAAACTGTAGCTGCTCAGCTTACAGACTTTGTAAACAGCAGCTTTGGATATATAGCCGATAACAATATTACCATAATGAACGATATGGTAATATATGTTGATTATCTTAATGGCTATACAAGCCTTCTGATAGAGAATCCGGATTCTAACCTGTCTGACGATGCCGATGAGTATATAAGGGTATCGTTGATTGAGATAGATGAGTGGAAAGATGATGTATCTCAAAGCCCATCGATGTTGGATGAGGCATTTCATAATACAGTACACAAAATACTTAAGGATATTATTGAGGAAGCAGATAGAAGCAGACCATTGATTCAGCTTAATCCAACACTGCCATTCTCAATAGAGATGAAACAACATACCTTCCCCCTGAACCATCTGTTCTATATTCCTGTATCTGAAGATCAGTCAGAGAAAGATATGCTTAAAGGAATGATGAACCAGAATATGGCAAAATCTGTACCCGGATTATCATCGCAATATGAGGATATGTTATCGCAGGTACAGCAGATGTATGGTAATGTTCCGGGCATGGAACAGTTGCAGAATATTAATCTGAACGATATGATATCAGATACTGTAAACAATATTGTTGATACAATAGAAGAGGACGAAGAGGATGAAGGCTGGACACTGAGGTGGGATAAAGAGAGTTCTCTTGATAGTAAACAGCTACAGGCACTATCGGTTGGAGCAATTATGAGGATAGCCAGAGGAGAGATTGTAAATGCACTTGCCAGTAACGACGATGATGCATATATGATAGCCGAAACCATAAAGAATCAGTGGGATGTTTACGATCATGACAGTTCAATAAACACATTAGACTGGCTTAAAAATGAAGGTCACAGAGATATCTATATTGCAGTAAAACAGATAACAGAAACAACCGAGTGGTATATGGCCGAAGACTCTATAAGAACCGGATTACCACTTATGCTAAATATAAATACATCTGACGAAGAGGAGACTGAAGGTGTAATGAGAAGAGCCCTGAACTTCTACGATAATATGAAGCAGATTATACGCATAAACAAGAGTAGCGGAGAGGGATATACAAGTTATCCTAAAACAATATCGTCATGGGATTATGGACGTTTGGTTAATGTGTCGTGTTGGTGTTATGAGTGTGGTTACATAACCGATGATGAGGCATGGGGATATATAAACCATGCACTTGATCAGATTAAGAGAGAGTATAACTCATGGTCGGAATTTGCAAATACATACCTGTTTGGACGCAAGGTATGGAGCATAGACGATGACCTGTACGACTCAATGGAAGAGATTGTATACCTGTTGCTAAATGATGAAAATAGTCCGTGGAAAAAGTATGATCTGTAACAGACCAGCCTGCTTATTAAATATGATAATATAAAGACAAACTATTGCCAGATGAAACGAGCATGAGAAAGATTTCTCACACATACGAGGATGATTATAATGCGAAGTTCTATATGGCAAATGAAAAAATAATTATAAACAGATGAATACAAAATTTAAGATTAAGGAGCAGTACAGAACCCTTGACGATCTGGAGAAGTATCTTCAGGCAAAGAGTAGTTATGAGTGCAAAAAAATGTTTAACTCTTGGCGCGATATCAATATAAAAAAGGAGTATTGTGTGCTTGTTAAAAAGAGCGCTCTGTATGGTATAAAGGTAAACTTTATTGATAATAACTATGTAATGATTGAACCTGTAATACCTGGAGTATACCTAAGAAATTTTGCTACCGGAAGAGGGTTTATTCCACCCATTGTAAGAATGCTGTTAGAGAAAGGGCAGCGCCAGTTATTTAACGAGGTTAGTAAATATTTTGCTGATATATATAATTAAAAAAACATATTAAAAATGAGAGTATTATTATTTGTTATTCTGTCTGTACTTATATCTGTAACATCGTATGCACAAACAGAGCAACCAAAAGAGATAGATTGGCAGGAGACAGAGGCCAAAATTATAAGTATAGAGACATTCAGAACCAGAAGAAAACTTAACGAGAAGGCAACAGTTGTATATACTGTAAAGGAAGATAATAAAGAGTATGAGAGCAGAGTACTTCTTGACAGATTCCCGTTTATTGGTAGTATGAAATCAGAAGGTGATATTATTACCGTACTGTACAATAAAGACAACCCATTGCATCTGCAAACAGAATCAAATGTATTCATGACAAAATATGGTCTGTATATACTTATTGCAGGAGGTCTTGGTATAATGTTCTTCTACTACAGAAACTTCTTTAAGAAAAAATCAAAACAGAACCTGTTAAATCAATAGTACAATGAATCTTGATACATTAAAGTCTAAACTTAACAACAGAGAGAACTTTAAAAAAGCGTGTCCGGGAAGGTTCCTGTTCTGGTCTTTCTGGAAGAAGAGTCACAAAAAGTATATTACATTTCCGGTAAAGGAGATTTGTAAAGGAACAAGCCTCAGAGAGTTTACATATGACGACTGGATATATAATGTAATAGCCTACTCAACAAATGGCGATATTCAACCTGATATACTGGAGGAGATAAGAACATTTGTAAACAGAGTAGAGATAGGACAGATACGATATGAATCGCATGGAACAAACGGATTTTTCCCTCTTACCAATGAGAATGGAGAGGTAAGAAATGGCGACGACTCATTATCGGCAATATTTAAAAAGGTTGATAACACATATATTATTGTTGTTACAGAGTCCGGTAATAATCCTGTTAAGGTAAAATCGTCGCAGATTGCGCACATCAGAAACGGAAAAGAGATTTGGCACTGGTCAATTCTTGATGCAAATATTTAACCCGGAGTAGAGCTGTTCGGGAGGGTTTAAAACTACCTTCAGGAATCTATGAGTGTGGAGTTAATGAATTACCCTAAGGTAGTTCCCGGCAGCCTTACTATATAAAACGTATTTAAGTAAATGGAGAGCTATGTAAAACTGCTTAAACACAGAGAGAGCAATACAATTGTTGTAAGCTTTAAGAACGAGAGTGATAAACCTTTCAGAATAGGAGAGAAGATGAATGAGATATATCCTGAAGCATATATGAATGGATATAACTGGAATGCCTTTCTTAACTACTATCTTAAAAAACATTGTCCTGATACTCTAATTAATATGGAGAGAGATCCGGAGGCGGGAAGTTATGCTGCATATTATATTGCAACTGACGAGAATGAGAAGAGAGCAGAGAAGCTGGTATCAACTATTATTAACCTGATAGAGAACGAGAGTAAGATATACGAGATATTAAAAAACGAAGCAGATAGTATTGAGTGGGACTAAATAATATGCTTGAAACAAGATGAGTGTGGATACGGGTAGGTTTAAAGGACTTTTTATAAAGATATCTATATACTCTCTGTTAATTGGAGGATCGCTATTCTACTGGTTTGGCATTCCTGCAATAAGAGAGTACAGATACAATCAGGATATTCAGCAGATAACATATGGTGCCACGGAATCGGAACCTAATAAGATAAAGAGAGCCTATAATACAAAAATAGATGAGATAAACAGACTTACTGATAGTGTTATAAACTGCAATACCAACATTCTGGTATATAAAAACGATTCAACTATTAAGAGAGGAGCTGTTTACCCCAACCTTAACTACCAGCTACTAAACCAACAGATTGGTCTGGGTAATACAGTGGCAGTGCACCTTAAACGTTGCATAGATGAGTTTGATGATCTCCTGACTAATATAGATTCCCGCGGATTTAATGTCTGGCTAAGTGGTGTCTTGCCAGATGTGAGATTGATGAACATAAACGACACAGTAAATAGCTGCAATATGGAATTAACTATAGCAGGGCGCGAGATTAAAACATACTATAACGACAGTACAATTTTATCTGTAGGATATTTAGATAAGAATAACAAAAAGCATGGACAATATATCACCTACCATAAAAATGGCAGAATAGATCTCATATCGCACTACATAAATGGTAAGCGAAGTGGCGAGTGGTTTGGGTTTTCAAACAGTGGCGAGTTAACCGAGATTATGAACTTTGATCGTCCTAATGTTCCGTTCTGGAATATCTATCTTATAAGCAGAGTAAAATATCTGGATATATATGGTAACGAGTATCTATTCAGAAGCAGTAAAGGAGCTATTTTGGCAAAGGGGAAGTACCTGAATGGGAATAAAACAGGTAAATGGATATATTACTATCAAAACGGAAATATAAAGAGTCTGGGGCACTATAAAAAATCGCAGAAAACTGGCAGATGGAGAGAGTATCACGATAATGGAGAGATTGAAAATGACGGATGGTACAGAAAAAATGTGCGACACAAAGTGTGGTTAAATTATAATGAGAACGGAGAACTTATTCACAAATCTAAATATAGTAAGGGTAACCTTATTGGTAAACAAGAATACAGTGATAGCTTTAAACACCTGGACAGGAATGGTAAGCTGAAAGATATTTACTATATAGATAACAATAAGAACAAAACCACTAGTTACAGCAGAGTTAACAATATGGTTATTGTATCTGAAAATATGATAGGGCATAAGTGCGTTATTGCATTTAACGATGATATAAACTACCTGTTCAGAATAAATGGTATAGGACTATACAATGTAGCATTAAAAGATATTGAGATAACAGATAATCTGCAATATATTGAGATTGATATAAAAATTATTGATACTATTATCAGAGATGAGGCACTTTTGTAGAGAGAGAAAAATTAAAAATGACTAAACAGAGCATTTGAGAGACTTTCACATACACCGAGAATGATTATAATGCGAGTTCCATCTGGCAAATAAAAACAATTATAAACAGATGAAACGAAGCATGAGAATGGTTATTCACACACACGAGGATGATTATAAATGCGAGTTCCATCTGGCAAATAAAAAACAATTATAAACAGATGAAACGAA